>NZ_JBFAQK010000013.1:0-150993 GCF_040677245.1 Streptomyces kurssanovii
GGGGGGGGGGGGGGGGGGGGGGGGGGGGGGGGGGGGGGGGGGGGGGGGGGGGGGCCCCCCCCCCCCCCCCCGGCCGCTTTTGCCTACGGTGGCGGAAGGGTCAGGCGGGCGTGACGTTCTCCGCCTGGGGCCCCTTGGGCCCCTGTGTGACGTCGAACTGGACCTTCTGCCCCTCCGAGAGCTCTCGGAATCCGGTACTGGCGATGGCCGAGTAATGGACGAACACGTCGGGCCCGCCGCCGTCCTGCTCGATGAAGCCGAAGCCCTTTTCCGGGTTGAACCACTTCACGGTGCCGGTGGCCATTGATGATCTCCTTCGTGCGTGCGTGCGGGATGCGAAGCCCGCGCGTGGTGCGGGTGCCATGAGATCGTCTTCGCCTGCCGTGCTCACGGGGCGCAGACACGCCCACGCAGTGACACAAACGCGACCTGGCGCTGAGAAATCACAGCTCCGGGTGCTCGCGGGCCCGGCGGCGGGACAGCGTCGACGACCGGTACCGCCCCTGACCACGGGAGCGGCCGCAGCCTCCACGGTCCGAAGGAGAGCGGCCCGTGCGGGTGACCGGCCCGGCCCTGCCGGGCTGACCGGTCACACGACGAGGCAGGGTGCCCGCCCCCGTGGTCCTCGCAGCACGCACCGGTCAGGCTGCCCGGCCGGCGGCGGCCGGTGCCTCGGCGCGGTCGGCCCGCAGCAGCTGCTGGCGCTTGGCGACACCTCCCGGCATGCGGTGCAGGCTGAACGAGCCCGGCTTGTGCGCCTCTCCGGACAGGTGCTTGGGGATGCTCTTGCAGACGAATTCCTTGATCCTGGCGCCCAGGCCGGCGTCGATGTGGAGCCACACCGCGACGTCGGACCTGTTGGCGAACTGGTAGATGCCCGCGCTTCGCCCCAGGCTGATGCACTGGGCGTACATCGACTGGTGAAGGTTCTCCGGCTGCTCGCCCGCGAGCCGGCTGAGCACCGTGTCGGCGGCCCGGGCGCCCAGGGGCGTCGCGTTCAGGCAGCTCATCCGCAACGGCAGGCCGGACGGCGCCGCGGAGTCCCCGGCCGCGACGATGCGCGTGTCGTCCACGCTCGTGAGCGTCTCGTCCGTGAGCAGGCGGCCCACGGCGTCGGTGCTCAGCCCGCTGCGCGCGGCCAGGTCGGGAACGCCGAAGCCGACGGTCCAGACGGTGACCTCGCTCGGCAGCTCACTGCCGTCAGCGAGCCGCACGGCTTCGCGGGTCACCGCCGTCACCTTCGCGCCGGAGCCGTCGATGACCGTCACACCGAGTTCGGCCAGCCGCTTCGCAACCGAGCGCCGGCCCCGGGTGTGCAGGTACGGGCCGAGAACGCCGCCGCAGACCAGGGTCACCCGGCGGCCCTGCTCCGCCAGCTCTGCGGCGGTCTCGATCCCGGTCGGGCCGGCTCCGACGACCGTCATCGGGGCGGTCGCGGGCGTCGCGTCGAGGACCGACCGCAGGCGCTGTGCCTCCTCCAGGGTGGCGATCGGGTAGGCGAACTCGGCCGCCCCCGGCACGCCCGGTTCGGCGCTGCCACTGCCCACGGCGTAGATCAGGTAGTCGTAGTCGAGCGGGCCGTCGGCCGCCATCGTCACGCTGCGCTCGGCCGCGTTGATCCGGGTCACGGTGTCGATCACCAGGCGGACGCCCTCGGCCAGGACGTCCTGGTAGGCGACGATCGCGTCGTCGGACCCGCCCACCAGCTGGTGCAGGCGGACCCGGTGGACGAAGTCGGGGCGCGGGTTGATCAGCGTCACGGTCACGTCGTCGCGCTGCGTCAGCCGGTTCGCGGCCATCACGCCCGCGTAACCGCCACCGATCACGGCCACCTGCGTGTTCCCAGTCATGGTGCCTCCTCCGTTTCCAGGTGTTCGGCCTCAAGACACCGCGCCATCGGTGGCTGTGACAGGGTGTGAGCCGGATCACCTCGAGGGCTCCGCCGGAGGTCAGGTCCAGCCTGCGACGCGTCGCCCCGTACGCCGCCCCGCCGTATTGCTCGGCCGGCTCCCTACGATCTCGGCATGACTACCAAGTACGACGTCAAGCGCGAGCTCAAGAAGTGCTACGCGCCCAAGAACACCGACTGGGAGCTCGTCGACATCCCCGAACTCCGTTTCCTCGCCGTCGACGGCCACGGCGACCCGAACACCACCGCCGCGTACCGCCACGCGGTCGAGGCGCTCTACGCGGTCGCCTATACCGCGAAGTTCGCGAGCAAAGGCGATCTCGGCAGGGACTTCGTCGTGGGCCCGCTCGAGGGATTGTGGTGGGCGGACGACATGGACGACTTCCTGGCCAGGCTCAAGGACAACTGGCGGTGGAGACTGCTCATCAACGTCCCCGACTGGATCACTGACGGCATGCTCGAAGACGCCAAGCGCACCGCCCTGACCAAGAAGAACCTTCCGGCGATTCCGGACGTTCGGTCAGAGACGCTGCACGAGGGCACCAGCGCCCAGGTCCTCCACATCGGCTCTTACGACGACGAGACCCCGATCCTGACCAGGCTGCACCACGAGTACCTCCCCGCCAACAACTTGCGGGAGGCGGGGTTGCACCACGAGATCTACCTCAGCGACCCACGCAGGACCGACCCCGCAAAGCTCAGGACGATTCTGCGGCAACCCGTGGAAGCGCGGTCCCGGAAGACATCAGAAGATGATCGGCATGCCTGACTGGTGGACCGGACGTGCCAGGATGACCTGGCAGCCACAGGAGCAGGGTGGGCCCGGCGTTTAATGCCTCGACATCGGCCTCGGTGATCGGGGACGCTTCGCGCGATGACAAGAATCGACGACACACCGCCCGCGTGGGACGAGCGCACACAGCTCACCACGTTTCTCGACTACGCACGGGACACCGCTCGCGCCAAATGCGAAGGCGTCTCCGCGGAGAACGCACGCAAGGCTCTCCTGCCGGGCTCACCGCTGATGACCATGAGCGGCGTGATCAACCACCTCCGCTGGGTCGAGTACTACTGGTTCCAAGTGGTCTTCCTCGGCGAGGAGGACCGGGGCCCCTGGACCGAGGAGGACCCCGACCGCGAGATGCGCATCGCCGTCGACTTCCCGCTCACCCGGTTGCTCGACGAATACGCCGAACAGAGCGCCCGCTACCGCGAACTGGTCGTCGGGAACGACCTGGACGCCCAGGCCGAGCGAGCCATCCGCGACGGTCTCCATGTCGACCTGCGTTGGATCCTCCTCCACCTCACCGAGGAGACGGCCCGCCACAACGGCCACCTGGACATCCTGCGCGAGATGCTCGACGGCACGACCGGCGACTAGAGATGTTCTGTCCACGCAGGGTCGCGACGGTCACCTGACGCGCCGGACAGGCCCTAGGACGAGGCGGGGGACGGCCGCGGGGATTCCGTTCGAGGTGACGACTTCGAGCGGCCGCCGTCGCACATCAGCGTGATCACGATCATCGACGTGGGGGACGCGTCCGCACCCGAGGCACCCGGAAGGACGGTCGCAGCCGTCCAGTTGCCCTTGCGCAGGCTGAGCCATCCCTCACCCATGCCGTGACCGGTCTGCCAGCCGTGGTCCGACCGCGCCCGGGCGAACCCGGCCTTCAGGGCCGTGTCCGCCGTCGCCGACTCGTGTTCGGCCGTCAGACGCTCGTGGCACTCGGTCGGGATCAGGTCCTGCGGCGTCCGCTCCAGTGTGATGCCCTCGGCCTTGAGCGCCGAGGTCAGGTCGGAGACCACAGTGTCCGCGGGCAGCGGCGGACCCGAATGGCGCGGCGGGAGCGGGCCCTTGTCCTCCAGGAGCAGAGCGCCGCAGCCGGTCGTCGCCGTCATCGTCAGCACCGCCGTCATCGCCAGGCCCGTCAGGCCTGCGCGCCCCCGTCGCAGTCGCACCGTCTCGTCCGCCCCTTCCGTGCCGTTCACGGCCGCTCAGTCTTCCACTCCGCCGGACCACGACGGACGGCGGGCCCGGCCACGCGTGCCGGTTCGGCGGTCCGTTGTCGGACCCCTCTGCGAAGGTGTGGTGACGGGACGGTGCGGAGCCGTCCGCACCGGCGCGGTAGGGGGAAGCGGTGACACGTCGCAACGACGGCTGGGCGGGCATGGACTGGAACGGCTGGCAGGACCACGACGACATCCGGCGGCGGCTGGACCAGGGGGCGGACCCCGAACGATGGGGCGGAGGCCGGGCCTTGCACCGGGCAGCGGTGTTCGGATCGCCGGAGGTCGTCGCGGAACTGGCCGGACGCGTCGCGGACGTCGACGCGCTCGACGGCGGGACGACCGCGCTGTGGGAAGCGGTCCTGGCCGGCCGGCAGGCCAACGCGCGGGCTCTCGCCGCTGCGGGAGCCGATCCCTGGCGTCCCCTGATCGGTGGCTGGTCGCCGGGGCGGCTCAGCCTGGCCGGGCCGACGTCCGACCTGTTCGCGGTGCCCGCGGGGGAGCGAGGGCTGACAGAGGAGGAGGCCGCGGCGGCGCGGGAGGGCAGACGACTCGTCGCCGCACTGGGGGACATCCACTACGACGGCACGGGTCTGGCGTGCGTGGCAGGCATCGACGCGGAAGAGGCGATACGTCGCCTGGAGGCGACGCCGGTCGGAGCGCGGCCGACCGAACTGCCGGAGGACCCGGACGAGTACGAGATGGAAGAGAGCCTGCAGATCATCGGCGTGACGTCCGTGCCGGGCGGCTGCGTCGTCACCCAGCCGTGGGGGTACGGACCGCAGATGCCGGGCGTCCTGACCCGGCTGTCCGCCGGCACCGTCTGCTACGGGCTGTACGCCAACCCCAAGAGCGGCGACCAGGGCAGCATCGTCCGCAACGGGGTCATCGAGGGCTCCGACCTCCACCCGGGGGGTGAGCCGGACGTGGACGACACATCGGAGGAGGTCCTGGCCTCCTACCTCTACCGCTACAACGCGGTGGCCTACTCCTGCGCCTACGCGGGAGTGCGCCCGACCGACGCACGCGCTGTCGTCGGCCCGCCCGACATATGGGTTCGACTCCCGGAGCGGGACTACTGGACCCTCTGATTCGCGCGCGGGCGCGGACGCGGACTCAAGGGGAGTGGACGGGCCGGCCGTCCCGTCCGCGGCCCGGCCCCTGGGCGTGCGAAGCGCACGCGACCGGCCGCTAGAGGATCACGTGCGGCAGGAACCGGGCGTAACCGTCCGTGACCGGCCCCGCGGACTCCCGGATACCGAGACCGGCGGCCTCGTTCTCGACGACCCAGGCTCCCAGCACCACGCGGTTGCCGTCGAAGTCGGGCAGTGGCGCCAACTCCTGGTAGCAGCAGGGCGCTTCGCGCACCATGGGCGCGTCGCCGGGCGCGTGCAGGGTGATCCCGGCCCCCTCCCGGCCCAGGAGCGGCTTGGCCGCCCAGCCCGGGCCGTGGGCCAGTTCGCGGGGGCCGTCGAGGTAGGCGGCGAGCAGGTTCGGGTGGCCCGGGTAGAGCTCCCACAGGACCGCGAGCAGCGCCTTGTTCGACAGCAGCATCTTCCAGGCGGGCTCGATCCAGCAGGTGGTCCCGGTGCCGCCGCCGTTGTCCAGAGTGTCGAGGACGTGCGGACCGAAGTGGTCGGTGACCAGCCACTCCCAGGGGTACAGCTTGAAGCAGCTGCGGATGAAGCCCAGTCGCTCGTCGACGAAGCGGCCGGTGATCCGGTCCCAGCCGATGCGTTCCACAGACAGCGCCTCTGTCGCTATGCCGGCCTGCTCCGCGGTCTCCCGCAGATACGCCACGGTCATCAGGTCCTCTCCGCACTCGTCACCGTCGGTGTGCGCGAAGTGGACGGGGCCGGGCGGCAGCAGCGGGGCCTGGCGACGCCATGCGGCGACGAGGCGTTCGTGGAGCGAGTTCCACTGGTCGGCGCCGGGAAAGCGCTCCTCCATCCAGAACCACTGCGGGCTTGCGGCCTCGACCAGGGACGTCGGGGTGTCGGCGTTGTACTCCAGCATCTTCGCCGGCCCGGTGCCGTCGTAGCGCAGGTCGAAGCGTCCGTAGAGGGAGGGCAGTTCGTCGCGCCGGTGCCAGGACTCGGTGACGTGGGCGACAAGACGCGGGTCGGTGACGCCCAGCTCGGCGAAACGATTCTCCTTGACGATGTGCGCCGCCGCGGCCAGCGACATCGCATGCAGTTCCTCGACGACCTCCTCGAGTGCCTCCACCTCGGGCAGCGAGAACTCGTAGTACGCGCTCTCGTCCCAGTAGGGGCGCAGCGAGCCGTCCGGGTGACGGGTCAGCGGATAGACGCAGCCCTGCTCCTCGACGATGCGTTGCCAGTCAGGACGGGGCTCGATGGTGCGGCGCCGCACGGCGGATCACCCTCCTCCCGAGCCGGACGTGCCGAACCCGCCTCTGCTGACGGCGGACTTGTCGAAGCTGCCGCCGGTGACCTTGCCGTCGCTGACCGTGCCGCCGTAGTAGTACTTGCCGCCGCCGCCTCCGCCCGAGCCGCTCTTCCCGCTGTTCTGCCCGCACTTGTAGTCGGGCAGCACGTCGTACGACACGGGGTCGACGCAGCGCTTGTCCGGGTCCGAGCCGCATGCCGCGAGCGTCGCCGCGAGCAACCCCATGCCGCCGATCACCACCGTGCCCGACCTCAATCTCCGCCGTGCCATTGCCCGGCCACCCCCTTTTTCCTGTTCTTCCTCGTCGTCGTTGTCGCCGCCGCACCCGCACCCGCACCCGCAGCACGCGAGCCGCTGCGCAGTTCGCCCTGCGCCGGGACCGCGCGGCGCTCTGCCTCGCGCGAGACCGTCGTCTCCCGCCGACGGCGGGACGCCCTCGCCCTGGCCATGATTCTGTCGGGCGGCCGTCCCGGCCGCCCTGCCCTGACCCGGCAGTCTCCGGGTGCGGATGCTGCGTACGTCCGGCAGCACCGGCGCACACGTGTACCCCCGGCCGGGCACGCGTGCGACCTGCGCGCCTCCCGAGGCTGGGGGCCATGTCCGAGGCACACAGTAGACGGTGGCCAACGCCCGTCCCCACACCGGTGACCGGCCGCGTGCCTCCCGCACTGTCCTACGGCTACGAGCCGGCGGAGAGGCCCGGCCCTGCTCAAGAGGTGTCGGACAGTCGTCCCAGCCACTCGCTCAGCAGGCCGCTCTCCGCGCCGGTCAGTACCGGGGACGGTGCGTGGGCGAGCAGGGCGTCGAGTTGCGCCGCGGTCGCCGGGATGTCGGCCCCGCTCCGCCCGTCCGCCGGTCCGGCCGCCGACGCGGCCTCGGCGTAGGCGTCCGGGGTGAGGATCGCGGCGTGGACGGCGTCGCGGACCCGGGTGGACAGAGCCGCGTCCTCGAAGGTGGTGGGGCGGGACACCAGCATCAGCGCCACTCCCACGTTCGCCGCCATGACCATCTGGGCGGCCACGCGCGGCGCGAGCCGCAGCTTGCCGAGTGCCGCAGCGCGTTCCAGGTCCCCGGTGAGGATCCGGTGCGACTCCAGGGCGGCGGCGGGCGGGGTGCGCATCGCGGGGGAGTTCATCAGCCGATAGAGGTTGGGGTTGGCCAGGGCGAACGCCACATGGGTGTCCCAGCCGTCCCGCAGGTCCCGGACGGGGTCCGCTCCGGGGCCGCGCTCGCGCTTGGTCGCCAGGTACTTGTCGAAACCGTGGTCGACGACTGCCGTGAGCAGACCCTCCTTGTCCCCGAAGTGCCGGTAGAGCGCCGGGGCCCCCACACGGGCCGCGTCGCACACGGCACGGGTGGAGATGTCGCCGTCGGGGGAGGCCGCGACCAGGTCGGCAGCGACTTCGAGGATGCGGTCACGGGTGCTCATGGCAGCGACGCTACCAAGCCGCGTAGCGGTGCTACCCGCGCTCGGCACGGGAGGCGCCTCCACCGAGGAGGGCTGACGAGGACGGTGTCGCTCATGACCTGACCCCTCGCGTGAGGACGGCTCCGGTGAGTGGCGGACGAGTGGCCGATCGGCGCTTACCGGGCTCAGATCGCGCCGCCGTTGGCGCGCAGCACCTGGCCGTTGACCCAGCGGGCGGGTCCGGCGAGGAAGGAGACGACCTCGGCGATGTCGGCAGGGGTGCCGAGGCGCTCGAGCGGGTTCATCTTCGACATCCGCTCGATGGTCTCGGCGTCCTTGCCGTCCAGGAACAACGCGGTGGCGGTCGGCCCCGGGGCGACGGCGTTGACGGTGATGTCCCGGCCCCGCAGCTCGCGGGCGAGGATCAGCGTGATGGCCTCGACGGCGCCCTTGGTCGCGGCGTACGCGCTGTAGCCGGGGAGGGCGAGGCCCAGGACGGACGTGGAGAAGTTGATGACGGCGCCGCCCGGGCGCAGTCGGCGCGCGGCCTGCTGGTCGACGACGAACGTGCCGCGGATGTTGGTGCGGTGCATCCGGTCCAGCGCGTCCAGGTCGAGGTCGACGAGCGGCGCGAGCGTCATGACGCCGGCGGCGTGGACGACCACGTCCACGCCGCCGTAGGTGTCCTCGGCGAGGTCGAAGAGGGCGGCGACCGCCTGCTCGTCGGCCACGTCGGCGCGGAAGGCGACGGCCTGTCCGCCCGCCGCGGTGACGGCGGTGACGGCCGCCTCCGCCTCCGCCTGGTTGCCCGCGTAGTTGATCACGACGGCGAAGCCGTCCGAGGCCAGCCGTTCCGCGCTCTCGCGGCCGATGCCCCGGGAACCGCCGGTGACGATCGCGACGCGGCGGGCGGCGGGGGTCCGGCTCTGTTCGGTCATCGTGTCGCTCCTGTCGGCAGGTGGGGTCGATTCGGTTCGGGTGCCCGACGAAATCAACGCTAACACTTCTTGCGTAGCGATGCTACTGCGGTTCAAGGGCGGCCCCACCGCTGCCGCGCTCGCGCCCTTCCCCGCCTCCCCGAACTTCCGCAGCGGAGCGTCTCCTTGGCCCGCTCGCCCCGCGCACGGACAGGGACCCCCTCCCACCGGTCAAGATCATCGGGGTGCAGAATGGCACGTATGGCGATAACGAACATGCCGAGAACGGCCACGGTCGACGACGCTCCGCAGATCGGCCGTACCCTGGCCCGCGCCTTCGACGACGACCCGATGATGCGCTGGTTCTTCCCCGACGACGACGCGCGCGAGGCGGTACTGGCCCGCTACTTCGCCACGATCTTCACCCGGCAGTACGGGCGCCACGGCGTGTGTGAGCACACCCAGGCGGCCGCCGCGTTCTGGGTGCCGCCGGAGGCGCAGGCCAAGGCCGTTCCCGACGCGGAAACCATCCAGGAACTCCTGGATCTTCTCGGCGACCGGGCTCCGCTGTTCAGCGACGCCGTCGAGACGGCCGCGAAGCACACACCCGAGGAACCGCACTGGTATCTGGCGGTGATCGGCGCCGACCCGGCCGCGCAGGGCCAGGGACACGGGGCCGCCCTGCTGCGCTCGGGGCTGGCCAAGGCCGACGCGGCGGGTCTGCCCGCCTATCTGGAGTCCTCCAAGCCGTCCAACCTCCCGTTCTACGAGCACTTCGGCTTCTCCGTGCGCGAGGAGCTGCGGCTACCGGGGGGCGGACCGGTGCTGTGGGGGATGTGGCGCCGGCCGGCCGGCTCCCCCTGAGGGCCCGGGGAGCCGGCTCCCGCTGACGGCCCGGAACCGCCCCGACGGGACACCGCCCCGACGGGACACCGCCCCGACGGGACGGCGGGCGACCTGCCGAGCAGGGTGGTGGCCTCGCCGCGCCGGGCGCGACGGCCGAGCGTGCAGCGCCCCCGCGTTCACCGGGACTCTCGCGCCCGGCGACCGGCCTCCTCGGCCGTGCGCTCCAGCCGGCTTCGATGGTTCTCCCACCATGCCGAATCCCCGGGCGCCATGCTGCGGTTGCTCTTGTTCATCCCGACGGCACCGTCCATGAGTTCCCGGAGGATGTCGGCGTGCCCGGCGTGCCGGTGCGTATCGGCGATCACGCGCACGACGGCATGATGCAACGTCACCTCGTTCTTTTTGGGCCACCACGGCACCTTGCCGATCGTGTCCAGCGACAGCGCGTCGATCGTCGCGTCCGCGTGCGCCCATGCCCGGTGATAGAGCTCCACTATGTACTCGCGTGACTCGTCGGCGGTGGCCCACATGTCCGCGTTGGCCTCCGCACCCTCCTCCAGCCAGGGCAACGGCTCGCCGGACGGCCGTCCGAAGGTGTCGCCGAGGTAGCCCAGCTCCACACCCGCCGCGTGCTTGACCATGCCCAGGAGGTTGGTGCCGGTCGGCGTCAGCGGGCGGCGGACGTCGTACTCGGAGAGCCCTTCGAGCTTCCAGAGCAGGGCGTCACGGGCGGACTGGAGGTAGAAGCGAAGGTCAGCCTTGGCATCCGATGCGTTCATGGGACCAGTCTGCCGCTCACGTGATCTTTGTTCACCGCGTTTGCCGACCGCTCCCGGGAGAGGGCGTCCGGGTCCCGGCAGACGGCGACGGCGAACAGGTTGCGCTGATGCTCCCGGCCGCCATCCGTGCCCGCCTCGCCGAGGTGTGGTTCGACGGGCACGCGGCGACACCGCTGTGGTTCCGCGTCCCCGAACAGGCGGTGTACATCACTGTGGGCCGCCGGTGTCACGGCCGCACGGCGGCGCGTCGGCGCGCACACCCCGTCCCGGCGATGACCGTCCCGGCGATGACCGGGGCGGCGGTGGCCCGGGGCGGCGGTGGCCCGGGGCCACGGACGGCCGCTTCGGCTCAGGGGCTGGTCGTGTCCCGGCAGGACCGGGCCTCGATCGCCGCGGTGCTCGGCTTGTGGCTGCTGATCCAGCCGCGGTTCTCCTCGGTGAGAACCCGCAGGGACGTCTCGACGTCCCGGATCCAGGTGCTGGTGCCCACGTGCTTCTTCAACCATGCCTCGAGGCGGCGGCAGTCCTCCTTGTGCCCCTTCCGCAGCCCGATGCCGTAGTGCTGCGGTGCTCCTATCGTCACGTCCGGTACCACGCGTAGCCCGTCCTTCTCGTGCTGACGGGCGAAGCCGTACAGGATCGCCTGGTCGGTGGAGACCGCCTGGACCCGGCCGGCGACGAGTTCGTCGATGCAGTCGGACGCGTCGTCGAGGGTGACCGGGTCCGCGCCCACAGTGTCCTTGATGTCGTCCAGCGCTTCCTGGGACGTGGTCCCCTCCCAGGTGCAGATGCTGGTGCCGCGCAGGTCGGCCAGGGTCTCCACCTCGGTGCCCGACGCGACGAGGAACCCCTGACGGGTGGTCAGATAGGGGCCCACGAAGTCGATCTCGTCCATGCGTTCGGCGGTGATGGAGAACGAGGCGATCGTCATGTCCGCCTTCTTCTCCAGCAATTGGGTCACCCGGTCGCCGGAGGAGACGTCCACGGGCTCGCTGAACGCGACGTCGAGCTCCTCCTCGATGTGCTGGAGCAGCAGGAAGTCCAGCCCCGAACGGTCGTAGTTCGCGGAGTAGGACAGGCCGGGCAGGTCGTTGTGCATCGCGACGGTCACCCGGTTCACCCCGAGGAACGTCGGCTCCGGATCATCGGTGGAGCAGGCCGCCAGACTCGCAAGGGTGGCGACGGCTGTCGCCGTGCCGATCAGGCGCTTCGGCACGCGTACGGTGGAACGCCAGGATTCCTGGATGTCGGACACGGTGTCCTCTCAGTCGTGAAGTACGACGTCCGCGACGGAAAGGCTCATCCGGCAGCCTTCGTCGGTCAGCAGGGTGATCCGGGCCTCGATCTCGCCCTCCAGCCCGCCCAGCGGGAACTCGACCGCCTCGCCGCTGCGCACACCCTCGACCCGGGTGTTCGCGTTCCCGGGCAGTTCGGCGGCGTAGGTGGTCTCCGGGCCGCAGAACTGCGAGCCGCGGGCCGCGTCCCTGATCGTGAGGGTCAGACGCAGCCGTGAGCGGTCGGCGGGGCTGTCCACGACGAGCCGCAGCCGTGAGCCGTTCGTGGCCGTGTCCGGGGTGATCCGGGTCCGCCCGGTGACATCGATCTCGCCGTGCTCCGCAAGGTGGTCCATGCCGATGGTGCCGGCGACCGCGCAGATCACCGCCGTCGCCGACATGAGCACCCGCCAACGGCGGGCCCTCCGCTCGCCGGAGGGGGCTATCAGCCGTGCCAGCGCCAGCGCGACCGCGGCGCCGATCGCGGCATAGACCCACACGAACTGGTGGAGCGGCCCGTCGGGCGCGGTGATCAGGGCGACACTGCCGAGCGAGAGCACCAGCAGGAACGGCGGCCAGTTCCAGCCGCCCCAGCGCTTGGCCTTGTCGGCGAACTCGACGACGTCCCCGACGAACACGCTGAGGAACAGTTTGCTGACGAACCCGATCGCCGGGGACTGGTCGCCACTGGTGCTGGCGCGGCTGTCGACCGGGTGCTCACCGGTCAACTACCGGCCCCCTGACCGGGACGCGGGTTGAAGTAGAAGTTCGCGGTCTCCAGCTTGCCGATCGCGGGTGAGCCGTCGCCGTGCGACGTCACCTCGATCCGGTCGGCGCTGTGAGTGGTGCGACGGGCCAGTTCGATGTGCGACCGCAGGGACTCCGCGCTCAGGTCGGCCCCGGTGGTCAGCCAGGTGCCGATCGCTTCCTCCAGGACCTGCCGGTCGTCGGCGGAGAGTTGCTCGATGGCCGTGGCCGCGACCGTGTCCTCTTCGGTCTCCGGGGGGTCCTCGGGATTCCTGCGCAGCACCCTGCCCAGCAGGACCCGGCCTCTCTCCACCGCGCTGTCCGCCAGCCTGGTCTGAGCCGAATCGACGACGGCGCCGGCGAACGACGTCGCGGCGGTGCTGACGAACGGGGCGATGACAGCGGCGGCTGTCAGTAACTCGGACATGCGATCTCCCTCCGGATCAGTCTGAACTCTACTCAACGTTGCGTGTGGCGTAAGTGACTCAGCGCCACTGAAAAGGCGGTTGGGGGAGCACGACGGAGCCGGGCGGCATCACTCTGGATGCCGGCCCGGCTCCGCCGTCAACGACTGCCCGGTCCGGTGACCGCCTGGTGGCGACCTGCCCCAACAGGTCGCGGGCGGGCGCTCACCCCCGGTCGTGCGTCACTCGAGCAGCTCCGAGTACGCGCCCATGGCGAGGGCGATGTCCGCCTGCGCCCAGAAGCGGTGGTACGTGAACTCCGGTGCGGCGCCGCCCGCCAGGTAACTCTCGATCTTCGACCAGGCGGGGTCGTCCTGGTAGAAGGAGCGCAGCGACGCGAACGTCGACGACGAGTTGATCGTGTCGCCGTTGGGCATCGTGCCCGTCCAGCCGCTGGGCACGTACACCGGGTCGTCGAACCGGCTGTAGTCGGTACGCGTCTCGGGCACCGCGATGCCGAGCGCGTCCTGGTGGTGGTCCCACATCCCGTCGAGCAGCGCCTTGGCCACGGACTTGGCCTCCGCGTCACCCGAACGTGCGGCGTAGTACGTCAGCACCTTGGCGTACGCACCGGCCACGCCCACGTCCTGGGTGTAGTCGGCCACCGTCACGTGCAGACCGGCGTTGGCGCCCGGGTTCGTCGCGTTCCAGGTGTCCGGCTTGCCGGACCACTGGAGCGTGGACGGGATCCGGAACGTGCCGTCGGGGTTGACGGTCGTCTCGGAGAGCGCCCAGTCGACCCACTTGTCGAGCACCTCCTTCGCCTGCGCGTCACCCGTCTGCTGGTAGTACTCGGCGACCCGCTCCATCGACCACGCCTGGAAGCCGAACCACTGGTTCGACGGCGGGTCGTGGTAGACCGGCTTCTCGTCGTACGCCATCCCGTAGAAGGTGGGCGTACCGGCCGCCGGCGCCTCGTACCGGCCGCCGACGCTGTTCGTCGCACCGCCCGCGATGGCTCCCTCGTCGGCCTGCAGCCAGCGGTAGAACTCGATCTGCCGGTCCAGGCTCTTCGCCCAGTCGGCCTGCGCCGTGGCCGACTTGGGCTTCAGCGGGGCGTAGGCGCTGAGCGCGTAGGCCGCGAGCGGGTTCTGGTAACCGCCGTGCGCGTGGCTGGAGCCGATCCGCCAGGCCCAGCCCGCCGAGGTGTCGGCCGCGCCGCCCCATGCGTAGTACCAGGACAGCAGGTAGTGCGAGCTGTCCTTGCCGGTGCCGGCCGGGCAGGTCGTCGGACCCACGCAGTTGCCGACCTTCTTGAAGTACTTGTCGAACATGGCGTAGCGCAGGTAGTCGCCCATCTTGGCGGCCTTGGCGACCGTCCCGGAGACCTGGGAGCCCTTGCCCTGCTCCTTGGCCCACAGGTCTGCCCAGTAGGCGGCCTGCACGGCGCGGGCGTCCGCGTCCGGGGCGTTGGTGTACTTCCACTGCTTGGCGTAGGACGCGTCCTTGGTGAACAGGTCCAGGTAGCCGTTGGGACCGCCGTAGGCGAACCGGTCACAGGTCGGCTGCGGCACCGTCTCCCACACCGATTCCTGCGGGCCGCGCTGGAAGGTGTTGATGTACGAGGGGCCCGTCGCGCTCGGCCCGGCCTCGCACTTGCCGGGTTCGTTGCCGTACCCGTAGACGTTGTCGACGTCCTGGAGCCAGTGCATGCCGTAGACGTCGTCCGTGCCGTACGAGCTCTTCAGCTCGGCCGCGATCGGGTCCCTGCCGGATGTCACGGAGGGCTGGAGCTCGGCCGGGTACTGGGAGGGCTGGTCGTGCTCCGGCGCGTAGGTCGCCGGCTTGTTCGGGTCGTAGTAGGAGCCGGTGGCCTGGTCGGCGTGCGTGGGGATCATGTACTTCTCCATGATCTCCCAGGCGCCGTTGAACTTCGTCCAGTCACCGCTGATCCGGCCGTACATGGCCTGGAGCCAGATCAGGTAGCTGTACGCCTCCGACGTCGTCTCGTGCCCGTGGTCGGGGGCCTCGACGATCAGCGTCTCGACGGAGTGGTACGGAATGCCCTCGGGCGAGAAGTAGCCGTTGGCCGGGTCGGTGATCTTCCCGTACAGCTCGAGGAAGCGCCCGTCGTACTCCTTCGAACCGCCCAGTTGCGTCACCGTCACCTCGGCCGCCGTGTGGCCGGGGGCGGTCACCCTGAAGGTGGCCGCGCCGGTGCCCTGGCTGTCGGCGGCGATGGTCACCTTCTGCGCCGTGTTCCAGTTCGACCGGGTGAAGGTGAGACTTCCGCCGCTGCTCACGCTGAGGCCGGTGTTGCCCGCCGTGCGGGCCACGGACACCGTGACGTTCGAGGACGGCTGGGTGGACAGCTTGACGTCGAACGTTCCTGATCCGCCCTGCTGGACGCCGAGTTGCGTGGGTGAGGCGACCAGCGCGGGGCCGGTGGCCACGGTGATGCCGACCGGGGTCGACTCGGCCGAGGCGCCCTGGCTGTCGTAGGCCTTGGCGTAGAGCGAGTGGTCGCCGGCCGCGAGGCCCGCGGCGCTGAACGTGTACGGGGAGCTGGTGTCCGTGCCCAGCAGGGTCGTGTCGCTGTAGAACTCGACCTTGGTGACACTCGCGCCGTCGGCCGCGGCGGCCGTCGCGGCCAGCGGGACCGGGTCGCCGGCGGAGAAGACCGCGCCGGCCGTCGGGCTGGTGAGCACGGCGATCGGCGGCTGGTGGGCGCCGGTGCAGGTGGTGCCGTTGACGGCGAAGGAGGTGGGCGCGGCGTTGGCGCCGCTGTAGGAGAACTGGGCGCCGGTGCTGACGGCGGCACCGGCGGCGATCGACCGGCTCCAGGCGGGCGCCTTGACCGTGATGTTGCCGCCGGACTGCGACCAGGTGCCGTTCCATCCGTTGCCGAGCTTCTGGTTCCCCGAGTAGGCGTACGTCAGGGTCCAGTCGTCGATCACGTCGGAACCGCGGTTGGTGATGGTGAGGTCGGTGGTGAAGCCGGAGCCCCAGTCGCTGGTCCGGTAGTCGACGCTGCACTGGACGGCGGCGGCGTGGGCCGGCGAGGTACCGGTCGCGGTCAGGGTCAGGGGGAGCGAGAGGACGGCGGCCAGCGCCGTCAGTACGCGCCTCAGTGGGCGCCGTCTTCCTGGTGGAGACATGGGGGTGACTCTCCTAGCGGCTCGGGGAGTTGAGCACGGGCATGCTGAGCACAAGCCTTGAACCAGTGGGAGCGCTCCCACGGTGGGGTCGTGGGACAGAGCTGTCAAGAGTTGTCACAGAAACCGGGGTACTGAACTGCGCTCCGTCAAGAAATTTGCCAAGTCCCCTTCTCTGGCCCGCCGTTCGGCGCTAGCCTCCGGTGCAACCAGTGGGAGCGGTTCCATCACGGGACACGTCGTTTTCGGCGCGTCCGAGCTGCAAGGAGTCGCTCATGCGTCACCCCCCGCACCTTGCCGTTGCCCCGCCCGGTGTCCTGCCCGCACCGGGCGGTATCGCGCTGCGACGGTTCACGTATCCCTCAAAAGAGTCTCCGGAACGGGACAGAACCGCCCCCCGTTTTCGGTCACTTGGCTGGGAGCGCTCCCACTGTCAGGCCGTGTGCACACGGCAGCTCGACCAGCGCAATGCCCCCACCCCCGATTCGCCGACGAGAGGACACGTCACCCCATGAGCCGCGACACCATGAGCCGTGCCACCGCACCACCGCTGCGACGGAAGCGCACCGCCCTGCTCGCCGCCTGCAGCCTTCTGGCCACCGGCGCCGGCGCCGTCACCCTCATGCAGACGCCCGCCGCCGCCGCGGCGATCGCCTGCAGCGTCGACTACCAGACCAGTGACTGGGGATCCGGCTTCACGACCACGGTCAACGTCAAGAACACCGGCACCACCGCGATCGAGAACTGGACCCTGACGTACGCCTACGCGGGCAACCAGAAGCTCAGCAGCGGCTGGAACGGCACCTGGTCGCAGTCCGGCAGCACCGTCACGGTCAAGGGTGCCGACTGGAACCGGTCCATCGCCGGCGGCGCGACCGTCTCACCGGGCGCGCAGTTCTCCTACAGCGGCACCAACACCGCGCCGACGTCCTTCGCGGTCAACGGCGTGACCTGCAACGGCGGCACCACGCCGACCGACCCGCCGACCGACCCGCCCACCGACCCTCCGACCGACCCCCCGGCCGGTGACAAGGTCGACAACCCGTTCGTCGGCGCCAAGATGTACGTCAACCCCGAGTGGTCGGCGAAGGCGGCCGCCGAACCGGGCGGCAGCCGCATCGCCAACACCTCGACCTCCGTGTGGCTCGACCGCATCGCCGCGATCGAGGGCGTGAACGGCGGGATGGGTCTGCGCGACCACCTCGACGAGGCGCTCAAGCAGGCCGGCGGCAGCCCGCTGGCCATCAACCTCGTCGTCTACGACCTGCCCGGCCGTGACTGCGCCGCCCTCGCCTCCAACGGTGAGCTCGGACCCACGGAACTCCCGCGCTACAAGAGCGAGTTCATCGACCCGATCGCGGCCGCCGTCTCCGACCCGAAGTACGCGAGCCTGCGGATCACCACCGTCATCGAGATCGACTCGCTGCCCAACCTCGTCACCAATGCGGGCAGCCGGCCCACCGCCACCCCGCAGTGCGACGTGATGAAGGCGAACGGCAACTACGTCAAGGGTGTCGGCTACGCGCTGTCCAAGCTCGGCCCCATCCCCAACGTCTACAACTACATCGACGCCGGTCACCACGGCTGGCTGGGCTGGGACGACAACTTCGGCCCCTCCGCCGAACTGTTCGCCCAGGCCGCCCAGGCCGAGGGCAGCAAGCTGGAGTACGTCACCGGCTTCATCACCAACACCGCCAACTACGGCCCCCTCAAGGAGCCGCACTTCACCATCAACGACGCGGTGGGCGGCACCTCGGTGCGCCAGTCGAAGTGGGTCGACTGGAACCGCTACGTCGATGAGTTGTCCTACGCCCAGGCCTTCCGCCAGCGCCTGGTCCAGGCCGGCTTCGCCTCCAACATCGGCATGCTGATCGACACCTCCCGCAACGGCTGGGGCGGCACCGCCCGGCCCACCGGACCGGGGCCGCAGACCAACGTCGACACCTATGTCAACGGCGGCAAGCTCGACCGCAGGATCCACCTCGGCAACTGGTGCAACCAGGCGGGCGCGGGGCTCGGCGAGCGGCCGAAGGCGGCTCCCGAGGCGGGCATCGACGCCTACCTGTGGGTCAAGCCCCCGGGTGAGTCCGACGGCTCCAGCTCGGAGATCCCGAACGACGAGGGCAAGGGCTTCGACCGGATGTGCGACCCGACCTACACGGGCAACGCACGCAACGGGAACAACATGTCCGGCGCGCTGGGCGGTGCCCCGGTCTCCGGCCACTGGTTCTCCGCGCAGTTCCAGGAGCTCATGAAGAACGCCCACCCGGCGCTCTAGGGTCCCAGGGTCTTCGTCCGGACCGGGCACGGCAGGTTCCGGACGACAGGCCCCGGCAACGGGCACACCGCGCGAGCGGTGACCCGTGGGCGCACCGACGCGCCTCGGCCGACCTGGACAGGCCATGACCCGCAACTTTAGGGTCATGGCTCTCAGGACGCCGAGGCGCGTCACAACGTTCCGCCGTGGAGTACACGAATGGTCACCCTTGCTGATGTCGCCCGCCACGCAGGCGTCTCCGCCAGCACGGTCAGCTATGTCCTCAGCGGCAAACGCTCGATCTCCAGCAGCACCCGTGAGCGGGTCGAGCGGAGCATCGATGAACTCGGCTACCGGCCGCACGCCGGCGCCCGCGCACTCGCCAGCAACCGGTCCGGCATCATCGCGCTGATGGTGCCGCTGCGCACCGACATCTACGTGCCCGTGATGCTCCAGATCGCCATGGCGGTCACCACCACGGCCCGCGCGCACGGCTACGACGTCCTCCTGCTCACCGGGGAGGAGGGGCCGGAGGCCGTGCGGCGCGTCGAGGGCAGCGCGGTGGCGGACGCGATGATCGTCATGGACGTGGAACTCGACGACGAACGGCTGCCGCTGCTGCGGGCCGCCCGGAGCCCCGCCGTGCTGATCGGCCTGCCCGCCGACGCCGGCGGCCTCAGCTGCGTCGACCTCGACTTCACTGCCGCCGGGGCACTGTGCGTGGAACACCTGGCCGGGCTCGGCCACCGGGAGATCGCGTTCATCGGCGAGGCCCCCGGGGTCTACGAACGCCGCACCGGCTTCGCCGAGCGCACCCTCGCCGGACTGCGCTCCGCCGCCGGGACGCACGGCATGCGGCTCCTGCACCGTCCCTGCGCGAGCGGCTGGACCGCGGTCGCCGCCACCCTCGGGCGGATCCTCGAGGAACGCCCCGGCACCACGGCCTTCGTCGTGCAGAACGAGGCCGCCACCGACCCCCTGCTGGCCCTGCTGCGCCAGCAGCGGCTGGCCGTTCCGGAGGACGTGTCCGTCGTCGCCGTCTGTCCCGACCAGGTCGCGGCGCAGGCCCCGGTGCCGCTCACCGCGGTCACGGTTCCGGCGCAGGACATGGGCCGCCGCGCGGTCGAGCAGGTGGTGGCCATGCTGGACGGCGGAGAGACCGCGGAGACCGTGCTCCTCGCACCCGAACTCACCGTGCGGGCCAGTTCCGGCCCCGCTCCCCGCTGACGTGCCGCACCGCGCCGGGACCGGAGGGAGAGGACACCGTGGCCACAGCCGCCGATGAGGCGCGTGCGGAGTTCCAGGCGTTCTTCGAGCGCCACTACGCCGAACTCGCCCGTCTCGCCCATCTGCTGACCGGCGAGGCCGACGCCGCCGACGACCTCGCCGCCGACGCGATGCTCGCGCTGTGGGACCGGTGGGACCGTGCGCGCGCCGCCGACCATCCCGTCGCCTACGCCCGCGGTGTGGTCGCCAACCTCGCGCGGAGCCGCGTCCGGAGCGCCGTCAGGGAACGGCGCCGGGTGGCGTTGTTCTGGTCGCAGCGCTCCGAGAAGACCGACGGTCCCGACGTCCCCGTGGTCGTCGACGTGCGGGAGGCGCTGCGTGCGCTGCCCTTCCGTAAACGCGCCTGTGTCGTCCTGCGCCACGCCTTCGACCTGTCGGAGCGCGATACGGCCCTGGCGCTCGGCGTCTCGGTCGGCACGGTCAAGAGCCAGACCTCCAAGGGCATGGCGGAACTGCAACGGCTGCTGGGTCCCATGGCAGCCTCTGAGCTGGTCGGAGGCCGGAACTGATGGACGAGGTGCGCAGGCGGCTGCGGGAGGCGGCGGCGTCGCACCGCCCCGACCGGGAGCGGATGCTCGCCCGCGTCGAGCGCGGCATGGCGGAAGGTCGGCAGCCGGCCGGGGCGGTGCCGGCGTACCGGCCGGGCCGGGCGAGCCGGCTGACGATCGCCGGAGCGACGGCGGCGGTCGTGGCGGTCCTGGCGCTCGGAGGTCACACCGTGGCGACCATGGGCCACGACGACGACGGGGCGGCGGCGGCCGGTGCGGCCTCGCCGCCCGCCTCCCCGGCGCCCGGCGGCACCGAACGGCCGTCCCCTGCGCGGACCGAGGACGGCCATCTGTGGTCCGACGGCTCCGTGGACCCGCACAGCAACAGCTACTGGGCCCAGAGCAACGTCACGGTGAAGAACCGCAAGGCGCTGACCTCGCTCACCGTGGAGCTGAGGATCACCGACACCGGCGGCGTGGCGAGCACCGGCGGCTGGCGCACCCGCCCGGCAGGCGACTTCGACTTCTCCGTGCGGAAGGAGAGCGGCGCCCTCGTCTACCGCTGGACGCTGCGGCCGGGACGCACGGTCCCGCCGGGGCAGCACGTCTTCGCCGGCCAGTACGACCACGCCGAGGGCGGCCGTGACGCGGGCGGGGACACGTACACGGTCCGGTCCCAGGCGTCGGGGGAACCGGCCGCGGTCCAGGGGGACTTCGCGCGCACACCCTCCTGACCGGCCCGGGAAGAAAATCGCGTGGGGGCGGCAACCTGGGCCCTTTCCGTGGCGACCTTCCGGCGTAGGTCTTCACACCCCCACATCGGAAAGGGCCCAGAACACATGAGCCGACACAAGCGGAGCCTCCGGCGCCGCAGGACGGTCGCCGCGCTGGGTGCGGCGCTCGGGCTGACCGTGACCGGGATCGTCACCACCAGCATGCTCAGCACCGCGGGCGCGGCCACCCCGTGGCCCAAGCCCAACGGCAGCTCGGCCGTGACCGCCACCATCGAGGTGTCCGGCACGTACGACGGCGGCCTGAAGCGGTTCTACGGCAGCGGTGACCTCGGCGACGGCGGCCAGGGCGAGGGGCAGCCCCCGATCTTCAAGCTGAAGGACGGCGCCGTCCTGAAGAACGTCGTCCTCGGGTCGCCCGCCGCCGACGGCGTCCACTGCATGGGCAGTTGCACACTGCAGAACGTCTGGTGGGAGGACGTCGGCGAGGACGCCGCCAGCTTCAAGGGCAAGTCCGCGAGCTCCGTGTACACCGTGTACGGCGGCGGCGCGCGGAAGGCGTCGGACAAGGTCTTCCAGTTCAACGGCGCGGGCAAGCTGGTCGTCACCAAGTTCCAGGTCTCCGACTTCGGCAAGCTCGTCCGCTCCTGCGGCAACTGCTCCACGCAGTACAAGCGGTCGATCATCGTCAACGACGTGGACGTCACCGCGCCGGGGAAGTCCCTGGTGGGCATCAACACCAACTACGGTGACACGGCGGCCCTGCGCAACGTCCGTATCCACGGCGACAGCAGCCGGAAGATCAAGCCCTGCATCCGCTACACGGGCAACGACTCCGGCGACGAACCGGTCGAGACCGGCAGCGGCCCCGACGGCACGTACTGCCGGTACAGCTCCTCGGACATCAGCTACGACTGACGCCCGGGCACGGCGGAGGGCCCCCGCCGGCCGTGACCGGCGGGGGCCCCGCGTGCAGCGGTACCGGTGATGTCAACCGGTGTTCCGCCACGGCGCCCAGTCGCCCAGATACACCTCGCGCGTCGCCGACCGCGCCTGGACACGGTCCAGTTGGGGCCGGTTTTCGGGCACGGTGATCCGGGCCCCGGGGCCGGTGTTGCGGTACTCGGCGTACCGCTGCGCCTGCCACGGATAGGCGTCCTGCATGTTCGTGTACGGCTGTACCGGGTCGATCCCCGGACCGATCACGCTGTCCCGCACCACCAGCGACGGCCACGCGCTCGGGTCCGAACTGGGCACCCAGGGCCGGGAGAGCTTGTACGCGCCGTCCTCCGCGCCGCTGGTGATCCGGCAGCGCACGGCGAGGTATCCGTACGGGTTGCCCCGCGCGGTGGACGGGGCGAACACCATGCCCTTGGGAGTGAAGTCCACGTCCCTGGCGAGGGTGTGGAAGCGGCAGTGCTCGAACACGGCGCGCCCCCGTCCGAAGACGAAGTCGACGTCCCCCTCCGCGTAGCAGTGCGAGAAGAACTGCCGGGCGACGGTGGACACGGAGAGCGAGTCGGCGTACAGCGTGTCCTGGTGGCCCAGAAAACGGCAGTGATGGAACGCCGAACGGTCGCCGCTCACCTTGATCGCGACGGCCTGGGTGCCGCTGATTGCCGGATGGTCCGCCCGCAGCCAGTCGTTGGCGAAGGTGATCCGGCGGGCGGTGAACCCGGCGGCGCGGACCGTGGTGGTGGCGGAGCCGCTGGTGCCGTACGTACCCGAGCCGTCCGGCTTCGCGGTGCCGGCCGCGTTGTCGTACACGACGACGGTGTCACGGGGGTCCGGGCTCGCGCCGATCAGCGTGAGACCCGCGAGGGCCTCGCCGATCGTCACCACCTCGCGGTAGACCCCCGGGGCGACGACGATCGTGAAGCCCGCCCCGCCCGCCGCGGACACCGCGCCCTGGACGGTGGTGTGGTCGCCGAGCCCGCCCGGGTGGACGTACAGCGTCCGGCTGCCGGACCGGGCCGCGGGAGAACCGAACGGTCCGAAAGGCGAGCGGTCCGTGACGGCCCGGGCGGGACTGTGCACCGCCGCCGCGAGGGCCGCTCCGGCGCCCGCGGCGAGCAGGGCGCGGCGGCCGAGCGCCGCGCCCCGGGAGTGCGTGGTCATGATGAGGCTCCTTCCCTTCTCAGCGCAGCCGGCCCGCGCCCGCCCGGTGGGTGACCAGTCCGGGCACCGCCCGCGGGTGGTCGAGGCGGGTGCGCAGCGTCGGCGTCCAGCCGGCATCCGACCGCAGCGTCTCCTCGGGCACCTCCGCGTTGTGGACGGCCACCAGGTCGACCGCCCGGCCGTTGACGTGGTTGCGCTCGGCGGTGACGGGGGAGTCCTTCCACTTCTTGAGGATCCGGCCCGCACCCACACCGGCCGGGAGCGTGAACGAGTTGGCCTCGGCGACGAGCTGGGACTCCGCGCCGATGCCGAAGCTGTACGCGTAGGCGTCCTTGTCGACGACGTAGTGGTTGTTGTACGTGTCGACCTTGCCGAAGCGGACCCGCGGCGCGCGCTCGACGATGTCCCGGAACAGGTTGTGGTGCAGCGTGACCCGCAGCTTGCCGCGGTCCGTGTCGCCGGCGCTGTCGCTGTTGCCGATCATCAGGGTCTTGTCATGGTCGGCGAAGACGTTCCAGGATGCCGTCACCAGGTCGGCGCCCCTGACGATGTCGAGCTCACCGTCGTGCTGCTGGTACACCTCGCCGTAGTAGGACGGCAGCGAACTGTCGGGGTGACGCCCGTCGGTGAACGTGTTGTGGTCGATCCACACATGGGTGGACCCGTACACCACGAGGCTGTCGTACTCGGAGTTCCACGCGCCGGTCGCGCCGTCCGTCGGGTCCCACTGGGGGAAGCAGTCCAGCGGACTCTCGATGGTGAGGTTGCGGACGATGACGTTGTCGACGCCCTTGACCTGGAGACTGGCGCCGACGATGCCCGCGTCCCTGCCGACGCCGACGATGGTGGTGTTCGCCGGCACGTACGCCTTGATCGCCTGCGCCTGGTTGTCCGCCGACGCGGCGCGCAGGTCCTCCTGGGGGCCGCTGACAGGGGTGTCGTAGCCCCATACCGCGGGGTCGTAGTCGGCGAGATAGGTGTCGAGGTCGTAGCCCTCGGCCGCGAACGCGGCGCAGCCGGACGCGGTGGCGTCGAGGGTGCCCTTGACCTTGATGATCCGGGGTGCGTCGCCGTCGCCGGCGAGCGCGGCCAGGAACTCCTCCCAGGTGGTGACGGTGTGCACCTGGGCGGGGCGGGCCGCCGCACCGCCGGTGGTGCCGGTGCCGAGCGAGGCCCAGCCGTCGCGGGCGGGGAGGGTCTGGCGGGCGGGGTCCCGGTGGGGAGTGGCGTTCGCCGCCGCGGTGGCGGTCAGGACCAGTGCGGTGCATCCCAGGGCCGTTGCGATGATGCGTCCCTGACATCTCAGCGTGTGCGTGGTGCGGTGCATGGTGCGGCTCTCTTCCCGGTTCAGTCGGCGGTGGGCCAGGTGATCCACGACTCGGGGATCTCGTCCTCGAGCCGGCGGACGTCGCGCGGCGGGAGAACGCCGGCGTTCAGCAGTGCCTCGGCGGCCATGCGTGCCACGGCGATCGCTCCCGGCGGATTGAAGTGCGTGTTGTCCTGCTCTTCCGGCGTCCAGTTGAAGTACGCCTTGGTGCCCTCCGGGCCCAGCTCCTGCCAACGGGCGATCGACAGGGCCTGGACGTCCAGCAGCGCGGTCCCCTCCTCGGCGGCCAGCGCCCGCATCGCGGCCGGGTAGTCGCCGTGCGTCGGGACCGCGGTCCCCTGCGCGTCGAACCTGCGACGCTCCACGGACGTCGCGAGCACCGGCCGGGCGCCGCGCTCGCGGGCCCCTTCGACGTACCGGCGCAGATGTGCCTGGTACGTCGACCAGGGCTCGGTGTACCGGGCGGGGTCGGCGCTCTTCGCGTCGTTGTGGCCGAACTGGACGAGCAGCAGGTCACCGGGGACGATCCGGGCCAGCAGGGCCTCCAGCCGGCCCTCGTCGACGAAGCTCTTCGAACTCCGGCCGTTCACCGCGTGGTTGGCCACGCGCAGCCGCTTGTCCAGGAAGAAGGGGAGGGCCGTGCCCCACCCGGTCTCCGGCGCGGCGTCCGCGTACTTCTGCGCGGCGGTGGAGTCTCCGGCGATGAAGAGCGTGCGGCTCCGGCCGCCGGCGGACTGACCGGCCACGGCGGCGGGGGCCGCCGCGGCGGCGAGCGGAAGGCTCGCCGCCGCCGCGACCACCTGACGACGGGTCGGCCTCACCCGTTCTGCTGCTTCCACTCGGCCTGGGCCTCGTTGAGCTGTTCCGCCAGGGAGTCGAGGAAGTCCTTCGCCGACATCTTGCCGAGCAGCACCTTCTGGAAGGCCGGCTCGTTCTCGGCCTTGGAGATGGTGTTCCAGTCGGGCAGGTAGTAGGGCAGCTGCACGATCTTCGTCGAACCGCCGAACAGCGCCTCGGCCGCCAGCCTCGTGGGCTCCGCCTTCTGCACCCAGGCGTCCTTGACCGCCTCGGTGTGGGCCGGGATCGCGCCGGCCGACTCGTTCCACCGGCTGTTGGACTCGTGCGACGCGGCGAACTCGATGAACTTCCAGGCGGCCGTCTTGTTCTTGCTCGACTTGAACAGGCCCAGGCCGTCGACCGGGTTGGAGACCTGCACCCGTGTGCCGTCCTCGGCGGTCGGCAGCGGAATGCCGCGGAACTTCTCCGTGCCGAGCGCCTTCACATGGTCCTTGTAGGAGCCCAGGTTGTGGTTCAGCATGCCGATCTCGCCGCTGTCCCACTGGGCGACCATCTTGGTGAAGTCGTTGTTCACGTCCGCGGCGGGGGTGTTCTTCTTGAACAGCGCCGCGTACTTCTCCAGAGCCGCCACGTTCTCCGGGGCGTTGACCGTGGTCCTGTCGCCCTGCCAGAAGGTGTCGATGCCGCTCTGGCCGTACATCGCGTCCAGTGCCTGCGCGATGGACCCGGCGCCGCCGCGGATGGTGTAGCCGAAGCGGTTCTTGTCCTTCGCCGTGAGCTTGTCGGCGGCGGTGAAGAACTTCGCCCAGGTGGTGGGCGGTTCGAGACCGGCCTCCTCGAAGAGGTCGGTGCGGTAGTACAGCACGCCGTTGCTGGCGGACGTCGGCACGGTGAACATACGGTCCTGGCCGCCCGCGGCCTTGACGTTCTCCACCATGCCGGCGTTCAGCTTGCCGTTGAGAGGACTCGTGGCGATGCGCTCGTCGAGCGGCTCCAGCGCGTCCTGCGCGGCGATACCCGCCAGCATCGCCGCCCCGACGCCGCCGACGTCGGGCAGCCCGCCGCCCTGGATGGCGGTGTCGTACTTCGACTGGACCTCCGTCGAGGCGACCCCCACGTAGTTGACGTCGATGTCCGGGTGCTTCTTCTCGAACTCCGCGATGATCTCCTTCCACACGTCGGTGCGGACACCGCCGTTGTTGTCCCAGAAGGTGATCTCGCCCTTGCCGGACCCCTCGCCGCCCTTGTCCCCGGCGCCGCCGCTGCCGTCGTCGCCGCAGGCGGTGGCGGTCAACAGGAGCGCCGTGGTGAGGGCGAGGAAGGAGGCGGCTCTGCCCCGTCCCCGGTGGAAGATCGTCATGGTCGGCTCTTTTCTGCTCGTACGGGTGTGCGTGTTCGCGCGGGTGTGCGTGTCCGTGAAGGTGTGCGTGGAACGGTGATGCGGAACTGTGTGAACGTCGCGGCGCCGGCGTGACCCGCCGCCGCTGTCCGCTCCGCGGCGGGCGCGGCGGCGAACAGGCCGAGGAGAGCGCCGGTCCAGCGCCAGGGGGTGGCGGTGAAGACACGGCCGGACGGCACGAACCCGTCCTGGCCGGCTCCGGGCACGGCGGCGGAGAAGCGGCACCTGGCGCCGGCCCCGGTCTCGATCCGCAGCAGCGCCCGGCCCTCCGGCGCGGGCCGGGGGCGTGCCGCGTCCCGTTCGCGCGCCGCGGCCGCCTCCGCGAAGCGGTGCACCAGCTCGACCGTGCCGTCGGCGGCCCGCTCGAGGCCGATCCAGGCGTACGCGTCGCCGAGCACCGCGAGGCCCGCGCGGGCGCCCGGTTCCTCGTCGTCCAGGCGCAGTTCGACCTCGACGACCGCGTCGGCCGCGGGCAGCCGCTGGGTGAGGACGTTCGGCAGCCGGCGCAGGTCGTGCGCGTCGTCGCCGCGTAAGCACGTCAGCCGCAGACCGTCGCCCGAGTGCAGCGGGGCCCAGCCCTCGCCCGGGTTCGCCGCCCACTGCCACTGGCGTCCGAAGCGCCCTCCGGGGAAGCCGTCGTCGGCGGCGGGGGAGGACCGCGGCTGTTCCGGCAGGTCGGGTTTGGGGTGGAGGAGGACGGGCGAGCCCCCGTCACCGAGGACCGGCCAGCCGTCGTCGTCCCATTGCATCGGCTGGAGGTGGACCACGCGTCCGTAGGCCCCGCGGTCCTGGAAGTGCAGGAACCAGTCCTCGCCGTACCGGGTGCGCACCCAGCCGCCCTGGTGCGGCCCGTTGACGGGCGTGTCGCCCTGTTCGAGCACGACACGCTCTTCGTACGGGCCGAAGAAGTCCCGGGAGCGCAGCGCGCCCTGCCACCCCGTGGCGACTCCGCCGGCCGGGGCCAGGATCCAGAACCAGCCGTCGTGCCGGTACAGCTTGGGGCCCTCGAGCGTGAACCAGCCCGGGATGGCGTCCCCGTCGACGACGGTCTTCCCCTCGTCGAGCAGCGCGCTGCCGTCGGGCCGCATCCGATGGCCGGTGAGCCGGTTGTTGATCCCCGACCGGGACCGGGCCCAGGCGTGGACGAGGTACGCCTCGCCGGTCTCCTCGTCCCACAGCGGGCAGGGGTCGATCAGTCCCTTGCCCTCCTTCACCAGATGCGGACGGCTCCAGCCCCGTCGCACGTCGGTCGAGTTGACCTGCCAGATCCCGTGGTCCGGGTCGCCCCAGAAGATCCAGAAACGGTCGTCGTGATGACGGATCGAAGGCGCCCACACCCCGCTGTCCTGCCGGGGCAGCGCGAAGGCCGCCGCTGGCTCCAGCCGCTCCAGCGCGTGCCCGATCAAGGTCCAGTTGACGAGGTCCCGGGAGTGCAGCAGCGGCAGTCCGGGGGCCCGGCCGAAGCTGGACGCGGTGAGATAGAAGTCGTCGCCGACCCGGACCACGTCGGGGTCGGACCAGTCGGCGGCGAGAACGGGATTGCGGTACGTCCCGTCGCCGAGGTCCCCGGTCCTCATGCCGTCACCGCCTTGTGGACCAGGGCCGCGGCGCCGTCCCGGTCCAGGCGCCCGTCGGCGACGACGGTGACGACGCGGCGCACCAGCGTCTCCTCCGGCCCCAGCGGCAGCCGCTCCACCGGGGCGAGCGACGAACCGACGCCCGGGTACTCGCCGGCCCGGACGAACCACGGGTCCTCCCGGGTCCGCGCGGTCGCCCCGGCGAAGACCAGCGTCCAGCCCTGCCCCGCGACGGCCAGCCAGTCGGCCCGCGCACCGTGCACCGCGGCCTCGCCCTCCGCTTCCGCGGTGAACACGTCCGGAGCCGCCGGCTCCTTCGGCGCACGCCAGAAGAAGCCGCCGTAACCGGCGCCGTCGCGCCCGTTGGTGGCGGGACTGCCCACGGACAGAGACCCACCGCTCGCGTTGGTCAGGGAGAACGTGAGGTCCAGCGCCCAGGCGGTGTCGGTGAGCGCCGTGACCGCCACCGTGCGGTGCTCGCGCAGCAGCCGGCGCCCGCCGGCCACCCAGCTCAGCTCCTCCACGAAGCCGTCCGGGTCGCGCAGCTTGAACCCGTCGTGGCGTTGCTGCCCGTGGTTGTCGAGCTCGGTGGGGCCCTGCCCGCGTACGAAGGTCCGTCCCCCCCAGAAGTTGTGGCCCTCCACGTCCGGTACGGCGACCCCCGCGCCCAGGTGGTGCGGATGGTCCGGCGGCGCCAGTTCGGTCACCGGGACGCCGGCCAGCGTGGTGACGGGATGGAGGCAGGGACGGGGGGAGGAGCGCCGGTCCAGGTCGGCGGGGAGCGAGTATCGGCCGACGGGCCGGCCCGAGCAGTACAGCTGCGTCATGGAGCTCATGGCGTGGTGACCTCCGTCGGTAGGGCCCAGGGCGCGCCGAGTTCGGAGTACAGGCGGAGCGACTCGGCGCCGGCGGCGACCAGCGCGTCGACGCCCGGGACCACCCGGCGCGGGGCGCTCCCGCCCTCGGCGTGCCGCCACGCGTCCGGCGGCAGCCGGACCGGTTCCGGGGCGGTGCGCACCGCCTCGACGACGCGCATGAACGCGCCGCAGGCATCGGGCGGCACCAGCAGGGCGTCGCCGCGCGTCAGGTGCCGGACGAGGTTCTCCAGCAGATCCGTCCGGCCGTGAACGGTCTCGAGCGGGCCGTGCCCGGACCGCTGGACCAGCACGCGGTCCTGCTTGTACCAGAACGTGACGCGCCCGCTGCTGCCGTGCACCACCACGTATGGCTCGGAGGCCACCTCGGCGCAGAGCGTGGCCGCCACGGTGACACGGCCCCCGCGGGACGTCGTCACCCGGACGCAGGACGTGTCGTCGGACTCGATGTCGTTGGCGCGGAACAACTCCGTCTCCACGCCCGCCACTTCCTCCGCCCGTGTGCTGCCGTCCAGCGCCAGAGCCGTCGACACCGCGTGCGCGAGCGGATTCGTCAGCACGCCGTCCACCACGTCGACACCGTCGAGACGGCGCCGGCCCGCCCACGGGGAGCGCCGGAAGTACGCCTCGCCGCGCCCCCACGCCCCGGCCGCGCCCACGCCGCGCACCTCGCCGATCACCCCGTCCTCGATGAGCGCGCGAACGGCCGGCAGCGCGTGCGAGCCCAGCGACTGGAACCCGACCTGGCAGACGGCACCTGCCTGGGCGACCCCGTCGGCCATCCGCCGGAACTCCTCGTACGAGGGGGCGGGCGGCTTCTCGAGCAGCAGGTGCGCACCGTGCCGGGCGGCCGTCAGCGCCAGGTCCGTGTGCGTCTGGATCGGTGTGCAGACGACGACGATCCGGGCGCCGGTCGAGGCGAGGAGCGCGTCCAGGTCCGGCCCCTGCTCCGGCGCGAGGGGCGCCGCGGATCCGTCGAAGCCGTCGAGGCCGGCGAGCTCGTCGGGCGACAGCGGGCGCAGCTCGCAGACCCCGGCCAGGCGCACCAGGCCCTCCTTCTGGAGCCGGGCGATGTTGGCCAGGTGCTGCCGGCCGTGACCCCGGGCGCCCGCGAGCACGACGGGCAGCGGCTCCCGCATGGTGCTCATCCCTTCACCGCCCCGGCGCTGAAGCCCGTGATCAGCCACTTCTGGATGAACGCGAACACGATGACGACGGGAACGGCGGCGATCACACCGCCCGCGGCCAGGGCGCCCAGGTCGACGCTGTCCGCGCCCATCAGCGTGTTGAGACCGACCGGGATGGTCTGCTTGTCCTGGTTGTTGAGGAACATCAGCGCGAACAGGAAGTGGTTCCAGGCGTGGACGAACGCGAAGGAGCCGACGGCGACGAGCCCGGGCCGGAGCAGGGGCAGCACCACGATCCGGAAGGCGCTGAAGCGGTTGCAGCCGTCCACCCACGCCGCCTCCTCCAGGGAGTACGGCACGTTCCTGATGAAGCCGCTGATGAGGATCATCGACAGCGGCAGCTGGAAGACGGTCTCCGCGATGATGACGCTGACCAGCGAATTGATCATCTGCAGACCGGCGAAGATCTCGAAGAGCGGTACCAGCAGCAGCGCACCCGGTACGAACTGGGAGCACAGCAGGGCCAGCATGAAGCCCTTCTTGAGGCGGAAGTCGAAACGGGCGAGGGCGTAACCGCCGGCCAGCGCGACCACCGTGGTCATCACCAGGACGGCGATGCCGGTGATGAGGCTGTTCTGGAAGAAGGTCGCGAAGCTGCGCTCCGTCCACACCTTCTCGAAGTGCTCGCCCGTCATCGGCCACGGCACGAGCGAGGTGGAGCCGGTCGGACGGACCGCGAACAGCAGGATCCAGTAGAAGGGGATGAGGGTGAAGAGAAGGTAGACGCCGAGCGGCAGATAGATCTGCCACCGCGGTACCTCGTCCCAGGCACGCCGGCGCTTCGCGGCGGCCGGCCGGACGGGGGGCGGGACGACGGGCACGGGCGCCGCGCCGCGAGTGGCCTGTGTGGTGATCATTTGTCCTGGCCTCCGAACTTGCTCAGGCGCAGATAGACCATCGAGAAGAAGAGCAGGATCACGAACGCCACCGTCGTCAGCGCGGAGGCGTAGCCGAAGTCATGGGCGTCGACACTGGTGTTGGCGATGTAGAGCGGCAGCGTGGTGGTCTCGCCGGCCGGTCCGCCGCCGGTGAGGGTGTAGAGCAGGTCGACGTTGTTGAACTCCCAGACCGCCCGCAGCAGCGTGGAGAGGATGATCGCGTCCTTGAGGTGCGGCAGGGTGATGTGGAGGAACTGCCGTACCCGGTTGGCGCCGTCCACCTCCGCCGCCTCGTACAGGTCCTTCGGCACGGACTGGAGGTCGGCGAGGATGAGGATGGCGAAGAAGGGGACACCGCGCCACAGGTCCGCGACCACCGCGGCGGGGAAGACAGTGGCGGTGTCGGACAGCCACGAGGTGCCGTACTCGCCGATGCCCATGTCCGCGAGGTAACGGGTGATGCCGGTCTGGGAGTTGTAGAGCAGCACCCAGATCGCGGAGGTCAGCACCCCGGAGACCGCCCAGGGCGAGAAGACCAGCGCGCGCCCGAGGGCCCGGCCGACGAATGTCTGGTTGACGATGAGGGCGAGCGCCAGTCCGAACAGCAGCTGGAGACTGACCTCGACGACGACCCATTTGAGGCTGAACGTCAGCGTGCCCCAGAAGTGCGGGTCGTCCGTGAAGATCGTCGTGAAGTTCGACAGGCCCGCGAAACCGTTCCGCCAGGGCTTGGTCGGGTTGTACTCCTGAAGGCTGTAATAGAAGACGCTGAGCACCGGATAGGCGATGAAGCCCAGCATCAGCAGCCCGGCGGGGGCTATCAGCAGATACGGCAGCCGGCGGGGTGCCGCTCCCGTGCGGCGGCCGCGGGCTCCGGGCCGCCGGGCCGGTGGCCCTGGCGATTTCTGCGCCACAGCGTGGGCCATGACTGCATCTCCGATCTGGGTAAGCGCTTTCTCCGGCGCTGTGCGGATGTCGGGCGAGAAGAGGGGTGTGGGCGAAGAGAAGAAGAAGCGGGCGTGCGAGGTGGGGCAGGGGCCGCGGGCTCAGCCCGCGTACGGATCCGGCACTTCGCCCGGCCTGGCCAGGAAGGCGAAGTCGCATCCCGTGTCGGCCTGGGTGACCTGCTCGCTGTAAAGAGCTCCGTAGCCGCGCTCGTAGCGGGCCGGCGGCGGCGTCCACTCGGACCGGCGGCGCTCCAGCTCGGCGTCGGTGACCTCCAGACGGAGGGAACGCGCCTCGACGTCGAGGGTGATCAGGTCCCCGGTGCGGACCAGGGCCAGCGGCCCTCCGACGTAGGACTCGGGCGCGATGTGCAGGACGCACGTGCCGTAACTGGTGCCGCTCATGCGGGCATCGGAGATCCGGACCATGTCCCGCACACCCTGCTTGAGCAGATGGTCCGGGATCGGCAGCATCCCGTACTCCGGCATGCCGGGACCGCCCTTGGGGCCGGCGCCCTGAAGGACCAGCACATGGCCGGCGGTGATACCGAGCGCGGGATCGTTGATCGTGCGCTGCATCGTCCGGTAGTCCGGGAACACCACGGCAGGACCGGTGTGCTTCAGCAGATTCGGATCGGCGGCGACGTGCTTGATGACCGCCCCGTCGGGGCAGAGGTTCCCGCGCAGCACCGCGACGCCTCCCTCCTCCGCGACGGGGTTGTCACGGGGGCGGATCACATCGTCGTTGTGCACCTGGGCGCTCTCGAGCTGCTGCCGCAAGGTGGCGTGGGCGACCGTGGGCCGGTCCAGGTGGAGCAGGTCACGGATGCGGGACAGGAAGCCGGGCAGCCCGCCCGCGAAGTGGAAGTCCTCCATCAGGTAAGGCCCGCCGCCCGGACGGACGTTGGCCAGCACCGGCACCGTACGGGCGATCCGGTCGAAGTCGTCCAGGCGCAGTGTCACCCCCGCACGCCCGGCCATGGCGATGAGATGGATGACGGCGTTGGTGGAGCCGCCGAGACCCAGGACCGTGGTCACCGCGTCCTCGAACGCCTCGCGCGTCAGGATCCGCGACAGCCTCAGGTCCTGGCGCACCAGTTCCACGATCCGCATCCCGGACGCCGCGGCCATGCGGTCGTGCCCGGAGTCGACCGCCGGGACGGACGAGGCGCCGGGGACGGTCACCCCGAGTGCCTCGGCCGCGGCCATCAGGGTGGCGGCGGTCCCCATCGTCATACAGGTGCCGGGGGAGCGGGCGAGACCGCTCTCCAGCTCGCTCATCTCGCAGTCGCCGATGAGCCCCGCCCGCTTGTCGTCCCAGTACTTCCACATGTCCGTGCCGGAGCCGAGCACTTCGTTGCGCCAGTGGCCCGGCAGCATCGGCCCCGCGGGCACGAACACCGTCGGCAGGTCCGCGCTCGCGGCACCCATCAGCAGCGCGGGCGTGGACTTGTCGCAGCCGCCCATCAGCACCGCGCCGTCCACCGGGTAGGAGCGCAGCAGCTCCTCGGTCTCCATCGCCAGCATGTTGCGGTAGAGCATCGGCGTCGGCTTCTGGAAGGTCTCCGACAGTGTGGAGACCGGGAACTCCAGCGGGAACCCGCCTGCCTGCCACACCCCGCGCTTGACGGCCTGGGCGCGGTCACGCAGATGCACATGGCACGGGTTGATGTCCGACCAGGTGTTGAGGACCGCGATCACGGGCTTGCCGAGGTGCTCCTCCGGCAGATAACCGAGCTGACGGGTACGGGCCCGGTGGGAGAACGAGCGCAGTCCGTCGGTCCCGTACCACTGGTGGCTGCGCAACTGCTCCGGCCGCAGGCTCATATGCCCCACCCGGCCACGAGCCCGGCGACCTCGGCCCGCCGCTTCTGCGGCAGCGGACTGCTCGGCGGCCGCACGTCACGGCGGCACAGGCCGAGCGCGGCGAGGGCCTCCTTGACGACGGTGACATTGTCCGCCGACCGGTGGGCGGCGCGCAGTTCCTCCAGCGGCCGGATCCGCTCCCACACCTTCATCGCCGCCGCGTGGTCCCCGGCGCGCAGCGCGGCGAGCATCTCCAGCGAGATCGACGGGGAGATGTTGACCAGGCCGGAGGTGAAGCCGGTGGCGCCGGCGGAGAAGTAGGCGGGCGCGTACAGCTCCGCGAGACCGGCGATCCACACGAACCGCTCGAGGCCCGCGTCGCGGGCGAACGCCGCGAACTGCGCCGCGTCCGGCACCGCGTACTTCACCCCGACGACGTTGGGGCACAGCTCCCCGAGACGCGCCATGCGCTCGCCGCGCAGATGCGGGCTGCGTACATAGGGGACCACGCCGAGCTCGGGCACGGCCTCGGCGATCGCCCGGTGGTAGTCGAGCCAGCCGTCCTGCGACACATAGGGGTGCACCGGCTGATGCACCATCACCATCTGTGCGCCCGCGTCCCGCGCGTGCCGTGCGGAGGCGACCGCGGTCGGCACGTCCAGGCCGACGCCGACGAGGACGGCGGCCCGGCCGGCGGACTCCTCGAGGGTCAGTTCCGTGACGGCGCGCCGCTCGTCGGGATCGAGCGCGTAGTACTCGCCGGTGTTGCCGTTGGGGGTGAGGGTGCGCACCCCGCCGTCCAGCAGCCGGCGCACCAGCGCCCGGTGCGCGACGGTGTCGACGGTGTCGTCGGGGGTGAAGGGCGTGACCGGGATGGCCACCACGTCGGCGAGGGCCTCGCGCAGCGAGCTGAAGCCGGGCTCCGTGCTCATGCCTGGTCCTCCTCGGTCTGCTCGGGGAACGCCCGCTGTACGAACGAGTCGATGTGCTCGTGCAGCGCGCGGGCCGCGGCGTCGGCGTCCCCGGCAAGGGCGAGCTGGAGGATCTCGCGGTGCTCGTCGGCCTCCCGCTGCCAGGACGGGTCGGCGGCCCACGCCACGGTGGAGACCAGGGCCGCCTGGTCGCGGACCTCGTCGAGCATCCGGGCCAGCAGCGGATTCCCGCAGGGCAGATACAGGGCCCGGTGGAACTCCCGGTTGGCCAGCGAGCGTTCGGCCTGGTCGGCCGCTTCGTCGGCCCTGACGAGCGCCGTCCGCGCGTCCTCGAGCGAGGCGTTGCGGGTGATGGAGCGCCGCAGCGCCTCCGGCTCCAGCAGCAGCCGCACGTCGTACACCTCGCGTGCCATGTCGGCATCGACCATGCGGACGGTGGCGCCCTTGTACTGGCTCATCACCACGAGTCCCGTGCCGGCGAGGGTCTTGAGCGCCTCCCGCACCGGGGTCTTCGACACACCGAACAGCGCGGCCAGTTCGGTCTCGACCAGGGACTGGCCCGGGCTGAGGCCGCCGGTGAGGATGGCGTGCTTGATCGCCTCCAGCACGTACTGGGTGCGGGAGGGGATCGGGGTGGGAGCGAAGGTCATCAGCACTCTCAGATCTCGCGTATCGCGTCTCATATATGACGTACGAAGTGCAACGCGCCGAACGTAGGGCCCACTTGGCGTGCAGTCAATGCTTCGGACGTGATTCGATGCGATGTCCGGTTTGTTGCGGCACAAGGCCGAGAACCAGCAGATGACCGGGCGGGTGGTCGAGTGGTGGCTGCGGTCAGTACCCTGCCGTGGTGATGACGAACGCCCTCTTGTCGAGAGCCATGAGCGGCACCGTCGGCCTGCCACTGCTGCCTCTGCCGGATCGTGTCGCAGAGCTTTTGTCGGAGCGGGGAAGTCCGCCGCGGCTGGCGGCTCACCTGCGAGCTGTCCATGATGTCGCGCACCAGCTGGTCGATCGGCTGAAGCAGGGCCACCCCGCCGTGGTCTTCGACCGCGAGGCCGTGCTCTTCGGGGCGGCCACGCACGACGTGGGGAAGACGGTGCACGTCTCTGAGCTCTCCGGGCCCGGGTCGGCGCATGAGGAGGCAGGTCGGGCTCTTCTGCTTGACCACGGCGTCAGTCCGGAGCTGGCCCGCTTTGCCGCGACCCATGCGTCGTGGGCGGAGTCACGTGTCGGCCTGGAAGACCTTTTGGTGAGCCTCGCCGACAAGATCTGGAAGAACAAGCGTGTTGCCGGCCTGGAGGATCTCGTCGTGGCTCACCTGGCCGAAGCGACTGGACGGCCGGCATGGGAGGAGTACATCGCGCTCGACGAGATTCTCGTCGGCATCGGAGACGGGGCCGACGAGCGCCTGGCGTTCCAGGCATCCTTCCCGATCCACGGCTGAGAGCCCGAAGCCGCCGGGTCGTTTCAGCAGGCGAGGTGTCGTGGCCCGGACGTCGGCGAATCACACGTCGACGCGGCGAAGGATCCACCCGGGACTCGACGCTCCGGCCGGGGCCCCTGAACGCGCGAGGGCCCGGCCGTCACGGCCGGGCCCTCGCACGGGACAGGGGAGCGTCAGACGATGTTCTCCGCGATCTCCGCCTGCTCACGGGCGGTTCCGTACGCCGCCGGCGTGCCGTACGAGCGGCGGGCGACGAACCACCACACCGTGGCCAGGATCAGCACCGCCGCCAGCGCGATCGAGGCGTAGTTCATCGAGTCGACCGTCACCGGGTTCGACTGGGGCAGGCAGAACAGGACGGTCACGCACGCCACCCACACCACGGCGGTCCAGCCGATCGGCCTGCTCCAGCGGCCCAGCGACCACGGACCGGGCTGGAAGCGGTCGCCGGCCCGCAGCCGCAGATAGATCGGGATGGCGTACGCGGGCGTGATGCCGATGACGTTGATCGCGGTGACCGCTCCGTACGCGGTCGCCGAGTACAGCGACGGGACGGCCAGCAGACAGGCGAAGGTGACCGACAGCCACACCGCGGGGACGGGCGTCTGCGTCCGGCTGCTCACCTTGCGCCACAGGGCCGAACCGGGCAGCGCGTTGTCCCGGCTGAAGGCGAACACCATCCGGCTGGCCGCGGCCACCTCCGCGTTGCCGCAGAAGAGCTGCGCGACGATCACCACGAGCAGCAGCGCCGTGGCGGCACCGGTGCCGAGGGCGTCGATGAAGATCTGCGCCGGCGGCACGCCGGTCGCGGTGTCCTGGGTGCCCGCGTAGTCCTGGATGGCGAAGGTCAGGCCCGCCAGCAGTGCGAACCCGGCGATCCAGGAGACCCAGATGGAGCGCACGATGCCCTTGGCGGCCGCCACGGACGCGTTGGAGGTCTCCTCCGAGAGGTGCGCCGAGGCGTCGTACCCGCTGAAGGTGTACTGCGCGAGCAGCAGGCCGATCGCGGCGACGTAGACGGGGTTGTCCCAGCCGGTGCCGTTGACGAACTCGCCGAAGACGAACTCGGGGGACTGGTGGTCGGACGGCACGATCGCGAGGGCGCCCACGATCAGGGCCACGCCGCCGAGGTGCCACCACACGCTGACCGAGTTGAGCAGGCTGACGAGCCGTACGCCGAAGAGGTTGAGGGTGGCGTGCAGCAGCAGGATGCAGATGAAGATGATCATCGTGGAGCCGGGCGTGGGCTCGATCCCCCACTGGAGGTTCAGAAACGCGCCGGTGAACAGGGCGCAGCCGTAGTCGATGCCGGCGATGGCACCCAGCAGACCGAGAAGATTGAGCCAGCCCGTGTACCAGCCCCACTTACGGCCGCCGAGCCGGTCGGCCATGTAGTACAGCGCGCCCGACGTCGGGTAGGCGCTGGTCACCTCCGCCAGGGCCATGCCGACGCAGAGGACGAAGAGACCGACGCCCAGCCAGCCCCACAGCATCACCGCGGGACCACCGGTGCCCAGCCCGAATCCGTACAGCGTCATACAGCCGGACAGGATCGAGATCACGGAGAAGCTGATGGCGAAGTTGCCGAAGCCGCCCATCCGGCGGGCCAGGACGGGCTGATAGCCGAGCTCCCTCAGCCGTTCCTCCTCGTCCTTGGGAGGGGTCCGGCCGGAATCCGGCCACTTCGGCGGGGATATGGACATCGAGGTACCTCCGGGGAAAGGCGATGTACGTGAGCGGACAGGACAAAGCGGTGGTGCGGCGGGGGCAGGACACGGCGCGAGGGGGGAGTACGCGCCAGGGGAGAACGGGGAGGGGACGCGGCCCGGTCGGGCGGAGACGGGCTCAGCCGTACGGCCCCCCGGCGGGGCCGGGGCCGGGCCCGGCGTCACGCGCCGCCGCGAGGCAGCGGGCGCGTGCGCGCAGGAACACCTCCTCCGCGAGCGCCGCGTCACCGGGATCGGGCGTGCGGTACGCCCACGGCAGCGTCGCGTAGAACGGGCCCAGCGCCTCGAACACCCGGGCGGCGTCGGCGAACTGGAGCGCGCCCCACAGAGCATGGGCCAGGTGGCTGAGATCGAGCAGCGTGCGCGTCGCCGTGGGTGCGACGTCGAACCAGTCGTGCAGCGCCAGCCGGCCGTCGCGGGCCGCGTCGTCCGTGACCCAGTGCAGGTCCAGCGCCTTCTCCTGGCCGTTCTCCCGGCGGTAGCGCTCCACCCGTACATAGAGCGGCAGCACCTTCAGCGGCGATCCCAGGGGCGCGGAAGAGGACGCCCACTGGACGAAGTTGACCGCCTCGGAGAGATGGGTGCCGGACCGCCGGGCGTACACGAACTGCAGCATCCGGTGGTACGCCTCGCGATTGTGCGGATCGCGCTTGTCCGCCTGCGCCAGCAGGCCCCACGGGCCAGGGAAGAGCATCGGCCCGGGCGGTGCCATGCGGTGCTCGTCGAGCCGCTGCCCCTCGTCGAGCCGGGCCAGCGCCAGCAGGCACACCCACGGCACCGGATCCTCGGGCGACCGGTGCGCCGCCGCCCGGCACGCTTCCCAGGCCTCGTGCCACAGGTCCTGGGTGTGCCGGTGGGCGTCGCGGTGCGCCCGTAACGCGCGTTCGACCGCGACCCGGCAGTGCATCACCGCCGCGGCGGCGCTCTCGGGCTCCTCCGCACGCCACGTCTGCACCGTGTCGGAGCCCGCGGCCACCGCCGCCAGCACCTGGGTGCGCTGGGTCCACAGGGCCCAGTCGGCCGTCGACTCGAGAAGGTTCCGCATCGACAGCCAGCGACCCGTGCGTAAGTCCTGGAGGGCGCTGCGCAGTTCCGTGTCCTGGCCGGCCGGATGGTAGACCGGGCGGAAGGAGTCCGCGGCCATCAGCACGCTCCCCTTCCCGGGCATGCCCGGGAGAGGTCGCCTAACACGGCTGCCGGACCGTCGGGCCCGTCACCGTGCCGACCGGTCCGCCGACCGTCGCGCGGTCCGCTCCGTGTTCCGTCGCAGCGTGGAGCCAGGGGGGAGAACTGGTCGTCATCGGGCCTCTTGGGGCAGTGGGGGCTGAGGCGAGCGTCGACGGCGGTGGTCGGCCGGCATCGACGACGGTCGGACACGTACGGGGAACCGCGCCGTCCCCCGCATCGCTTCCGCGTGCGGGCCGATCTTACTCAAGCCGCGCCGTGCGGCAACCGGTTGACCGTGCCGCCGCCCGACGGGGGGTGTCCCACCGCCCCTTGACGGCGGCGGCGGCCTGCCCCACGCTTTCGTCTGCGATCAAGGTTTCTTCTACCGGAGAGCGGGGTGGCCGATGACGGGCCCGGTGCTTGCCGTCGACCAGGGCACCTCCGGCACCAAGGCGCTCGTCGTCTGTCCCGAGCGCGGTGTGATCGGCACCGGCTTCGTGCCCGTGTCCCCCCGCTACGGCCCCGGCGGACGCGTCGAGGTCGACCCCGCCGAGCTGCTCGACTCCGTCCTCGGCGCAGGGCGCAGGGCCCTCGCCCACGCCGGCGAGCCCGTGGAGGCGGTCGGCCTGGCCAACCAGGGCGAGACCGTTCTCGCCTGGGACCCGGCCACCGGCGAGCCGCTCACGGACGCGATCGTCTGGCAGGACCGGCGCGCCGAACCGCTCTGCGCCGAACTCGCCCCGCACGCCGAAGAGTTGAAGCAGCTCACCGGATTACCGCTGGACCCGTACTTCGCCGCACCCAAGATGGCGTGGATCCGCCGCGAGCTCACCCGCGAAGGCGTCGTCACCGCCAGCGACTCATGGCTCGTGCACCGGCTCACCGGCGCGTTCGTCACCGACGCGGCCACCGCGGGCCGCACCCAGCTCCTCGACCTCGACCAGGTCGCCTGGTCGCAGCGGGCACTCGACCTGTTCGGCCTCTCCGGTGAACGGCTGCCCGACGTCGTGGACGCCGCCGGCCCCGTCGGCGTCACCACCGCCTTCGGCCCCGGGACACCGCTCACCGGACTGCTCGTGGACCAGCAGGCGGCCCTCCTCGCCCAGCGCGTCACCGAACCGGGCGCCGCCAAGTGCACCTACGGCACAGGCGCCTTCCTTCTCGCCCACACCGGTCACCGGCCGCACCGCTCGACCACCGGGCTCGTCGGCTGCGTCGCCTGGCGGCTCGGCGGGAAGGCGAGCTACTGCCTGGACGGCCAGGTCTACACCGCGGCCTCCGCCGTCCGATGGCTCACCGACCTCGGGGTCGTCTCCGGCGCCTCGGACCTCGACACCGTCGGCTCGACCGTCCCCGACAGCGGCGGCGTCACCTTCGTACCGGCGCTCGCCGGACTCGCGGCGCCCTGGTGGCGCGGCGACGTCAGAGGCTCGGTCACCGGACTCGGACTCGACACCGGTCCCGGCCACCTCGTGCGCGCACTGTGCGAGGGCATCGCCGCACAGGTCGTCTCCCTCACCGAAGCCGTCGCCACCGACCTCGGCTCCCCGCTGACGGCGCTGCGCGTCGACGGCGGCCTCACCCGCTCCGCGCTCCTCATGCAGACCCAGGCCGACCTGCTCCAAATGCCCGTGGAGGTCTCCGCACTGCCCGACGCGACCGCACTGGGAGCCGCCGCCGTGGCCCGGCTCGGCATCGACCCCGGTCTGACGCCGGAGCAGGTTGTCCCCGACCGGAAGCCGTCCGCCGTCTACGAGCCCCGGATCAGCGCCGACCGGGCCGCCGAACGGCTCGGCGCCTTCCGCGCGGAGGTCGAGGCGCTCCTCGAGCGCGCCCCGTCGGCCGCCGGGGACCACGGCACGCGATGACCGTCACCACCAGCGGCGAACTGCCCGACCGCCTGTACGACGTGACCGTCGTCGGCGCCGGAGTCGTCGGCACCGCCGTCGCCCGCGAACTCGCCCGCCACCGCCTGCGCGTCGCCCTCGTCGACGCGGGCGACGACGTCGGAAACGGCACGTCCAAGGCCAACACGGCCATCCTGCACACCGGTTTCGACGCGGCGCCCGGCACCCTGGAGTCCCGGCTGGTACGCGAAGGCCGGCACCGCCTCGCCGCCTACGCCGAACAGAGCGGCATCCCCGTCGAACCCGTCGGCGCGCTCCTCGTCGCCTGGGACCGGGAACAGCTCGCCACCCTCCCCGCGCTCGCCGCCAAGGCCGCCCGTAACGGCTACCACGCCACCCGCCTGCTCGACGCCGCCGAACTCGCCCGCAGGGAACCGCACCTGGGCCCCGGGGCGCTCGGTGCCCTCGAGGTCCCCGACGAGTGGATCATCTGCCCCTGGACGACGACGCTCGCCTACGCCACCCAGGCCGTCCGCGCCGGCGGCGACCTGCACCTGAACTGCCGGGTGCAGTCCGTCACCGCCGGGACCCACCACGAACTGTCCACCTCCCGGGGCCTGTTGCGTACCCGCTACCTCGTCAACGCGGCCGGACTGCACGCCGACGAGCTCGACCGCCGCCTCGGCCGCCAGGACTTCACCGTCACCCCCCGGCGCGGCCAGCTCATCGTCTACGACAAGCTCGCCCGCCCCCTCGTCGGGCACATCCTGCTCCCCGTGCCCACGGCGCTGGGCAAGGGCGTCCTCGTCGCACCGACCGTGTACGGGAACGTGATCCTCGGCCCGACCGCGGAGGACCTCGACGACAAGCGGGCCACCGGGTCGAGCGCCGAAGGCCTCGAGACCCTGCGGGCCAAGGGCGGACGGATCCTGCCCGCGCTCATCGACGAGGAGGTCACCGCCGTCTACGCCGGACTGCGCGCCGCCACCGGGCAGGACGACTACCGCATCCGGGCGCACCCCCGCCTGCGCTACGTCACCGTCGGAGGCATCCGCTCCACAGGACTGACCGCCTCCATGGCGATCGCCGACTACGTCACCGGCCTCCTCGGCGACGCGCGACTCCACCTCGGACCCGCCCGCGATCTCGAACCGGTACACATGCCGAACATCGGCGAGGCACGGCCACGCCCGTACCAGCGGGCCGACCTGATCGCCGCCGACCCCGCGTACGGCACCATCGTCTGCCACTGCGAACGCGTCACCCGCGGCGAGATCCGCGACGCGCTCACCAGCACCGTGCCGCCCGGATCGCTCGACGGACTGCGGCGCCGCACCCGGGCCCGCGGCGGTCGCTGCCAGGGCTTCTACTGCGGACCCGCCGTTCGCGCGCTGTTCGAGGACGGCCGCCGATGAGCCGCGCCGATCGGGCCGTGGACGTCCTCGTCGTCGGCGCGGGACCCGCCGGCCTCGCCGCCGCGGCCCACCTCGCCGCGGCGGGCGCCGGCCGCGTCGAGGTGCTCGAACGCGAACAGGAACCCGGCGGCATCCCACGCCACAGCCACCACCGGGGCTTCGGACCACGCCACCGCTCGACCACCGGGCCCCGCTACGCCCGGCGCCTCGCCGCCGCGGCCCTCGCGGCCGGAGCCGCGGTGCGCACGGGCGTCACGGCCACCGGCTGGGCGGGGCCCCGCACCCTCGACACGACAGGCCCGCACGGCCTCGAGCGCCTCACCGCAACCGCCGTCGTCCTGGCGACCGGCGCCCGCGAACGGCCGCGCAGCGCCCGGCTGGTGCCCGGCACCCGGCCGGCCGGCGTCCTGACCACCGGCGAGCTCCAGCAGGCCGTCCATGTCCACGGCCAACCGGTCGGCAGCCGGGCCGTCGTCGTGGCGACGGCCGGCGCCGACGCCGTCGCATGTGCCGCCGTCGACACGCTGCGGACGGCCGGGGCCCACGTCGTCGCCCTGGTCACCGAAGCGATCCGCGGCCCCTTGCGGTCACCGCGCCACCGGTTCCCGGTGCTCACCGGGTCGACCGTCGTGGAGCTCACCGGCCACGGCAGGCTGACCGGCGTCCGCGTACGGGGTGACGACTGCCGCGGCACACTCCTCGACTGCGACACCGTCGTGTTCACCGGCGACTGGATCCCGGAGCACGAACTCGCCCGGCGCGGCGGCATCGCCCTCGACACCGGCACCCGCGGACCGGCCGTCGACACCACCTTCCGCACCGCCCTGCCCGGTGTGTTCGCCGTCGGCAACCTGCTCCACGGCGGCGAGCCGGCGGCACGCGCGGCCGCCGAGGGCCGGGGCGTCACCGGCCCGGTCCTCGCGCACCTGGCCGGTACGGACCCCTGGCCCGGCGGGGGAGTGCCGCTGCGGGTCGAGCCGCCGCTGCTGTGGGTCGCGCCGAGCCGCGTCCGCCCCGACGGCCCGCCGCCCCTCCAGGAGCGCTTCACCCTGCGCACCGCGGAACGCCTCCCCGCGCCCGTCCTCGTCGTGCACCAGGACGGCCGGATCCTGGACCGGCAGCGCCTGCCGCACACCGCCCTGCCCGGCCGGCCTCTCGACCTGCGCGCCCGCTGGACGGCCGCGGCCGACCCCGACGGCGGTCCGGTCCACATCAGCGTCATGTCCGATTTCCGCCGGCCGGGCGTCGGAGGGCCGCCGATACTGGCCGTATGACCACCGAGGCACGCACGGCGGAGGACAGCCGGTACCAGGCGGTGACCAGCCGGGACGCACGCTTCGACGGCGTGTTCTTCTTCGCCGTCTCCACGACCGGCATCTACTGCCGGCCCAGCTGCCCCGCCGTCACGCCCAAGCGCGAGAACGTGTCGTTCCACCCCACCGCCGCGGCCGCCCAGAGCGCCGGCTTCCGCGCCTGCCGGCGCTGCCGGCCCGACGCGGTCCCCGGCTCCGCCGAATGGAACGTCCGCGCGGACGTCGTCGGCCGGGCCGTGCGGCTGATCGGAGACGGCATCGTCGACCGGGAAGGCGTCGCGGGCCTCGCGGACCGGCTCGGCTACAGCGCCCGCCAGGTACAGCGCCAGCTCAACGCCGAACTCGGCGCCGGGCCCATCGCGCTGGCCCGCGCCCAGCGCGGCCACACCGCACGCGTACTCCTCCAGACGACGACCCTGCAGGCCGCCGAGATCGCCTTCGCGGCCGGTTTCGCGAGCGTCCGCCAGTTCAACGACACCATCCGGGAGATCTACGCCGCCACCCCCACCGAACTGCGCGCCCTCAGGCCCGGCCGCCCCGCCCCCGACAAGGGCGCTGCCGGGATCCCGCTGCGGCTCGCGCACCGGGGCCCCTACGCGGCGGACCGGGTGTTCGACCACCTGGCCGCCCATGCCGTCACCGGCGTCGAGGAGGTCACCGGCGAGCCCGGCGACCGCACCTACCGCCGCACCCTGCGGCTGCCCGGCGGCGCCGGGATCGCCGAGGTCCGCGAACGCCCCGGCAGCGGCCGCTGGCTGGACTGCCGGCTGCATCTGACGGACCTGCGCGACCTGACCACCGCCAACCAGCGGATGCGCCGCCTCCTCGATCTCGACGCCGACCCGTGCGCCGTCGCCGAGCGCCTCGGAGCCGACCCGTCCCTCGCCGCTCACGTCGCGTCCCGCCCCGGCCTGCGCATCCCCGGTGCCGCCGACCCCCATGAATCGGCGATCCGCACGGTGGTCGGAACGTCCGCCGCGAGCACGCTCGTGGCCGCGCACGGCGAGCGGCTCCCCGCACCGAGCGGAGGCCTCACCCATCTGTTCCCCCGCGCCCGGGACCTGACCGGCACCGACCACCCCGCGCTGCGCGCCCTGGCAGAGGCGCTCGCCACGGGCGACGTGGTGCTCGACCCCGGCGTGGACCGCGAGGAGACGGAGCGCCGCCTGCTGCGACTGCCCGGCATGGACGCCCGGACCGCCGCCCGGATCCGCATGCAGGCCCTGGGCGACCCCGATGTCCTGCTGCCCGCCGACCCGGCCGTGCCCGCCGGCGCGGACACCGGGCGCTGGCGGCCGTGGAGCTCCTACGCGATGCACCACCTGTGGGCGGCGGCCGGCAGCCCGGCGAGCTGAGCCGGCACCGCCCGCCTCACCCGGACGGTCCAGCAACACCACGGCCCCGGCTCCCAGCGGCCCGAGAGTGGATGACGTCGCCCATCCTCACCGCTCCGGGAGTACCGATGACCCCCCTCAACCGACGTGACCTCGGCCTGCTCGTCCTGCGCGTCGGGACCGGCGCCGTCCTCGTCGCCCACGGCACCCAGAAACTCTTCGGCTGGTTCGGCGGCGGCGGCCTGGAAGGCACCGCCAAGGGCATGGAGGCCATGGGCTTCCACCCGCCCAAGCAGAGCGCGATGGCCGCGGGCATCGCGGAGGCGGGCGGTGGCGTGCTGCTCGCACTCGGCCTCGCCACTCCCGCGGCGGGCGCGGCGGTGACCGGCAACATGGCGGGCGCCGTCTCCGTCCACGCACCGGCCGGCTTCTTCGCCCAGTCCGGCGGCTTCGAGTACCCGGCGTTCCTCGGCTTCACCGCGGCGGCCATCGGCGTCATGGGCCCCGGCCGCTACTCCCTCGACCATGTGACCCGCCACCGCTTCGACGGCCCGTGGATCCTCGGCGCCGCCTTCGCGGCCAGCGCGCTCGCCGCGTCCGCGGTCGTCGGCAAGCGGGCGAAGGGCCAGATCGGGGCGGACGTGGACCCGGGCTCCGAGAAGGACCAAGGGGTCGACACCCTGGAGGACTAGCGCACCCGGTCCGTCGAAGTCCCCTCTCCGGTGCATGGCAGGATCACCTGTCATGACCCAACTGCGCCCGCCTTTCCCGCCGTTCGACCTCGACAGCGCCCTGGCCAAGGTCCAGGCCGCCGAGGACGCGTGGAACACCCGCGATCCGCACAAGGTGGCCCTCGCCTACACCGAGGACTCCGTCTGGCGGAACCGGGACGTCTTCCTGACCGGCCGTGAGCAGATCGCCGAGTTCCTCACGGCCAAGTGGAAGCGTGAGCTGGACTACGTACTGCGCAAGAGCCTGTGGGCCTTCCACGAGAACCGCATAGCCGTCCGCTTCCAGTACGAATGGCACGACGCCGAGGGCCGGTGGTTCCGCAGCTACGGCAACGAGCTGTGGGAGTTCGACGAGCACGGCCTGATGAGCCGCCGCGAGGCAAGCATCAACGACGTGGCCATCCAGGAATCCGACCGCCGCTACTTCGGGCCGCGCCCCGAGGAGGAGCGTGGCGCGGGCCACGACATCCCCCTCCAGTAGTGCGACCGTGCCGGTCGCCCGGCGTGAGGGCCGGCGGCTCGGTGGTCCGCCGGCCCTCAGCCGTCCGCCGGGCCTCACTCGCCCCTGAGCAGGTCGACCGTGCCCGCCAGCCCCTCGTCGCCGTGGCCCTGGGCCACCCGTCGGCGCATCAGCTCCATGAAGGGCGTGAGGAGCCGGGGGTCGACCGACTGGCCCTCTGCCGTGGCCAGGAGCGCGTCGTTCCCCGCCGACATCATGGCGAGGTTGGAGGTGACCCCCTCGGTGTAGTCACCGCTCTCCAGTTGGGCGGCCATCTCGTGGGTCATGCCGGCCATGGCGCCGAGCCACTCCGCGAGCAGCGCGGCGAAACCGGCACGGTCGAGGTCCTTCTCGGGGCGTACCAGGGCGAAGGCGTGAGTGACGCCCGCGAACATGCCGGTCATCGCGCTGAGCAGGGCGATGTCGTGCAGTGCCGCGTGACCGGCGTCCTCGCCGACGAACTTCGCGCCGGTGGGAGCCTCCAGCACCTCCCGGTGGCGTTCGAACAGCGCGCGGTCGCCGCTGTAGAACACATAGCCGCCGGTCTCCGGCCGGCCGATCATCGGGGGAACGGCCATGATCCCGCCGTCCAGGAACCGGGCCCCTCGTTCCTCGGCCCATGCCGCCCGGAGCCGGGACCGGGCGGGTGTGTTGGTGGTCAGGTCGATCAGGTCCTTGCCGGTCAGGTCGATGCCGTCCAGCGTCTTGCCCACGGAGGCGTCGTCCAGCAGGCACAGCACGACGGGACCGGTGGCCGAGGCCAGCGCCTCGGCCGGCGTCGCCGCCACCCGGGCGCCCTCAGCCGCCAGGCGCTCGGCCTTGGCCGGGGTGCGGTTCCAGACGGTCAGCGGGTGTCCCGCGGCGAGCCAGGCGCGGGCGAGAGCGGTGCCCATGTCGCCGAGGCCGAGGAGGGTGACAGGGGTCTTCGAAGAGGTGTGGTCGTCCATGCCTCACAGGCTCGTACGGGCACCGACCTTGATCAAGTACGCACTATTTTGTGGGTGGTTACCTTAAGGTGAGTGCATGACCAGGCGTGACGCGTACGTGTGCGGCATCGACGCGGCGATCGACGTGGTCGGCGGCAAGTGGAAGGTCCTCGTCCTGTGGGCGCTGGAGGCCGGTCCCTGCCGGTTCGGTGAGCTGCGACGCGGCATCCCCGGCGTCAGCGAGAAGGTTCTCGCCTCTCATCTGCGGGAGTTGGAGTCCGACGGCATCGTCGTCCGGGAAGAGGACCACGAGGGAGCGGTACGCCGCGTCACCTACGCGCTCACCCCGCTGGGCATCTCCCTGAACGAGGCGCTCGGCCCCCTCGGCGCCTGGGGCAGGCAGCACCTGCTCGATGACCGGAGTTCGCACGACGAAGTGTCCGACCACGCGCGCTGACCGCCGGTTTCCGCGCACGTCTTTCCACCCTCACCGCCCGTCCGTGCCGCACCTTCGGCATGCCCGAACCAGGGGCCCAGGGGCTGGCTCGAAGTTCTGAACAGTGGTTCACTTGTTGTGTGGCCTACCGCAAGACACCCGCTGTGCAGAGCAGGCTCGACGCCGCGAGGGAGCACCTTGTGGAGCAGGCGACCTCCGTGGTCGCCGAATCCGGCTGGGCCAACGCGTCCGTCACCGCGGTCGCCGCCGCGGCCGGCATGTCCGTCGGGTCGGTCTACCAGCACTTCCCGTCCAAAGGCGCACTGGCCGTCGAGGTCTTCCGGCGCGCCTCCGGACGTGAGGTCGAGGTGCTCGCGGAAGTCCTCAAGGACGCCGGCGGAGACCCCGTCGAGCGGCTCGCGCACGGCGTGCGCGTCTTCGCCCGCCGCGCCATGGAGCGCCGCGGCCTCGCCCACGCACTCCTCGCCGCCCCCGCCGAACAGGCCGTGGCCCGTGAGCGGCTGGAGTTCCGGCGCCGCTACCGCGACGTGTTCGCAGAGGTGATCCGGGAGGGCATCGCGGGCGGACAACTCCCGCCGCAGGACCCCGACGTCACCGCCGCCGCACTGACCGGCGCGATCGGTGAGGTGCTGGTCGACCCGTTGTCCGGTCCCGCGGACGGCGACGCCGCCGAACACCTGGTCGCCGAACTGGTCGCGATGTCCCTGCGCTGCGCCGGCGCCCGGACCGCCGGCTGACACCCCTACGACTCCCCGAGGACCACGATGACGACGACTCCCGCCGCAGCCGCTGGCACGACCGCGAACGCCGCCGCGGCCGACGCCTCCCCGAACAGCCGGCCCACGGCCGAGACCCATGTTGTGACCAACCAGCCGCCGCCGCTCGTCGGACACGACGTCGCGGACGACGCCGTACTGCTCGAGGGCCTGCGGCGCGAGGGCGCCGGCTGGTACACCGAGGACCTGCACCGCATCGGCAGGCTCGCCGGCTCCGAACAGGTCCAGCGCTGGGCCGAGGAGGCCAACCGCTGCGAACCTGTGCTGCGCACCCACGACCGGTACGGGAACCGGATCGACGAGGTGGACTTCCACCCGTCCTACCACGCGCTCATGGACGTCGCGATCAGAGAGGGACTCGGCGGCGCCCCCTGGGCCGACGACCGGCCCGGCGCCCACGTCGCCCGCGCGGCGGGATTCATGGTGTGGTCCTCCGCGGAGCAGGGCCACGGCTGCCCCGTGTCCATGACCTACGCCGTGGTGCCGGCCCTGCGGTCCGAGCCCCGGCTCGCCGCCGTGTACGAGCCGTTGCTGACCAGCCGGGTGTACGACCCCGGGATGCGCGCGCCGGCCGGCAAGCGCGGGCTGCTCGCCGGCATGGGCATGACGGAGAAGCAGGGCGGCACCGACGTCCGCGCCAACACCACCACCGCCACCGAGCACCCCGACGGCACCTGGCGGCTGCGCGGCCACAAGTGGTTCACCAGCGCACCCATGAACGACCTCTTCCTGGTGCTGGCCCAGGCCCCCGGAGGCCTGTCGTGCTTCCTGGTGCCGCGGGTGCTCCCCGACGGCAGCCGCAACACCTTCCGCATCCAGCGGCTCAAGGACAAGCTGGGGAACCGGAGCAACGCCAGCAGCGAGCCCGAGTTCGACGACACCGTCGGCATGCTGGTGGGCGCGGAGGGGCAGGGCGTGCGCACCATCATCGACATGGTGACGATGACGCGGCTGGACTGCATCCTCGGCTCGGCGTCCGGCATCCGTACCGCTCTGACACAGGCCGCCCACCATGTCCGCCACCGTTCCGTGTTCGGCGCCAAGCTCATCGACCAGCCGCTGATGCGCAATGTCGTCGCCGATCTGAGCATCGAGTCCGAGGCGGCGACCACGCTCGCGCTCCGGGTCGCCGGAGCGGCCGACCGCGCACAGCGGGGCGACACCCAGGAGAAGGCCTTTCTGCGGCTGGCGACGGCGGTCGGCAAGTACTGGGTCTGCAAGCGGCAGCCGGCAGCCGTCGCCGAGGCACTGGAGTGCCTCGGCGGGAACGGCTACGACGAGGCGTCCGGCATGCCGAGGCTCTACCGCGAGGCACCGCTGAACGGCATCTGGGAGGGCTCCGGCAACGTCAACGCGCTGGACGTACTGCGCGCGCTGACCCGTGAACCCGGCTCCCTGGAGGCGTACGGCGCGGAGATCGAGGCCGCTGCCGGCGCGGACGCCCGACTGGACGCGGCATGGCGGGAGTTGCGTGGCGCACTTGTGCTCACGGAGGACGCCGCTCTGGGCGCCCGCCGCCTCGTCGAGCGCATGGCCCTCGTCCTGCAGGGCTCCCTCCTCGTCCGGCACGCACCGGCCGCCGTGGCCGACGCCTTCTGCGCGTCCCGCCTCGCCGGCGACCGCGGCCTCGCCTTCGGCACGCTCCCCACGCGCCTCGACCTCGCCGCGGCGATCGACCGGGTGCCGGCGGGGGCGGTCTGAGCGGGAGGCACTGACGCCGCGGACCACCCGCGGGTCGGCACTGACGCCGCGGACCACCCGCGGGTCCCCCTCGAGGACCAGCGGCCGCCTACCGCGGACGCAGTACCTTCGCGGCGACTGCGGCATCGGCGGCAGCGCGAAGTGTCTGCGTCCGGCGGACGACCGGGGGCAGCTCCGGCGGACATGATCGGCTGACATCGAGCCGTATCAGCAGAAGGAGCACCTCATGTCGGTTCCGTCCGTGCTTGCCGCACCAGTGGTCGCGCACCTCTCCGTCCCGGCCGCCGCCGATGCCTACGCCATGAGCTCCGGGCGCCTCGTGGCCGCCGTGGCCGCGTTGCTGGGGCTGATCGGCGTGGCCGCCGGCGGGCTGGCGTCGGCCCGGCCCGCCGGTCGCTTCGCCGGCCTCGCCGGCACCGGGCGGAGCAGGGCCGTCGTGGCACTGGGGGCGGGCCTGATCAGCATGGCCCTCGGCGGAGTGGTCGTGGCCACCGCCGAGGGTGGTCTCGGCACCGGCAACGGGCTGGGCGGCGGTGTCGTGGCGCTGGTGGTGGGACTGTTCGGTGTGGTCCTCGGAGGGCTGGCCCTGGCTCGCCTCCGCCGCACCGGCTGACCGGGGCCGGCCCGCCGCCGGTCACCAACGCACGGGCAGCCTGCGCACGCCTCTGATCAGCAGGCCCGGCATCCACGGCAGGTCCGCCTCGTCCGCGTCCTGCGCCAGGTCCGGGCAGCGTTCGAGCAGTGTGCGGAACGCGATCCGGCCCTCGAGCCGCGCGAGCGGCGCACCCAGGCAGTAGTGCAGACCGTGACCGAAGGCGATGTGACCGCGGGCGTCCCGGCGGATGTCGAACCGGTCGGGGTCCTTGAAGCGCTCGGGATCGCGGTCGGCGTCCGCCATGGTGATCAGGACGGTGGAGCCGGCGGGAATGGTCACCCCGCCGATCTCGACATCCTCCAGCGCGAGGCGGTCCGTACAGGTCTCCACCGGACCGTCGTAGCGGAGCATCTCCTCGATCGCTCCGTCGAGCAGCCCGAAGTCGTCCCGCAACGCGGCCAGTTGATCGGGATGCGAGAACAGGGCCCGCATGCCGTTGCCGATCAGATTGACCGTCGTCTCGTGCCCGGCGATGAGCAGCAGGACGGACATGCCGATGAGCTCTTCGGGCGACAGCCGGTCCCCGTCGGCGTCCGCCGCGTGGATCAGCGCGCTGAGCAGGTCCTCGCCGGGACGCGCCCGCTTGGCGGCGATCAACTCCGCCAGATAGGCGGGCATCTCCTCGTAGGCGAGCGCCTCCGCCTCCGGACTGGTGCGCGCCACCATCTCGTTGGACCAGCGCCGGAAGGCGTCCCGGTCGAGCTCGGGCACACCGAGCAGGTCGCAGATGACGGTCATGGGCAGCGGGAAGGCGAAGGCCGCGATCAGATCCGCCCGTCGCGACGGTTCGGCCAGCATGGCGTCGAGCAACTCGTCCGTGACCTGCTGGATGCGCGGCGCCAGCGCGTCGATGCGGCGCGGGGTGAAGCCCTTCGTCACCAGCCGCCGCAACCGGGTGTGGTCCGGCGGGTCCGACATCAGCATGTGCGCGAGGGCAGGCTGGTCCTGGCCGGTGTTGATGATCTGGCTGACGTCGCCGGACTTGACCCAGTCCCGGCTCAGCCGCGGATCCGTGAAGGCGGCGCGAGCGGTGTCATGGCCGAGGACGAGCCAGATCTCCTCGCCGTCGGGGTCGAGCACCCGGTGCACGGGCGCCTCGGCCCGGAGCCGGGCATAGACCGGATAAGGATCGCGGACGAAGTCCGGGCCGAAGTCCCGCAGATCGACGATGGGCGTGGCCGCCATGTATTCCCCCAGTTCACGAGTCGAATCGCACGCTAGCGCGAACGGAGGGCGGACGGACATCGGGTTTCGGTCAATGAATCCGCCCCTGCGTGCGATGAGGCGAGCGCCGCGGCCGGCGCCGGTCGCGGCGCCCCACCGGCCCGGTCGACGTGCGGCCCGCGTGCACCGGTTCCGCGTCGACGCGAGCTCTCGCCGCCAGGACCGAACGGGAGCGGCCCTGTCACGGGGGTCATGGCGCATGAGCACACACCGTGTCGGGGTGTGGCCAAGGCTCCGCGTCAGGACGGGGCGAGGACGCGGAACTCGAGGCCCGCCGGGTCGGCCGGGCACGTCCACGGGACGTCGCCCCGGCCGAGGTCGAGGTCGGTGGCGCCGAGGGCTCGTAGCCGGGCCACCGCCACTGCCTTCTCGTTCCGGGGGCAGCACGGCCGAGAGCCGGTCCGACTGCCGCGCCCGCCACGGCGCGTTCCCGTCCCCGGTCGCGATCTCAGCGGGGCGGCAGGCTCGAGCGCCGAACGACCAGCTCCGGTTCCAGCACCACACGGCGGTGTTCGTGGTCGCCGCCGTCGGCCGTCTCTATCTCCTCCAGCAGGAGTTGGGCGGCCAGGGTGCCCATGGTGCGGGCCGGCTGGCGCACCGAGGTCAGGGGCACGGCCGCGGCCGCCGCGAACTCGATGTCGTCGTAGCCGACGATCGCGAGGTCCTCGGGGACGCGTACGCCCGCCGCGAAGACCGCCTGGAGCACGCCGAGAGCGAGCAGGTCGTTGGCGCAGAAGACGGCGGTGGGCCGGTCCGTCATGCCCAGGAGGCGGGCTCCGGCATCGCGGCCGGCGGCGACGTCGAGGCGGTCGGTGGGCAGTTCCCGCATCGCCCCCGGCGGCAGGCCGGCCTCGGCGAGGGCCTGCAGCGCACCGGTGCGGCGGTCGCGGATCTGGCTGAGGCCGGGCGGCCCGCTGACGTAGGCGAGGGAGCGGTGGCCGGACTCGACGAGGTGGCGGACGGCGAGAGCGCCGCCGGTCACGTCGTCCACGGACACGGAGCATTCGGCGTTGCCCTCGGCGACCCGGTCGACCAGCACGAAGGGGATCTTGTGACGGCGGAAGGTCCTGATGGTCCCGCCGGTGGCGTCCGCGGGAGTCACGAGAACCCCGCGGACGCGCTGCTCGGCGAACAGCGCCAGGTACTCGGCCTCGTCCGCCGGGCTCTGAGCGCTGTCGCAGATCATGACGCCGAGCCCCGAGCCGCGGGCGGCCTGCTGCGCGCCGCGTGCGATGTCCGCGAAGAACGGGTTGCCCATGTCGAGGACGAGCAGCCCCATCATGCGGCTGTGGCCGGCCCTCAGTTGGCGGGCCGATTCGCTGCGGACGTACCCGAGACGGCTGATCTCGGCCTCCACCCGGGCGCGGGTGGGGGCCGAGACCGTGGTCGGGCGGTTGATCACGTTGGAGACCGTGCCCACGGACACGCCGGCGGCGCGGGCGATGTCCTTGATACCCACCGAGCGGGCCATCGGGTCAAGACCTCCAGGGTAGGAAGAGCAAAGGCAGGCCTCAGATTACCCACGGCCGCCCCGCGGGCCGCCGGTGCCGTCGGCGGCGCGTGACCGCGGTGGCGTGTCGTCCGGTCGAGCGGTGCCCTGCCGGAGCCGGCCACCGCGCCGGCATGGGGCCACGTCGTTGTCGAGACGGAGCCGCGGCGCACGACCGCGGTGGCGTGCCGTCCGGCGAGACGGCCCTGCCCCGGCGGAGGCCGCGCCGGCCCGACGCCACGCCGGCCCACTGCGGGGGCGGCCCGACGCCACGCCGGCACGGCGCCGCGCCGGCCCGCTGTCGGGGCGGAGCCGGTGGTCGCTTCAGGCCAGGTGGAACACCTCCGTGAGGGGTTTCATGGCCTCGTCGGGCCGCTGTCCGTCCAGGGCCTCGAAGCAGTCGGCCATCTCGGCCTGCCAGCGGGCGTTGACGCCGGTCGCCTCCATCGCGGCTCTGGCCGCGTCGAAGTCGTCGGTCTCCAGGTAGCCGACGAGCAGACCGTCGTCCCTCAGGAAGAGCGAGTAGTTGCGCCAGCCGCTAGCGGAGAGGGCGTGGAGCATCTCGGGCCACACGGTCGCGTGGCGCTCCCGGTATTCGGTGAGCCGGTCCTCGCGGACCTTGAGCAGGAAGCAGACGCGCTGCATGGGGGCCGTCCCGAGGGTCGGAGTGTACCGGTCGGCATGTTCTCCTCCGTGATCCCCGGCGGCGCCCGGGACGTACCCCGGATGTGCGGTGAAAGGTTTCACTGAAGGTGGTCGGGAGATTAAGCGTCGCAGCGATTTCACGTCAATGGCAACACTGTCGGAACGTCGGTCCATCGGCGACTCCCAAGCGCCTGGCGGGTGTCCGCCCCGACGGGGGTTGACGTCCCCGGGCCCACACACTTAGCGTCCTCTTGAATCGTTTCACCTCCCCTCGTCCGAGCACGCACCGCACTGGGTCCATGGGCACCACGCCGGGCCCCGATGCCGTAGGAGCCCACGTGACCGACCGCGCCGCCGCGAAAGCAGCCCTGCAGGCCCAGACCGTAGAGACGCCGTCATGGGCGTACGGGAACTCGGGCACCCGCTTCAAGGTGTTCGCCCAGCCCGGCGTCCCACGCACCCCGTACGAGAAGCTGGACGACGCCGCCCAGGTGCACGCCCGCACGGGCGTCGCGCCCACCGTCGCCCTGCACATCCCCTGGGACCGGGTCGACGACTACGCGGCTCTGGCGAAGTACGCGGCCGAGCGCGGCCTGCGGCTGGGCACGATCAACTCGAACGTCTTCCAGGACGACGACTACAGACTCGGCAGTGTCTGCCACCCCGACCGCGCGGTGCGGCGCAAGGCCCTGGACCATCTGCTGGAATGCGTCGACATCATGGACGCAACCGGCTCGCGCGACCTGAAACTGTGGTTCTCCGACGGCACCAACTACCCCGGCCAGGACGACATCCGGGCGCGTCAGGACCGCCTCGCCGAAGCACTCGGCACCGTGTACGAGCGGCTCGGTGAGAAGCAGCGGATGCTCCTGGAGTACAAGCTCTTCGAGCCGGCCTTCTACACCACCGACGTGCCGGACTGGGGCACGGCCTACGCCCACTGCCTGAGGCTCGGCCCCAAGGCACAGGTCGTCGTGGACACCGGTCACCACGCACCCGGCACCAACATCGAATTCATCGTGGCGCTGCTGCTGCGCGAGGGGAAGCTCGGCGGCTTCGACTTCAACTCCCGCTTCTACGCCGACGACGACCTCATGGCCGGCGCCGCCGACCCGTTCCAGCTGTTCCGGATCATGTACGAGGTCGTCCGGGGCGGCGGGCTGACGCCCGACGTGGCGTTCATGCTCGACCAGTGCCACAACATCGAGCAGAAGATCCCCGCCGTCATCCGCTCGGTGATGAACGTCCAGGAGGCCACCGCGAAGGCCCTCCTCGTCGACGGTGACGCCCTGTCCGCCGCCCAGCGCGCCGGCGACGTGCTCGCCGCGAACGCCGTGCTGATGGACGCCTACAACACCGACGTCCGGCCGCTGCTCGCCGAACTGCGCGAGGAGACGGGCCTCGACCCGGACCCGGTCGCCGCCTACCACCGCTCGGGCTGGCAGCAGCGGATCACCGAGGAGCGGGTCGGCGGACAGCAGGCGGGCTGGGGCGCCTGAAGACAACCGCCCCGGCAGGTCATCCCCGTACGCACCCACCTCGAAGGACACACACATGGCCTCCTCGCCCCACCCCGCGGCCAAGGCTCTTGTCGCACGCTCCCACCGGCTCGGCTCCGACCCGCGCAACACCAACTACGCGGGCGGCAACACCTCCGCCAAGGGCGTCGCCACGGACCCGGTGACCGGCGCGGACACGGAACTGATGTGGGTCAAGGGCTCCGGCGGAGACCTCGGCACGCTCGCCGCGTCCGGCCTCGCCGTGCTGCGGCTGGACCGGCTGCGTGCCCTCGCCGCCCGGTATCCGGGTGTGGAGCGCGAGGACGAGATGGTCGCCGCGTTCGACTACTGCCTCCACGGCGGGGGAGGGGCCGCCCCGTCCATCGACACCGCCATGCACGGCCTCGTCGACGCCGCCCATGTCGACCATCTGCACCCGGACTCGGGCATCGCGCTGGCGTGCGCGGCGGACGGGGAGAAGCTGACCGCCGAGTGCTTCGGCGACAGCGTGGTGTGGGTGCCGTGGCGGCGGCCGGGTTTCCAGCTCGGCCTCGACATCGCCGCCGTGAAAGAGGCCAACCCGCAGGCCGTCGGCTGCGTCCTCGGCGGCCACGGCATCACCGCCTGGGGCGACACCTCCGAGGAGTGCGAGCGCAATTCGCTGCACATCATCCGCACCGCGGAGGTGTTCCTCGCCGAACGCGGCCGCCCCGACCCCTTCGGTCCGGTACTGGACGGCTACGAGCCGCTGCCGGAGCCGCGACGGCGGGAACGGGCCGCGGCCCTGGCCCCGCACGTGCGCGCCCTGGCGTCGGCCGACCGGCCCCAGGTGGGGCACTTCGACGACAGCGAGGTCGTGCTCGACTTCGTCTCCCGGGCCGAGCACGGCAGGCTCGCGGCCCTCGGCACGTCCTGCCCGGACCACTTCCTGCGCACCAAGGTGCGCCCGCTGGTCCTGGACCTGCCCGCGACCGCGTCCCTGGACGACAGCGTCGCGCGCCTGAAGGAACTGCACACCGCCTACCGCGTGGAGTACCGGGCCTACTACGAGCGTCACGCCGGGCCCGACTCGCCGCGGATGCGCGGGGCGGACCCGGCGATCGTGCTGATCCCCGGTGTGGGCATGTTCTCGTTCGGCAAGGACAAGCAGACCGCCCGCGTGGCCGGCGAGTTCTACGTCAACGCCATCAACGTGATGCGCGGCGCCGAGGCCGTCTCCCGATACGCCCCCATCGACGAGTCGGAGAAGTTCCGCATCGAGTACTGGGAGTTGGAGGAGGCCAAGCTGCGGCGGATGCCCGAGCCCCAACCCCTCGCCACCCGCGTCGCGCTCGTCACGGGAGCCGGCTCCGGCATCGGCAGGGCCATCGCCCGGCGGCTCGTCGCCGAAGGCGCCTGCGTCGTCGTCGCCGACCTGAACGCCGGCAACGCGGTCGCCGTCGCAGAGGAGCTGGGCGGACCGGACCGGGCCGTCGCCGTCACCGTCGACGTCACCGACGAGGCGCAGATCACCGCCGCGTTCCAGGAAGCGCTGCTCGCCTTCTGCGGGGTGGACCTGGTCGTCAACAACGCCGGGATCTCCATCTCCAAGCCGCTGCTCGAGACCACGGCGCGGGACTGGGACCTCCAGCACGACATCATGGCCCGCGGCTCCTTCCTGGTCTCCCGTGAGGCAGCCCGCGTGATGACGGCCCAGCAACTGGGCGGCGACATCGTCTACATCGCTTCCAAGAACGCCGTGTTCGCCGGGCCGAACAACATCGCCTACTCCGCCACCAAGGCCGACCAGGCCCACCAGGTACGGCTGCTCGCCGCCGAACTCGGCGAGCACGGCATCCGCGTCAACGGCGTCAACCCCGACGGAGTGGTGCGCGGTTCCGGCATCTTCGCCGGCGGGTGGGGCGCCCAGCGGGCCGCCACCTACGGCATCGAGGAGGACGAGCTCGGCGAGTTCTACGCCCGGCGCACCATCCTCAAGCGCGAGGTGCTGCCCGAGCACGTGGCGGCCGCGGTCTTCGCCCTCACCGGCGGCGACCTGACCCACACCACCGGACTGCACATCCCCGTCGACGCCGGCGTCGCCGCCGCCTTCCTGCGATGAACCGCCGCCCTTCCGCGACGGACCGCCGCCTTCCCGCGACGAGCCGCCGCCCTCCCATGACGAGCGGACCGGCGAAGTCCTTCGCGGCGGTCGACCTCGGCGCGTCCAGCGGACGCGTCATGGTCGGCCGCCTCGGCCGCGGAACCCTCGAACTCACCGAAGCACACCGGTTCCCCAACCGGCCCGTCCGCGCCGGCACCACGCTCCACTGGGACGTCCTCGCCCTGTACGCCGGCGTCCTGGACGGTCTGCGTGCGGCCGGAGAAGCCGCCGGCGGACGGCTGGAGTCGGTCGGCATCGACAGCTGGGCCGTCGACCACGGCCTGCTCGACGCGGACGGACGACTGCTCGGCAATCCGGTGCACTACCGCGACGCCCGCACCGAAGGCGTCCCCGAGAAGGTGTGGGCCGACCTGCCGGCCGACCGGCTGTACGCGGCGACCGGCATCCAGCACGCGCCGTTCAACACGCTGTACCAACTCGTGGCGGCCCGGGGCACGGCGCAGCTCGCCGCGGCCCGCCGCCTGCTGCTGATCCCCGACCTGATCGCCTACTGGCTGACCGGGGAGCAGGGCACGGAGCTCACCAACGCCTCCACGACCCAGCTCCTCGACCCGCGTACCGGCGACTGGGCCCGCCCTGTCGCCGAGAGCATTGGCATCGACGTCGCGCTGTTCCCGCCGCTGCGACGGCCGGGCGATCCGGCCGGCACGCTGCTGCCGCACGTCCTCGAGGAGACCCGGCTGAACGGCCCGGTGCCCGTCACCACCGTCGCCTCCCACGACACGGCGTCGGCGGTCGCCGCCGTACCGGCGGCCGCCGGCGAACGCTTCGCCTACATCTGCACCGGTACGTGGTCGCTGGCCGGCCTCGAACTCGACTCGCCGGTGCTGACGGAGGCGGGTCGCCGGGCCGCCTTCACCAATGAGCTGGGCATCGACGGCACCGTCCGCTACCTGCGCAACATCATGGGCCTGTGGCTGCTCCAGGAGTGCCTGCGGGAGTGGGGCGACCCGGAGCTGACGCCGCTGCTCGACGCCGCCGCCGCGATCCCCGGCCCGGCGTCCGTGGTGGACGCCTCCGACCCGGCGTTCCTCGCACCCGGCCGGATGCCGCAGCGCATCGCGGAGGCCTGCCGAACCTCCAGGCAGCCGGCGCCGCGCACGCCCGCCGAGACCACCCGCTGCATCCTCGACTCCCTCGCGCTGGCACACCGCCGGGCGGTCGAGGACGCCCAGCGGCTCGCCGGCCACCCGGTCGACGTCGTCCATGTCGTCGGCGGCGGAGCGCGCAACGCACTGCTGTGCCGGCTGACCGCGGACGCCTGCGGGCTGCCGGTGGTGGCCGGCCCCGCCGAAGCGGCGGCGCTCGGCAACATCCTCGTCCAGGCCCGCGCCCACGGTCTGATCGGCGACCGCGACGAGATGCGGAGTCTGCTCGCCCGCACCCAGCACTTGACCCGCTACGAGCCGTCGGGCGACCGTGCCGCATGGGACGCCGCCGCCGAACGGGCCGTCCGGAGATGATGGTCCGGCCGACGGCGCCGCCGACGACCGTCGCGCCGGGGCCGGCCGGGCAGAGCACGGCCCGTCCCGTGTCCCGCCTGCCGACGAAGGAGCCGCATTGCGTGTCGCCCTGTTCATCACCTGTGTCAACGACACGCTCTATCCGGAGACCGGCCGGGCCGTGGTGCGGCTCCTGACCCGGCTGGGTGTCGACGTCGACCACCCCCTCGGCCAGACCTGCTGCGGCCAGGCGCACTACAACACCGGCTACCGGCACGAGGCGGAGCCACTGGCCCGGCACTTCGCCGATGTCTTCGGCGCCTACGACGCGATCGTCACACCGTCGGGGTCCTGCGCGGCGATGGTGCGCGAGCTGTATCCGCGGATGGGTGAGCGGGCCCGGGCGGAGGGCCGCGGCGACACGCTGGCCCGCACACTCGCGCCCGTGGTGCCGAAGACGTACGAACTCACCGAGTTCTTGGTGGACGTCCTGGGCGTCACGGACGTGGGCGCCCACTACCCGCACACGGTCACCTACCACCCGACGTGTCACGGACTGCGCGGTCTGGGGCTCGGTGACCGGCCCCGGCGTCTCCTGGAAGCGGTCGGCGGCCTCGAGCTGGCCGAGCTGCCCGGGGCGGAGGAGTGCTGCGGCTTCGGCGGCACGTTCGCGGTCAAGAACGCCGACGTGTCGGCCGCGATGGGCACCGACAAGGTCATGAACGCGGCATCGACCGGCGCCTCCGTGCTGTGCGCGGCGGACAACTCGTGCCTCATGCACCTCTCGGGGACGATGTCCCGGCTACGCGTCGGCATGCGCCCGGTCCACATCGCCGAGATCCTGGCGAGCACACGAGAGGAGCCTTCGGCATGAGCGGCACGTTCGTCGGGATGCCCGCGTTCCCCGAAGCGGCGCGCGGCGCCGTACACAACGCCACGCTGCGCGCCAACCTGCGGCACGCCACGACCACGATCCGCCGCAAACGGGCCGACGCCGTCGCCGAGTTGTCGGACTGGGCGGCCCTGCGCGAGGCCGGCAAGCAGATCAAGGACCATACGCTCCGTCACCTCGACCGGTATCTCGGGCAGTTGGAGGACGCCGTCACCGCCGCCGGCGGCACCGTCCACTGGGCAGCCGACGCCGACGAGGCCAACCGCATCGTCACCGGCCTGGTGAAGGCCACCGGCGAGACGGAGGTCGTCAAGGTCAAGTCCATGGCCACCCAGGAGATCGGCCTCAACGAGGCACTCGAGGCGGCCGGCGTCCGCGCCTACGAGACCGACCTGGCCGAACTGATCGTGCAGCTCGGCGACGACAGGCCCTCCCACATCCTGGTCCCGGCGATCCACCGCAACCGTGGCGAGATCCGCGACATCTTCCGCGCCGAGATGACCCGATGGGGCCGCCCCGCCCCCGACGATCTCACCGACACACCCGCCGAGCTGGCGGAGGCCGCACGGCTGCATCTGCGCGAGAAGTTCCTCCGCGCGAAGGTCGGCATCTCCGGCGCCAACTTCATGGTCGCGGAGACCGGAACCCTCGTCGTCGTCGAGTCCGAGGGCAACGGACGCATGTGCCTGACCCTGCCGGAGACACTGATCTCCGTCGTCGGGATCGAGAAGACCGTCCCCACCTGGCGCGACCTGGAGGTCTTCCTCCAGACGCTGCCCCGCTCCTCGACCGCGGAGCGCATGAACCCGTACACCAGCATGTGGACCGGCACCACCGACGGCGACGGACCACGCGCCTTCCACCTCGTACTCCTCGACAACGGGCGCACCGACACGCTCGCCGACGCCGTCGGCCGCCAGGCGCTGCGCTGCATCCGCTGCTCCGCGTGCCTCAACGTCTGCCCCGTCTACGAGCGCGCCGGCGGGCATGCTTACGGCTCGGTGTACCCCGGCCCGATCGGCGCGATCCTCAGCCCCCAACTGCGCGGCACGGACAGCGACATCGACGCGTCACTGCCCTACGCGTCGACACTGTGCGGCGCCTGCTACGAGGTGTGCCCGGTCGCCATCGACATCCCTGAAGTGCTCGTACACCTGCGGGAACGGGTCGCCCAGGGCGGTCAGGTGACCCGGGCGGGCACCAAGGTCGTCCTGAAGCCGGCCCGGGGCCACGCCGCCGAGCGCGCCGCCATGCGCGCCACGCGATGGGCCCTCACCCACCCCGGCGCGGTGCGTGCCGGCCAGCGACTGGCGTCCCGCACCCGGCGCTTCCACCCCAGCCGGCTCCCCGGCCCCGGCAAGGCGTGGACCGCGACCCGCGACCTGCCGGCGGTGCCGCCCGAGTCGTTCGGAGACTGGTGGAAACGCACGAACGGCGGAACACGCGACGAAAGGGGCGGAAGCCGTTGAGCAGCAGAGACCTGATCCTCGGCCGGGTGCGGCACGCCCTGGCCGACCTGGCGGACGACCCGGCGCCGTACGCACAGGCCGTCGAGCGCACCTACCTGCGCGAGCACGGCGAACGCACCGTCGGGCAGACCGTCGCCCTGCTCGCGGAGAACCTGGCGGACTACCGGGCCGTCGTCCACCGGTGCACCGGCCCGGAGGTGGCCGGCACAGTGGCGCGGCTGCTGTCCGCCCGGGGAGCGCGGACGGTCCTCGTGCCGGCCGGCCTGCCGCCCGACTGGTCGGCCGACGTCACCGCCGACCGCGTCCCGGACAGCCTGTCGAGCACCGCGTACGACCTGGACCGGGCCGACAGCGTGATCACCGGCTGCGCGGTCGCCGTCGCAGAGACCGGCACGATCGTCCTGGACGGCGGACCCGGCCAGGGCCGCCGCCGCATCACCCTCGTGCCCGACCACCACATCTGCGTCGTCCGCGTCCCCGGCCAGGTCGTCTCCTCCGTGCCCCAGGCGCTGGAACGCCTCGACCCGGCACGCCCCCTGACCTGGATCTCCGGCCCGTCGGCCACCAGCGACATCGAACTGGACCGGGTCGAGGGCGTCCACGGTCCGCGCACTCTCGAGGTCCTGCTCGTGGACGAGCAGCCGACGCCTTTGGACCACGGCTGACAGGTCCTGCCGCCGGCGAGCGCCTCCGCCACTTGGGCCCCAGAGGTGGCGGAGGGCGCAGCCGGGGGATACCGCTGAGGCATGGCTGGGATCGAACTGCACACAGCAGCATTCAACGACCACGCACTCGTCCCGCGACGTTACGCACGGGACGGCGACAACATCTCCCCACCCCTGACCTGGTCCGGCGTGCCCGACGGCACGGCGGATCTGCTCCTGCTCTGCGAGGACCCCGACGCACCCTCCGGCACCTTCGTCCACTGGCTCGTCACCGGCATCGACCCGGCCGACGGATCCGTGGAAGCCGGCGAAACACCCCCGGGCGGCACGCCCCGGACCAACGGATTCGGGGACACCGGCTGGGGCGGACCGCAACCACCCGTGGGCGACGAGGCACACCGGTACTTCTTCCGCCTCTACGCCCTCCCCGAGCCCGTGACACTCCCCGACAAGGCCACCGCCGACGACGTCCACCGTGCCGTGGACAAGACACAACTGGCCAGCGGCACGATCGTCGGCCTCTACCAGCGCTGACCGGAACGGCGCCGTACACCGCAGGACCGGTCCCCGACGACGGGGACCGGTCCTGCGGCGTGCGCGGCCGGCAGAGGTGCCTGGACCGGCTCAGGTGCCGAGGCGCGAACGCAGCAGCTCCTTGCCGAGCTCGGCCCCCTTGCGGCTGTCGGCCTGCGCCTTGCGGAACAGCTGGACGATCTCGGTGTCGTTGTCGCGTTCCGCGTCCTTGATGTAGGTCTCCATCCGCAGCGCGTTGTTCAGGCACGCCTCGACGTACCAGATCAGGTTGTAGTGCTTGTCCTTCGTGCCGGTGATCTCGCCGGTCTCGCTGGTGCTCATGGTGTTCGGTTCCCTTCCTTGTGCGATTCACGTGGTGAATGTGGTTGTGCGGTTCGTGCGGCGGTCGGAGAGACGGGAGAAGGCGGTGCGACCGGGGCCGGTCTCAGTGGTGACGGCCGGTGATCAGGTCACGGGCCCGGTCCACCAGACCGGCCCCGGGGGCGAGGATCCTGTTCGCGGGAGGCGTGTCCGGAGCGGCGGGATGAGGCCGGGTCGGCGCGGTCTTCTTCGCCCGTCGGATCTTCTCGCCCAGGTCGGCCAGCGTTTCAGGAGTGCAGGCGTCCGCCAGGAGCGGGAAGAGCCGGTTCTCCTCGTCCCGCACATGCTCGGCGACCTCGAGCTTCAGCTTCGCGACCAGATGGTTGAAATCGATGTGGTCGGGTTCGAGGCCCTCGAGCTCCTTCAGCATCCGCTCGACGCCGGCATGGTCCTCGATCTCCTTGTCGGCGAGACCGTCACCCCCGTCGACGTGGCGGCGCACTGCCGGATACAGGTACTCCTCCTCGGCAACGGCGTGCCGCACCAGTTCCACCGTCAGCTCGTCCACGAGCTCCCGGCGGCGCGCGTCCGCGACCGGCTGCATCTCGATCCGGGCGAACAGCGCGTCCACCTCTCGGTGGTCCGCCGTGAGTTCCTCGATGACGTTCCCGCCGTGTCCCATGCCGGTCCCTTCTTGATCCTCGGCCGGAGCCGAGCAGATCGGTTCACCGTGGCAGCGCGAGTACCCATAGTCCTGGCCGACACGCACGCGACCGGTGAAGCAGGGCAATTCGGGCGACATCGTCGTCCGAGCGGCCGCGCCGCCCGCCCCTGCCCGGGGACCGCCGGGAAGCGCGACACGCCCGGTCACCCACAGGAACCATTTGCGAGTCCGACCGTCCACCTGCGCCTCCCGCGCGACATGCCCCGGTATCGCCCGGGAGGCGACCTCCCGACCCTGGCAACGCTCCGAAGCGGAATGCATACCCTGAGGTGGGCCGCGCCGACTTCACGGGCGGCAGCTTTGATCACGGGGGCGGTATGGGTTTCGGCTTCGGGCAGCTTCATGGTGGGCAACTGCCCCTGGAGCGCACCAGTTTCGTCGGCAGAACCGGGGAGATCGCCCTGGTCCGGCGGACCATCGGGCAGTCACGGCTGGTCACACTGGTAGGACCGGCCGGCGTCGGGAAGAGCCGTACGGCGCTGCGCGCGGCGGGCGGGATGAGGGAGCGGTTCCCCGACGGTGTATGGCTGGTCGAACTCTCGGCGCTGAACGATCCGGAACTCATCCCCGCGATGCTCGCCGCGGTGCTCGAGCTGCCCGAACAGTCGGGCATGGAATCGCTCGCCGCCGTCGTCGCCCACCTCCAGGGACGGAGGCTGCTCCTGGTGCTCGACACCTGCGAGCACCTGGTCGACGCCTGCGCGATGCTCAGCGACACCCTGCTGCGCGAGGCGGCGGACGTGTCGGTCCTCGCGACCAGCCGCCAGCCCCTCGACGTACCGGGCGAACACACCGTGCCGATCGCGCCGCTCGCCGCCGACGACGCGCTGGAACTGTTCGTCCAGCGCTCGGCGGCGGTCGTCCCGGGATTCACGGCCACCGACTCCAACCGGGAGCAACTGCGGGCGCTCGTCGGACGGCTGGACGGGATTCCGCTGGCACTGGAACTGGCGGCGGTGCGACTGCGGGCCGTGCCACTGGCGGAACTGGTGACCCGGCTCGATCACCGGTTCGAGGTGCTCACCGGAGGCCGGCGCACGGCGCTCACCCGGCACCAGACACTGCGCACGGCCATCGGCTGGTCGTACGAGCTGTGCACACCGGCGGAGCGGCTCCTGTGGGCACGGCTGTCCGTGTTCGCGGGCTCTTTCGAACTGGCGGCGGCGGAGCGCGTGTGCGGCGGCGGTGAACTGCCGTTCGACGCCGTGCTGGAGACGCTCGTCGGACTCGTCGACAAGTCCGTGGTGCAGCGCGTCGGCGAGCAGGGAGAGCGCTACCGGTTGCTCGACTCGATCCGTGAGTACGCCGCCGACCTGCTCACCGCCTCCGGCGGCACCTGCCGGGTGGCGGAGGAACACCTCGCCCACTACCACGAGCTGGGCCGGCGCCTGTGGGACGAACTGATCACCGACGCCCAGGCCGGCCTCCACCGGAAGGTCCGGGCCGAGATCGCGGACCTGCGCGCCGCCCTGCACTACGCGTACGCGACCAAGGGCCGGGCCGCGCAAGGGCTGTCGCTGGCGGTGAAGCTCGCGCCGTACTGGCGCGCGGCCGGGATGCTCTCGGAGGGCAGGTACTGGATCGACAAGGGCCTCGGCCTGGTGACCGAGGAATGCTCGGAGCGCGCCTGGGGTCTGTTCATGACCGGGGTGTTCGCCGTGTGGACCGGAGACCTCATGGCGGCGTCCGAGCGGTTCGAGCAGGCGGACGAACTGGCGCGGCGCTGCGGCGAGGAACGCGTGGCGCTGTTCGCCGCGCCCTACCGCGGAGCGATGCGCGCGCTGTGCGGCGAGGTCGAAGAAGGACTCGCCGCGCTGGAAGAGGGCCGGCGGCGGATCGTCGCGAGCGGGGACGCCCTCGGCATCAGCATCGTCCACTACGAGGGAGCGCTGTTACGGGCCGTCCTCGGGGACGCGGACGGCGCCCTGCGACTGTGCGAGGCCGGCCTGCGCCATCTCGAGGGCACGGGAGAGCGGCAGTTCTACGCGTCCACGCTGGTGGTGCAGGGCCTGATCCTGTGGCTGGCCGGGCGGCACGAGGAGAGCGCGATCCCGCTGCGCAAGGCGCTGGACGCCGTGAGCGAGATCGGGGACGTACTGGTCGCCGCGCTGTGCTGCCTCGGTCTCGCCTGGCACGCGGCTCAGCAGGAACGTCACTCCCAGGCTGCCTGGCTGCTGGGGTACGCGGAGAGCGCGCGCCGCCTGAACGGCGACCCGGTGACGATGCTGCCGTCGCTGTCGGAGGAACAGGAGGCCGTGCAGAGAACGGTACGTGCGGCACTGGGCAGCGAGGAGTTCGAGCGCTGGCACGCGGTAGGGGCACACATGTCGGGAACCGAGATCCTGCGGGCCGTGCAGGCCGGCACGGACGTGCCTCCGTCGGCGGGACGTGTACCCGGCGCGCGGAACGCGGCAACCGCGGCGGACGTCCTGACACCGCGGGAGCGGGAAGTGGCCGCCCTGGTGGCCCAGGGGCTGTCCAACCGGGAGGTCGCCGAGCGGCTCGTGATCTCCAAACGGACCGCGGACACACACGTCGAGCACATCCTCACCAAGCTCGGCGTCACCTCGCGCGCCCAGATTCCCACCGTGCCGGACCCGTAGCGGCAGAGAGAGCGGACGTCCCCCCCCCGCGCTCCACGCCGCGTACATAGGCGCTGTGTACGTATGCCGGCCCGGTGTTCCCCGCCGTCTCCGCATACGGATCTTGCCCGGCGGCGGATGCGCGGGGCCGGCGTCGTCCGGAAGGATCGGTCCGTCGCCCGTACAGCCGGCAGCAGGCCGGCGCCACGAGTGGGGCGCCGGTACCCGGCGCGTCCAACTGCCCGCCGAGGCACGGGCGTACCGCGCCGCGACCCCCTCCTCGCGGTGCGGGCGAGCGTGTGGCTGCCCTCGTCGGCGGGGCAGCCGCACGTTGATTCACGGCGGACGGCCGTCCGGTTCCGCAGGCGCCACGGGTGGCCACCGTCACCACCCGCGGAGCCGGGACCACTGTCCGCCGGGCCCGGCGCCGACCCCCGCGTCCTGCCGCCGGGGCCCGGCAACGGCTCCGGGCCCCGGCGGACCCGCTCAGAGCGCGGCGCGCTCCACGGGGATCCACAGCTCCGCGTCCGCCTGCGCCCCGTCCGCCGACAGGCTCACCCGCAGGATCTCGGGCCCTGGCCTGCTCCGGTACGGGTTCGAGGGGAACCACTGCGTGAACACGTCCCGCCACAGGAACTGCAGGGCCTGCGGGAACGAGCCCGAGCTCTCGAACACGGCCCACGTCCCCGCCGGAACGGCGAGGACATCCGTGCCCTCCGGCGCCTCGGCACGGGTCACCACGCCGTGGTAGTAGTCGAGTTCCGTCCCCTCGGCCCGGCTCGGGTCGAGGTCGTCGCTCACCGCGACGATTCCCCTCGGCTCCTGGTCGGACAACTCCGCGAGCCGCCGCACCGTCTCCTTGTCGATGCCCCGGATGAACTCGGCGATGGCCGGGTTCACCCCCTCATGGACAAGAGGCACACGGGCCTTCATTCCGACGACGCGGAACTCCTCCCTGTCCACAACCCTGTACCGCATACTGCCGCTCCCTTCGACGGTGAGACGGAAGGACAACCGCTGCTGGGACCGCAGAGCCGCACCGGTCCGCCGGGCCTCGCCCGGACCGACGCCGTGCACGGCGCGGAACGCCCGCGCGAACGCCTCCCCGGAGCCGTAGCCGTAGCGCACCGCGATCTCCAGGAGCGTCCGCCTGCCGGCGAGCACCTCTGCCCCCGCGACGGTCAGCCGCCTGCGCCGGACGTACTCCGACAGTGACATCCCCGCGAGCGCGGAGAACAGCCGGCGGAAGTGGTACTCCGACGTCATCGCGACGCGCGCCAGGTCGGCCACGTCGATCTGCTGATCGAGACGGCTCTCGATGTGCTCCATGGCCTGGTTCAGCCGCTCCAGCACCCCGGCCTCCCTCCCTTGACGACACTCACGCTAGGAGGACCCCATCCTGTCGGACCCGACATCCTGTGCCCGGTCCGGTCGGGTACGGCGAGCCCTGATCGGCCCCGGCCCCGCCCATGGTGCGGCCGGCATCGGGACCTGGGCCCGGCCCCGGCCCCGGCCATGGTGGGTCCGGCATCGGGACCGGGCCCCCGCCTACGGTGGATCCCGCGTCGGTCGGCGGGCGCCCGTCGTACGCCGGGCCCGGCCGCGCCCACGGCGAGCCCTGGTCGGCCCGCCCCCGGCCCGCCTCCGGCCCCGGCCCCGGCCCGCCCCCGGGTCCGGGTCCGGCCCCGCCCCCGGTGGATCCGGCGTCGGGACCGGGGGGCGGCGGATGCGGCACCGAGACCGGGGCTCGGTTGACCCGGCGTTGGGACCGAGGCATGGCGAACCCCGGCGTCGGGCCCGCGACACGGCGGATCCGGCATCGGAACCGGGGCGCGGCCCCGGGGCCCGGGGCGGGCTCGCTCGCGCGGCCCCGGACCCGCCCCGCTCGCGGCCCCCGGCCGGGGGCGAGCCCGCTCGCGGTCCCGGGGGCCGGTCAGTACAGCGGCGCGTGGCTCCGGCGCGGCCGGCGCCGGCCGGACCACCGGCGCGGTCGGCGGACGCCCGTCGTACGCCGGGCCCGGTTCACCGTGGCGCCCTGCTCGCCGCGGCCGGGGCCGCGGGCACGCCGGTCCGTGGCAGCGGCGCGGCCGGCAGGCACAGCCGCCCCGGGATCCCGGCCTCGATGTCGGCCATCAGCCGGCGCAGGGCGGCGGCACCGTGTACGTCGGGCAGCCCTGGTTCGAGGGAGGCGAGCGTGCGGTGTGCCCGCCGCCAGGCACGGGCGCTGCGGCCGTGCCGGTGGTCGACGAACGCCCGGGCGTACCGGGCGACGACGGACGCCCAGGCGTCCTCGCGGACACCGGGACGGGTCAGGGCGCGCCGGGCGCTGCGCCGGGCGGCAACGGGATCGAACATGGCCTCGGCCACGGCGACGGCGGCCTGGCTGACCGCCGGTGAGGGGCCGCCGGCCGCGTGCGGCGGGACGGTGTCCGCGGCCTCCTGGAAGTGCCGGGCGGCGGCCTCCGCGTCCTGCTCCTGCAGCGCCAGCGTCCCCTGGACATGGGCGACACGGCCGATGGTGGCGTCGTCCCCGGCCATCACCGCGGCCGACCACGCCCGGCCCAGCAGCACCCGGGCCGTCTCCGGATCGGTCCCCGCGCTCAGCCACGCCGCGAGCCAGAGAGCACGGGTGACCAGGGGATCGTCGGCATCGTTCAGCGGCAGCAACCGCAGGAGGTACTCGCGGCCTTCCTCGGCCCGGTCGTGCACCACCCACCAGAACCACAGATTGACGACGGTCTCGAGGGCGTCCGCGGAATGCTCCGGCCGGTCCAGGGCGTACTCCACCATGGCCCTCAAGTCGTCCTGTTCGTCCAGGACCAGCCTCATCGCCTGCGTCTGGCCCCCGGTGCTCCACAGGCTCTCCGCGACGGCGGCCACACGCCGGCAGTGGACCACGAGCCGCTCGGCGGCCACCTGGAACTCGCCCGCGTCCCTCAGCCGCTCCTCGCCGAACTCACGGGCGGCCCTGGTCATCCGGTAGCGCGGCTCGCGCACCCCGCCCGGGTCGCCCACCGCTTCCAGGACCCCCGCCGCCGTCAACCGGGCCAGGCAGCCCGGCACCTGCCGGGCCTCGACGCTGCCCCCGGCGCACAGGAACACCGCCGTCCCCTCCGCGAAGGGGCCCGCGAAGACGCTCGCCCTGGCCCACACGATCCGCACCTCCCGCTCGCACAGCACATATCCGGCCCCGACCGCCTCCCGCAACGACCGGTGCCGCCGCAGGACGGGCCGAGGACTCGTCAACCACCCCTGCTGTTCCCTCAGCAGACCGGCGAGCTCGTCCACCGAGTGACGCACCGTCTGTTCGGCCGCCATCTCGATCGCCAGCGGCACACCCTCCAGCAGCCGGCAGACCTCCGCGACAGCCGGCAGGTCCGCCTCCTCGGCGCGGAAGCCCTCGTCCGCGGCCCTCGCCCGGTCGAGGAAGAGCTCCACCGCCGGAGCCCGGCCACCTCCGCCCACCGGTTCCTCGCCGCTCAGCTGCGTCAGGCGAAGGACGCGCTCGTCACCGAGTCCCAGCGGCCGGCGTGCCGTCACCAGCACCCGCACATCCGGCACCGCCATCAGCAGGTGCTGCACCAGGCCGATGCACTCCGTGTGGACGGGATCGACGTCGTCCAGGAACAGAAGGGTCCGCCCGTCGGGCAGGCCGCGCACCACTTCGGCGACACCCACCGTGTCCTGGGCCGGCCGGGCCCCGGTCAGGGCCAGCACCACCGTGGCCGCGAGGGCCCCGGACGACGCCGGACCGCTGCCCTGCCAGCGCACCTCGACGACGTGCTGCCACGGTCCGTCCGTCACAGAGGCCGCGACGGTGGCGGCCAGCCGGCTCTTCCCCATCCCGGCCCTCCCGGCCGTCGTCACCAGTCGGTGGCCGGTCAGGAGTTCTCGCAGGGCCGCGGCGTCCTGCTCCCGGCCGACCATGTGGCCGGGCCTCCGGACGCTGGAAGCGGGCAGGGCCTCGGGGCCGCCGACGCTTGTCCACACTGTTGTCGCTCTCCGTACCTTTTTCGACTGCGATCGACGGGCGACGCCACGGCCCAGGGGTCGGCAGCCCCGGGCACAGAACCGTCACTGCTGCGGCGCCACGGCAACCCCAACGCACCACCCGGCGACGAGTGGCGCTACCCGGCGCAGGATCACACCCCACAACGATTTGTCGAACTGCCGTACGGCACATACCTATTGGCGTGATGACAAACGTAGGTACGACAGTCCGGTGAATACGTATACGAGGCGGGGTGAGTACGTGTACCGGACTTTCCGGGATGCCTTCTCCGTGAGTTCCGGCACAGCGACGGGCTTTCAATAGGGGGAAGGCGTCGGAAGACGCGTTCCGGAGCGTTCCGTCCCGCCTTGCGGGCGGGTACCGAACCCTTTGCCGATAGCGGAGCCGTGATTGGCGTCTTCGAAGCGTGGAGAGTGTTCTGCGTGACCGAACCGACCACCGCAGAAAGGGGACGGATTTCCGTGCGACACCGATACCGGCCCGTGGAGGGTGTCCGATCTTGAAGTCGCTTCACGAGAGCAGCGCGTGGCCGGATCTCGGCTGCTGCCTGCTCGACCGCAATGTATTGACCGCGGACTGGATCCCGGCCTTCTCCCACGTGCGCCGGGCGGCGTTCCTGCCGGACGTGATCTGGCCCTACGACACGGGAACCTGCGGTTCGTTCCTGGTGGACCGTGCGCGGGACCCGCGGGAATGGCACGCCTACGCCGATGCCAACGTGCCCATCGTCACCCAGTGGGACGACGGTCGCCGCCACGGCGACCGCACGGCCGGTGAGGAATCCACCAGTTCGGCGTCCATGCCGTCGGTCGTCTTCGCCATGCTGCGCGATCTTCAGGCGTTACCGGGAGACCGGGTCCTGGAGATCGGCACCGGCACCGGATGGAACGCCGCCCTGCTCGCCCACCGGCTCGGTGCCGAGAACGTGACCAGTGTCGAGGTGGACCCGGACGTCGCCGATGCCGCGCGGCGATCGCTCGGCCGATTCGGGCTCCCGGTCGACGTCGTCACGGCGGACGGCACGGCCGGCGCCCCGCACCGGGCGCCGTACGACAGGATCATCGCCACCTGCGGCGTACGTGAACTCCCGTACGCCTGGGTGGAACAGACCCGGCCGGGCGGGACGGTCCTGGTGCCCTGGGGCACGTGCCACGGCACCATGGACGCCACGGTGCGTCTCGTCGTCTCGGACGATGGGCGCAGCGCTGCGGGCCGGTTCCTCGAGCCGGTGGAGTTCATGAAGCTCCGCTCGCAGCGGCCCGCCTGGCCACGGCACGCGGACTACGTCCCGGCGGACGGCCACGGTGCGGAGCGGTCCACCACGACGATTACGGAGAAAGCTTTCGGCACCGGCCGGTTCGACGACGCCCACTTCGCCGTCGGCCTGCAAGTGCGGGACTGCGTCCGGTCCGTGGCGCAGGAACGCGACGGCAGGAGACCCGTGTGGTTGTACAGCCTGACCGACCGTTCCTGGGCCGTGGTCGTCTTCCGCGACGACGGGCAGGACGCCGTCGTCCATCAGGCGGGGGCAAGGGCGTTGTGGGACGAGGTGGAGGCCGCCTGGCACTGGTGGGACCTGTCCGGCCGGCCCGGGATCGGACGGTTCGGGCTCACGGTGTCGCCCGAAGGCCAAACCGCCTGGCTCGACAGCCCGGACCATCCGGTCCCCGTCGTGGGCTGAGGAACTCGTCGGCCGTACTTCTGGCCCTGTGGCGGTCGGCGTTGACAGTCGGCATCACGTTGGTCATTCTTCGGAGAGCGCTCTCCGAAGAGCGTCTCAGAGGTCGAAGAGGGGCCCTATGGACGAGGAAGACCTCACCCGCCTGCTGGACAAGCTCGATCTGCGGCAGAAGGTACGTCTGCTGACGGGTGCCACCACATGGCGCACGGCCGCCGAACCGGCCGTCGCGCTGGGAGCGATGACGATGTCCGACGGCCCTGCCGGTGTGCGCGGGGAAGCCTGGGACGAGCGTGAGACGTCCGCGTTGCTGCCGTCCGCCACCGGGCTCTGCGCGATGTGGGACGAGGATCTGGTCGAGCGGCTGGGACAACTGCTCGCCGCCGAGGCCCGGTGCAAGTCCGTGCACGTCGTGTTGGCACCGACCCTCAACATCCATCGCTCGCCCCTGGCCGGCCGCCACTTCGAGTGCTTCTCCGAGGACCCGGTACTCGTGGGCCGTACCGGGGCCGCGCTGATCCGGGGCATCCAGTCGGCCGGTGTCGCCGCCACGGCCAAGCACTATGTGGCCAACGACTCGGAGACGGAACGGCTCACCGTGGACGTCCGCGTCGAGGAAAGGGTTCTGCGGGAGCTCTTTCTCGCCCCGTTCGAGTACGCCGTGGAAGCGGGCGTCCATGTGGTCATGTCCGGCTACAACGGCGTGAACGGCGACACCATGACGGAGAACGCTCTCCTCGCGGAGCCGCTGAAGCGCGAGTGGGGATTCGACGGGCCGGTCGTCTCCGACTGGGGCGCGGTGCGCTCCACCGTCGCATCCGCCCTCGCCGGCCAGGACCTCGCGATGCCCGGACCTCACAGCCCGTGGGGCGACGCCCTGCTCGACGCGGTCACCGGCGGAACGGTCGCCGAGGAGGTCGTGGACGACAAGGTCCGCCGCCTGCTCAGGCTCGCCGGACGGGTCGGCGCCCTCGGCCCGGCCGAGTCGTCCTCATCCCGATCTCCGGCGTCACCGGCCTCGGCCGCGCCATCCTGTTCGCCCGGCGCGGCCCCCTCTCCGATGTCCCCCGCCCCGCGCGATCCTCTGCCCGAGGACGACCGCAGGCGGCTGCTGCGTCGCGCCGTGGTCGCCGGCTCCGTCCTGCTGGAGAACCGGGGCGTGCTCCCGCTCGCCACCGACGCCCTGACGACGGTCGCGCTGATCGGCGACCATGCCGCAACCCCCCGGTGCCAGGGCGGTGGCAGCGCCGGGGTCTTCCCGCAGAGCGTCACCGGCCCGCTCGACGGGATCAGGGACGCGCTCGGGGATGCTGTGGGCGTCGTCCACGTGCCCGGTCCCGCGGTCTTCGCTCCGCCGCCGCTGGACCCCGCCGACTGCAGCGACCCCCGGACCGGATCGCCAGGGGTCCTTCTGCGCGTGCTGGACAAGGAGGGCCGGGAGCTCTGCGCCGAGCGCCGCATGTCCGGTCGTCAACTGGAGCCGCCACAGCCTCCGGGGGCGCACACCGTCGAGATCAGCGCCCGCCTCCTGCCCGGCACCGGCGGCGAATGGACCCTCGGCGTCGGCGGTTTCGGGCGCATGAGTCTCACCGTGGACGGCGCTCTGCTCCTGGACGGTGAGTTCCCGCGGGAAACGGACGATCCGGCCGTCGTCCATGTCAACCCGCCCTGCCACTACGGCCGCGTCTCCCTGGCGGCCGGAACGCCTGTGCACGTCGTGGCCCGCCGGGAACTCGCCCCCGACACCGGACGGGCCGTTCTGGTGAGCGCCGCGCCGCCGCGTCCGGAACCGGCTCAGGCCGTCGCGGACGCCGTGCGCGCAGCCCGCGACGCGGACGTCGCGGTCGTCTGCGTGGGCACCACGGAGGACAGCGAGTCCGAGGGCCGGGACCGCGAGGACCTTGCCCTGCCCGGCGGGCAGAACGCCCTCGTCCGGGCGGTGGCGGCCGCCAACCCGCGCACCGTGGTCGTCGTCAACGCCGGCAGCCCCGTGGAGATGCCCTGGCGCAAGGAGGTCGGAGCGGTGCTGCTGTCCTGGTTCCCCGGCCAGGAGGGCGGGGCGGGCCTCGCCGACATGCTCTTCGGCGCCGCGGAACCGCGAGGACGCCTGCCCACGACCTGGGGCGCCCGCCTGGCGGACGTGCCGGTGACCGCGACCACGCCCGACGGCGGAGTCCTGCATTACGCGGAGGGCCTGCACATCGGCCACCGGGCGTGGTTGCGCGAGGGACGCGAGCCGGCGTACTGGTTCGGACACGGCCTCGGCTACACGACATGGGACTACCGGGACATGACGGTGGATCCCACGGATCCCACGGACCCCGTCGAACCCGCTGGGCCGGGTGGCGCCGACGGTCTCACCGTGCGGGTGCGCCTCCGCAACACGGGCGGACGCGGCGGCCGTGAAGTCGTCCAGGTGTATCTGTCGAAGCCCGACTCGGTGGTCGAGAGACCGGCAAGGTGGTTCGCCGGTTACGCGGCGGTCGAGGCGGCCCCGTCGGAGAACGTCACCGCGGTCGTGCACGTCCCGGGACGGGCCTTGCGGCACTGGTGCGTACGGGAGCGGGCCTGGCGGCTGGAACCGGGCGTCTTCCAGGTGCTCGTGGGGCCGTCGGCGGGCCGGATCGCCCTCTCGGGGGTGGTGGCGGCGGGAGACCGCGGATCCGGTTGATCCCGGCTCGGGAGAGCGCTCCCGCACGCACGACGGGCCTCGATAGGGTACGGGCATGACGAGACAGACCCCCACTCTCGAGGACGTGGCCCGGGCGGCGGGCGTCTCCCGCGCAACGGTCTCGCGGGTCGTCAACGGCATCCGGAACGTGGACCCTGCCATCCAGGAGATGGTGCGTGACGCGATCCAGCGCACCGGTTACACCCCGAACCGGGCCGCCCGGTCGCTGGTGACCAAGCGGGCGGAGACCATCGCGCTCGTCGTGTCCGGTGCGGGAGACGAGTCCGAGAGTGAACAGAACGCTTTCGCGGCACGGGTGTTGGCGGATCCGTTCTTCGGCCGGGTCGTCAGCGGCGTGGTCGGATTCCTGCGTCCCCGCTCCATGTATCCGGTGCTGATGTTCGCCGAGACGGAGAACGCCAGGGGCGAGGTCGTGTCGTATCTGCGGCAGGGAAGCGCGGACGGGGCGCTCATCTTCTCCACTCACGCCGAGGATCCACTGCCCACGCTGCTCGCCGAAGAGGACCTGCCCTGCGTGTTGTTCGCCAGACCGCTCGCGCAGACACCGGTCAGCTATGTGGACGTGGCGCACCGCGACGGCGCACGGCTCGCGGCCGAGCACCTGCTTGCCCGCGGCTGCCGTCGGGTGGCCACCGTCACCGGGCCGCTCAATCTGCCCGCCGCTCAGGACCGGCTGGCCGGCTTCCGTGACACCCTGGCCCGCTACGGCCACCCGTACATCCCGATCGCGGAGGGCGGCTTCACCACGGAGAGCGGTACCGCCGCGATGGGGCGACTGCTGACGGAACACCCGGACATCGACGGGGTCTTCGCGGCCAACGACCTCATGGCCCTGGGCGCCGTCGAGACGTTGCTGGCGACGGGACGGCGGGTGCCGGAGGACGTGGCGGTGATCGGCTTCGACGACTCAGGGTTCGCCGCCGCCTGCCGGCCGCCCCTGACCACGGTCCGGCAGCCCATGGAGGAGATGGCGGCGACCATGGCGCGCCTGCTCCAGGAGCAGATCGAGGGAACGCTCTCCGAACCGACGTCGGTGATCTTCGACGCGGAGCTCGTCGTCAGGGCCTCCGCGTAACGGCGTCGCGGGGAGCCCGCGGAACGGTGCGTCGCGTGCGGCGGCCCGGCCCGTCCCGCGGTCAGGGAGCGGGACGGGCCGGGCGGTCTGAGGGAAGCACCGTCGGAGGGGAGTACGGTCAGGGCAGCCGGTAGTCGGCGGTCAGTGCCGCACCGGCCTCGGGGTGGCTCTGGTCGTAACCGCGGGCGTCGCACTGCAGCCCGCCCACGATGCAGTGATCGACCATGGCCTTCAGCGTCGGCTCGTGCCATGCGTTGAAGAAGTCGTAGTGGAACGAGTGGGCGCCGCCGCCGGCCAGTCTCACCTCGGACATGTCGCCGTCCACCGGGAACGCCATCTTGAACTCGACCATGGGCAGCGCGACCGGGTGACTCGCCGGGCAGACATTGTCGTTGGTGCCGGGCTTGACCACCGGATACGCCATGTGGCTCTGGTGGTCGGGTGTGTCGAGGTGCAGGCCGCTCCAGCAACTGGGCGCCTGCATACGGATGTTGAGCTGGGTCCCGGCAGGGCAGTGCTGCGGGAAGTCGACGTTGCCGAAACTGTCACCGCACTCCCAGCCCTCGACCCAGCCGGGGTGGGCACGGAACTGCTCGCGGCTCTGCGTCGGGTTCCCGACCACGTACCGCAGGCCCTTGGGGAAGGGACGGACGCTGGTGTAGTCGGTGACGCCGGCCTTGTAGTAGATGACCTGGTCACCGACCGGAAGGATCTTCCGGTCAGCGTCGTAGAGCGACGGCATCCAGTACGCGGACGGGTCCCCGGGGACCTTGCACGTCGTGGCTCCGCCGGACAGGGACGCCGTGGTGCTGGACGCGTCCGTCGAGCGGTTTCCCATGAAGGTGTGGTCGTGCGACCGGCCCGGCTGCCCGGGGTAGACGATCGGGTCGACCGGCGCGGTATGGGTCACCGCGCAGTTGGCCTGGAACTCGTGGAAGTAGCGCGGCGGCGGGGTCCGGTGCGACGGGGTCACGCCCGTCACCGGCGGGTTCGCCGGGATGTAGCCGTCGCCGTCGGGATCGTCACCGGACGCGAGCGCCGAACCGCTCATGGTGTGCCCGGCGTGCTCGGCCGACAGGGGCTCGGCCGCCACGGGGGCCGGGCCGGCGGGGTCGGCCGCCGACGCGAAGGACACCGTGCCCAGCAGGCAGGCGGTCAGCGCCGTGCTGACGAGCAGTGCGGACAATGACTTCGGACCGACTTTCACTGTGACCTCCGGGATGAGAGGGGTGGGGGAGGGGTGCGACGCCGTGCCCGGGCCCAGGTCAGCTGTAGACGCCGAACTCGTGGAGCGAGTAGCCCCAGCCGGTGCCGCGCGCCGTCAGATGAAGACGCACATGCCGGGCGGTCTCCGACACGTCGATCGAGTCGATGTCACCGTTGCCCGTGGTCGTGGAGTGCACCGTGCGCCAGTCGGTGCCGTTGTCGGACATCTGCACCTCGTAGGACGTGGCGTACGCCGGGTCCCAGTGCAGCTGGAGCTTGCGGATGGCGGTCCGGGCGCCGAGGTCGACCTGGATCCACTGCGGGTCGCTCCAGTCGCTGGCCCAGCGGGAGACCGCGTCACCGTCCGTCGCCTTGGCGGGTGTGCAGGGGCAGTCGCCGTACTCCCGCTGGTAGGAGCCGGCCGTCGTGGGCTTGTTCAGCGCCACGTTGGTGCCGCTGACCGGGGGCGCGACGACCTTGACGGACCTGGTCTCGATGCCCGCGTTGCCGCGCCCGTCCTCGGCCTGCACGTACACCTTCCAGACGCCGAGCTTCTCGGGGGCGGTGACGGCGAACGTACCGTTGCCGGTGGCCCGCCACCGGGCCTCCACGAGCCGCTTGTCGCCGTTGGCGTAGTTGCCGCTCAGGAGGATCTTGTACGTGACCGGATCGCCGTCCGGGTCGCGGACGTCGGCGCGGACGGTGAACTCGCCGCCGGCCGGCGCCGACGAGGCGGGTGAGACGGACATGTCGCTGATGACCGGTGGGGTGTTGTCGCCGGCCGTGGACCCGGTGTAGGCCTTCTTCACGGCGTAGTACGAGAGCCTCTTGTGGCCGCCGGGGAGCAGGTTGAACCAGACGCCGCCGAAGTCGTACTCGGTGCCGTAGTGGAAGAGCGTCGCGCCCAGGGCGACGCCCCGGTGTCCCACGGTGCAGTTCCAGGCGTTGGTGTAGCCCTCGGCCTTCTGCACGTCGGTCGGCTCGTCGGGGACGCCGTTGGCGTCGTCCGGGACCTCCCACTCACCGGCCGGGCCGGTCTCCGTGATGATGTACGGCTTGGTGTAGCCGCCCTGCTCCCAGTCCTCCTGGACGCCGCAGATGTCGCCGTAGGCGTTCATCGAGTACAGGTCGAGGTCCGGTGCGTTGCGCTTGTAGTAGGGCCAGGCGCCGGTCCACGCGTCGGTGGAGGTGACGGGGTGGTCCGGGTCGATGGTGTGGATCGCCTTGGCGACGTCGTTGACGAAGGAGGTGTACGCGTTGCGCTGCGCCTCGAGCCGGGTGCCGCTGTAGCAGTTCTGCAGCCCGAGCACGGACTCGTTGCCGACGTTCCACATGAGGGTGGCGGGGTGGCTCTTGTAGGCGTCGACCCACTTGGTGAATTCGGCGAGCATGGTGTTCTTGTACGTCGTGTCCTCGACGTAGTCGGCGCAGCCACCGCTGCCGGGGCCGCCGCCGGGCTGCAGCCAGAAGCCGTTGACCACGCGGATGCCGTGGGCCGCGGCGGTGTCGAGCAGCGGCCTGGTCGTCGCGTCGGTGCCCCAGGTGCGGACGGTGTTGACGCCCATCGACCTCACGTCGGGCATGTAGCGGGGGGCGTCGGCGACGGACGGTCCCCAGGTGAGCCCCTTGACGGTGTAGGGCTGTCCGCCGACGGTGAGCTGCCAGTCGCCCTGCGAACCGGTCACCTTCACCGCGCCGCCGGTGGCGGGCGGAGTGCCGTCCGTGTCTCCGAAGACCTGGAACTCCCAGAGGGAGTAGCCGTATCCGCCGGGGCGGGCGGTGCCGAGCATGCGGACGTAGCGGCCCTTGCCGGAGACGGCGAGGTCGTCGGTGCCGCCGTCGCCCTGGGCGACCGTCCTGAGGTCCGTCCAGTCGGTGCCGTTGTCCGACGCCTGGATCCGGTACTCCTTGCCGTACGCGGCCTCCCAGTGGAGCACCACCCGGCTGATGTCCGCGCTCTTGCCGAGGTCGACCTGGATCCACTGCGGGTCGCTCCAGGAGCTGGCCCATCGGGTGCCGGTCAGGTTGCCGTCGACCGCGGCGGAGGCGGCGTACGCCTCGCCTTCGTGCGAGGAGGCCGTGGCGGGCCGGCCCTGGGACAGCAGTGTCTCCGCGGCTTCGGCGCTCGGCGCTGTCGCGAGGGTGACGGTGGACGCGAGTACCGCGCCGAGGGTGAGGAGCAGCGTTCCGGCGCGTGGTCGGCCGGACACGGCTGAGGGGGGTCTGAACACGTCGGCTCCTGGCGGGGGGATAGGAGGCAAGCCCGACATCCCGTGGTCGGGCAGGATGGGAGAGCGCTCTCCGAGACTGGCGCGGTGAGCTGACCCTGTCAATGTCTTGAACGCCGACCGGTAGGAAATCGGCGCCGATCGACCGCTTGCCGCCATGAGGTGAACCGAGCGGCACGGCCGCCGACCGGAGTGGTCCCCGCCGGCCGCAACCCGTTCCACGGGGCGTCCACGGGACGTCGACCGGAACTCTGTTCGGCGTCATTCGGACACCGGTACGCTGCGCCGCAGTTGCGGACTGTCGCGGAGGCGCGCGGATGGGGGATCCGACGTTCGGGGTCCTGGGATCGCTCCAGGTGCGGGTGGACGGCATTCCGGTCCGCCTCGGCGGGCCGAAGCCGAGAGCGGTGCTCGCCACGCTGCTGCTGCAGCCGAGCGGCTTCGTCTCGCTCGACCTGCTGACGGAGGTCCTGTGGCCCGGTGGGGCGCCGCGGTCCGCCGTGGCCAATGTCCGCACCTACGTACGCACCTTGCGCCGGGCGCTGGCCGCGGCGGGCGCCGCCACCGACCGGCTGAGAACGGAGCCGTCGGGCTACGCGCTCGACATCGAACCCGGTGAGCTCGACATGCTGCTCTTCGAACAGCGCCTGGACCGGGCCCGCGGAGAGCGCGACCACGGCGACGACGCAGCCGCGCTGCGCGCCTACGAATCGGCCCTCGGTCTCTGGCGCGGCGGGGTGCTGCAGGACGTGCCGTCCAGTGTGGTGTGGGACCCGGCGGTCACGAGGATCGAGGGCCTGCGGTCCGCCGCGGTCGACGAGTGCCTCGAGGTCAGGCTGCGCCTGGGGGACCACATACCCGTGGTCGCCGGCTTACGGACCCGGCTGACCGACGATCCGCTGCGCGAGGACCTGTGGCGGATGCTGGTGCACGCGTTGCACGACTCCGGCCGCACCGTCGAAGCCCGGGCCGCGTACGCCGAGGCAGAGCGGATCATCGCCGCGGAGCTCGGTATCGAACCGAGCGCTCCGCTGCGGGCCATAGGGGAGCAGGTCAACGGCTACGCGGGCCGGCGCCGCAGCCCGGTGCCCGTACCGGTGTGCCAACTCCCCATGGACGTACCGGATTTCACCGGCCGTGCCGAGGAGGTCGCCGAACACGAGAGGCTGTTGTCGACCGCCGGCCGGCAGCCCGTCGTCGCCGTCCTGTCGGGCCCGCCGGGATCAGGAAAGACCACCTTGGCCGTGCATGTGGCGCACCGCGTGCGCGAGGCCTTTCCCGACGGTCAGCTCTTCGTCGACCTGGGCGGGACGAGCGATCACCCGCGCGAACCCGCCGATGTCCTGGGCGAGATGCTGCGCGGCCTCGGAGTGATCGACAGCGCCGTCCCCGGTGAGCTCAGCGAGCGCGCCGCGCTGTTCCGTTCGCGCCTGGCGCAGAGGCGGTTCCTCATCGTCCTCGACGACGCCGTCGGCAGCGCACAGGTGCGTCCCCTGCTGCCGGGGACCGGAGGTTCGGCGGTCCTCGTCAGCTCACGTCGCCGGATGCCGGGCCTGCCGGCGCACCACCTCGCCCTCGGTGTGATGCGACGCGACGACGCCCGCGCCCTCTTCGGCGCCGTCGTCGGCCCTGACCGGCTCCGCACGGAGGCGGCGGACGTCGACCGGGTGCTCGCCGCCTGCGGATCGCTGCCGCTGGCCGTCCGGATAGCGGGTGCCCGGCTGGCCAACCGTCCCGGCTGGTCCGTCGGCACACTGGCGGACTTCCTCCACGACGAGCGTGGACGCCTCGACCAGCTGCGCACGGGCGAGTTGGAAGTGCGGGCGAGCGCGGAGCTGAGCTATCGGCATCTGCCCGAGCCGGCGGCAAGAGCCTTCCGCGCCTTCGGCCGGCTGGCCGACGACGCGGTGGCCGGGTGGGCGGTCGCAGTGGCCACCGGCCACGCCGGCGAGGCCGCCCGGGCGCTGGAGACGCTGCTCGACGAACATCTGGTCGAGGTCGTGGGGGCGGACCGCCTCGGCCGGCAGCGCTACCGCATGCACGACCTGCTGCGCTGCTACGCCCGGGAGCTGGCGGAACGGGACGGCCACGAGGCACATGTGCACAGCCGACTACGGGTCGTCGAGGCCCTGATCGGGCTCGCCCGATCGGCGAACGCGGCCATGCCCACACGTTTCCTCGGCGTTCTCGGCGAGCCGGCACCGGTGACCGGGCCCGCCTCCGGCTTCGCGAGCACGGTGCGCGCCCTGCCGGTGGAATGGTTCGAGAGCGAACGCCGCATCCTCGTCGCCGCCGTGGACTCCGCGACCCGGCTCGGCCGCGTCCCCCTGGCCGCCGATCTGGCGATCGAGCTGGCGAGCTTCTTCGACATGCGGGGCTACTACGGCGACTGGCTGAGGACGCATCAACTGGTGCTCGACGCGATGCCGGACCTGTCCGACGCGCGGGCGGCGGCCCTGCTCCGCAACCTGGGACAGCTCCACCTGTACCAGGACCGGTACGCCGAGGCGCTCGCGTCGTTCGAGCGGTCGCGGGAGATCTTCGCCGGCCTCGGGCACGGGCCGGGCGAGGCGGTCGCGGCGGTGGGCGCCGGGTCCGTGTACCGGGTCGTCGACGATCTGGACGCCGCGCTCCAGGCCTTCACCGACGCGCTGGACGGCTTCGGCAAGGCCGGTGACCGGCACGGCGAAGCGGTCGCCCGCAACGCGATCGCCTCGGTATGGCTGGAGCGCAAGGACCCTGATACCGCGGCAGGGTGGCTCGACGGGGCTCTGGCACTCTCCCGTGACCTCGGCGACCGGCACCGTGAGGCACAAGTGCGCCGCCGGATCGCGGTGCTGCACGAGCTGCGCGGCGAACCAGGCGTCGCGCGGGACGAGTTGGAGCGCGCGCTCGACATCTTCGACGACCTGGCGGACACGCACTGCGCGGCCTATGTACAGCAGAGCATCGGGGAGCTGTGTCTGCGCCAGGGAGACGCGGGGCAGGCCTCCGCGCTGCTGGTCGGCGCGCTCGCCGTGCAGCAGCAGCTCGGTGACCGGCGCGCGGAGGCCCGCGTGGCCTGCCTGCTGGGCGAACTGCACCACGCGACCGGCCGGCACGGGACCGCACGACGGTACTTCCACCGTTCCCTGTCGACGTGGCGCCGTCTCGACGCCCGTGACCAGGCCGAACTCGTGGACGCCAAACTGAAGTCGCTGCGCTGATCCGGCCGGCGGGCGCGACGCCGGACAGCGGACGGGTACGGCGGGCGCGACGCCGTACCCGTCCGCTGTCCGGCCACGGCGGGACCGCCGTATCCGTGCCGCACCCGCTGCGCCGAGGGCGCGTCAGTGGAAGCTCACGCGCACCCCCACGCCGCCCGCATCAGCCGCATCTGTTGGTGCTGGTCTGGTAGCGCTTGAGGTAGTCGGACCAGGTGACACCCTGGACGACGGCGACCACGACCTGACCGTCGTGTATCTGCTCGTAGTGCAGATGCGGGGAAAGATCGTAGAGCGCCGACGACTTGCCGACCTCTCCGATCTTCTGGCCGCGTGACACCGTGGCGCCCTGCTGGACGGAACGGGTCTTCAGATGCGAATAGCGCGTCCGCCAGCCGTCGCCGTGACCTATCACGACGGTGTTGCCGTAACCGTTGCTCGTGGAGTAGTACGAGGACAGGACCGTGCCGCCGGCGCTGGCGAACACACGGCGGCCGTAGTCGTCCGGGGCGCCGGAGGCGTCGTAGTGGTTCCAGTCGATCGAATGCGCGGGGCTGTGTCCCTGCCAGTTGCTCCCGAGCCAGGTCTGGCCGCATTCGAAGGGCATCCTGAAGGCGGGCCGGCCGCTCAGCGCCGCCTCCGACGAGGTGTCCTGGGATGCCGCGGCGGTGGCCGGGGCTGTTACCGCGACGGCGACAACCGCACTGAAGGCGGCCAGCGACCGGCGAAAGAGCCTGTGCATGATTCTCCCCTTGTCGTCGGGTGACCGAGCGATTCAAGGGGGCGCGCATACAAAGCCGATACATTCGACGGCGGTCCGCACGGCACAGCGGCCTGGAAGGGGACGGTCCCGCCGCCAAATCCCCACCGGGCGATGGCCGATGGGGACTTACGGATCAACGTGGTCGTGAGGGATCAGGCGGAGCTGAGAGACCCGGCCCGTGCGGGACCTCGTTCCTCGAGGCGGTGGCGGCCCGGTGTGGGGCCAGGCGTCTGAGCGAGGCCTGCGGTGAACGCCGAGCGGTCCCGTATCCTGGCGCAGCGGTATCCGCAATGAGCAAAGGACAGCGCAAGTGGCACTCAACGCCCTCTCCGCCGACGAGGCCCGAGCCCGCCTTCACGAGCTGACCGTCATCGACGTGCGCACGCCCGGCGAATACGCCTCCGGCCACCTGCCCGGTGCCCACAACATTCCGCTCGACCATCTCGACGAGGCGCTTCCGATGCTGAAGTCCGCCGCCGACCGCGGTGACCTCCTCGTCGTGTGCGCCTCCGGCGCCCGCTCCGAGACCGCCTGCCGACGGCTCGCCGACGACGGCATCACCGCAGCCACGCTCACCGGCGGCACCACCGCCTGGTCCCAGCTCGGCCACGACACCCACCGTCCCGCCGGGAGCCGCAGCCCGTGGGCCATGGAACGGCAGGTCCGCCTCGCCGCCGGGTCGCTCGTCCTCACCGGCCTCGTCCTCGGGCGACGCCTGCCCAGGGCCCGGGCGCTCTCCGCGGCCGTCGCGGGCGGCCTTGTCTTCTCCGCCCTCACCGACACATGCGGTATGGCACGCGTACTCGCCAAGCTCCCTCACAACCGGCCCAAGTCGGCCGACCTCGAGGCCACTCTCGCCGCCCTTTCCCGCTGACGGTCGGCTGCAGCAGCCGACCGTCGAGGACCGGCCACCAGACCGGGGCCGGAGGGACGGCCCGGGCTGTGGCTCAGCGGCCCCCGGGCGTCAGCAGGCCAGGTGGGCCGACGTCACGTACCCGTCAGCGCCTGACACGCAGCGTCCTGAACGGGCGGCATCGTCCGTGGCCGGTCCGTGAAGCAGTGGCCGGTAAGTGAAGCCAGGGCCGGTCCGTGAACCGGGCCCCCGTCATGCGGGCATTCGCGTGGCGAGGACGGCGACGTCGTCGGTGGTCTGAGAGGCGAGACCGGTGAGGAGTTCGTCGCAGAACTCCTCCAGGGGTGTCCGGGCCACGGCGGCGGCCTGTTGGCGCAGCCGGGTCATGCCGCGGTGGACGGGTTCGCCGCGGCGTTCGATCAGTCCGTCCGTGTAGAGCACGAGGGTGGAGCCGGGCGGCAGCGCGCAGCGGCCGCTGTCGCGTGGAAGGTCGGGCAGGGCACCCAGAAGAGGGCCGTGGCCCTCTTCGAGGAAGTGGGTGTCGCCGTCGTGGGTGACGAGCAGCGGCGGCGGGTGGCCGGCGTTGGAGTAGTGCAGTTCCCACGGCCCGTCGTCGCCGCCCTTGAGGACGCCGTACACACAGGTGGCGGTGACGTCGGGGTAGAGCTGGTGATGTGCGACGTCGAGGCGGTTCAGGATGTGGCCGGGAGGCTCCTCGCGGTCGAGGGCGATGCCGCGGAGCATGTTGCGCAACTGTCCCATGGTGACCGTGGCACGCAGATCGTGGCCCGCCACGTCGCCGATGATCATGGCGATGTTCCCGTGCGGCAGCGGGAAGCTGTCGTACCAGTCGCCGCCGACCTCCGCGGTGGCCTGCGAGGGCGTGTAGCGGGCCGCCCGCTGCGGGGTGCCCGGCCCTGTCAGGTTCGGCAGCAGCGAGCGCTGCAGACGTTCGGCGATGCGAGAGGTCTCCCGGTAGAGCCGGGCGTTGTCGACCGCGAGCGCGACCCGTCGGGCAAGATCCTCGACGAGGGCGGAGTCCGCGTCCGTCAGCGGCCGCTCGTCGCTCGTCCGGCCGATCGTGATCGCGCCGAGGATGTCGGGCCTGGCCCGCAGCGGGGCCACGATCGCCGTGTCGGTGTCCAGCTGACGGAACAGCTCCAGCGGCCGGGCGTGGAAGGGGTCCGCGTGGGCCGGCGGGAAATCGCCGCGTCGAAGCAGCAGAGGCCCGGCGCCGCGCAGGACCCTGGCGACCGGCCCGCTCGCCACGTCGGCCGGCACCGGAAGTGTGCCCTCCAGCGGACTGGCGGTCGGGGGGCCCGCGTCACGATGTGTGACGGCCACACGCTCCAGTGTGCCGTCGCTGTCCAGGAGGTCGATCGCACACCAGTCGCCGAGCTGATGGACCACAAGCCGTGACACGCGCCGCAAGGCCTCCCGGACATCGAGGGTGGCGGCCAGGGCGGCGCCCACGTCGGCCAGCAGAGCCAGGCGGTCCAGAGCCTGCTGAAGCACGGCGTCGATGTCGTACGCGTCGCCTTCCACGGTCTCAGCCTCCCCGCGCTCGTACGGCAGGGATCCCGCCCGCCCGGTCGCCGCGAGCGAGGGCACCCGCATGCCGCATTCCCATTATCCGGGCGGGGGCGCGTGGTGTGCCCGCCCGACGTGGGGACCACGGACGGCGGACCGGCCTTCGGCACGGCGGCCGAGCCCGCGCGCTCCCGGGCCCGCCCGCCGGCCCCTCCCGGCACGGTCGGGCGGGCCTCCGGCACGGTCGCAAAAGAGACCGTGGGCCGTCACGCTGGAAGTGGACGAAGCCGCGCTCACCGGGCGCAGACAACCCGCACGCTGGCGGGCCAGAGCGCCCGGGGCCCACGATCGGGAGCGTCTGAGGTGGACCCGCCGGTCTTGCGCGTACGCCTGCTCGGGAGCATGGATCTGCGGCTCGGCAGCGATCCGCTCCCACCGCTCGACTCCGGGCGCGTCGAATCGCTGCTCGCGTACCTGCTGCTGCACCGCGACGCACCCCAGCCGCGCCGGCGGCTCGCGTTCCTGCTGTGGCCGGACTCGAACGACGCCCAGGCGCAGACCAACCTCCGCAAGGTCCTGCACCGTCTGCGCCGGGTGCTGCCGGACGCCGACCGCTTCATCGCCGTCACGCCGCGGACGCTGCAGTGGCGCGCCGACGCGCCGCTGTGGCTGGACGTCGAGCGGTTCGAGCGAGCACTCGCCGACGGGCGGCTCGAGGAAGCCGTGGAGACATATGGCGGCGCCCTGCTGGAAGGCTGCTACGACGGGTGGCTCGTCGAGGAGCGTGAGCGGCTCGCCGGGCTGCATCTGGAGGCGCTCGAGCGGCTCGCGCGCCGGCACGGGGAGCTGCGCCGGTGGCCGGAGGCCATCCGCTGCGCGGAACGGCTGGTCGCCCATGATCCGCTGCGGGAGCGGAGCCACCGGCTGCTGATCCGCCTCTGCGGCGCGGGCGGCGACCGGGTGCGGGCGCTGCGTGCCTACCACGTCTGCGCCACGACGCTCGAGCGGGAACTCGGGATCGATCCGTCCCCGGAGACACGGCACCTGTACGAGGCGCTGCTCACGACCGCACCCGCCGGCTCCGGCACCTCGCAGGACCCCGCCGCGGCCGGCACCCAGGGGCGCCCCGGGGTGCCCGCCGCGACGTCGCCGTTCGTGGGCCGCGCCGCGGAGCAGGCACGGCTGACCTCCGCGTGGCGGGCCGCGCTGGGCGGACGTGCCCAACTGGTGCTCGTCAGCGGAGAAGCGGGCATCGGCAAGACCCGCTTGGTGGACGAGCTGCGCGTACGTGCCGGCGTGACGACGGTCGAGGCGCGCGCCTACGCGGCGGAAGGCCCGATCGCCTACGGCGTCGCCACGGCGTGGTTGCGCTCCCGCCCGGTCACACGCCGTCTTGCGCGGCTCGAGCGCGGGCAGCTCACCGAACTCGCCCGTCTCCTCCCCGAACTGGGCGCCGGCATGCCGCCTCCCGAGCCGCTGTCCGAGCCGGAACTGCGGCGGCGGCTGTTCGGCGCGGCCACGCGTGCGCTCCTGACGGCCGGCTCACCGCTGCTGCTGATCGTCGACGACGCGCAATGGGCGGACGCGCAATCGCTGCGGCTGATCCACCACCTGATCCGGGTGGCGCCGTCGGCCAGGATGCTCGTCGCCGCCACCGCCCGTCGTGAAGACCTCGATCCCGGCCACCCACTGCCGGCGCTGATCCGGTCCCTCCAGGGGCTCGACCGGTGCACGGAGATCGAACTCGGCCGGCTCGACCGGAAGGAGACGGTGCTGCTGGCACAGCGCATCGCGGAGACGCCCCTGGACAGTGCCGAGCTGGAGCGCCTCTACAGTCGGAGCGAGGGCAACCCGCTGTTCGTGGTGGAGGCCTTGCGGGCCGGCACACCGGCCGGCAGGGCCTCCAGGGTGCAGGCCGTGATCGCCGGGCGCCTCGCGCGGCTTTCGCCGCCGGCGGGCGAGCTCGCGGGCATCGCCGCGACGATGGGACGCGCGTTCATCGCGGACGTGCTGGCCGTCGCCTCCGGGCTCCAGGAACAGGCGTTCGTGGCCGCGCTGGACGAACTGTGGCGCCGGGGCATCGTCCGCGCCCACGGGCCGGGTGCGTACGACTTCAGCCACGGCAGTATCCGGGACGCCGCCTACGCCGAACTCGGTCCGCCGCGCCGGCGTCAGGCCCACCTCACCGTCGCCAGGGCGCTCGAGCAGCACGGCGGGGCCGCCGCGGCGGCCCTCGCGCCGCACTACGAGAACGCCGGCGCGACCGCGGAGGCGGTGCGCTGGTATGCGCGTGCGGCGGAGGACGCCCAAGGGCTCCACGCTCATGCCGACGCCGTCGACGCGCTGGAACGGGCACTGGCACTGTCAGAGGACCTGCCGCCCGGCCGCCGGACCGCCGAGCTCCGGCTACGGCTGCTCACCGCCCTGCCCGCGCCACTCGTGGCCCACGAGGGGTACGGATCCGAGCGGATGAACCGTGTGCACGAACGGGCTCTGCGGCTCGCCTACCAGCTGGACACCGAGCCCGAACCGCCGCTCGTCTGGTCCCTCGCTCTGGCCGCGCTCACCCGTGGCGACTGGGCGTCCGCACGCGACTTCGGCGAGCGGCTGCGCGCCCGCGCGGAGCGGGACGACGACCAGGTCCTGTGGGTCGAAAGCGACTACATCCGCGGCGTGGCCGCGTACTGGCCCGGAGAACTGGAGCGGGCACGCGGCCACTTCGAGGCGGCCATGCGACGCTTTCGTCCGGCCCGCCGCCGGGCACACGTACTGCGCTACGGCCAGGACGTGGAACTGCTGGTCCGGCTGCGTCTCTCGCACACGCTCTGGCTCCTCGGCCACGGCGCCGACGCCGACCGGGAACGCGACGCCGCCCTTTCCGCCGCGCATGATTCCACCCACGCGTACAGCCGCTCGGTCACGTGGGTGTGGGCCGCGATCGTCGCCATGGACCGTGGTGACGGCGAGCGGTTCCGCCGTCATGTGCGACTCCTCGAGGAGGAGCCGTTCGAGGAGGCACCCGGTCAGGTCCGCCTTCCGGAGGAACTGTTCGCCGGCCACCTGGACGTCCTTGAGGGGCGCACGGCCACCGGGCTCGCGAGAGTCCGCCGTGTGCGCGAGCAGGTCGTACGGGGTGCGCCACCCGCTCCGGGACTGCCTGGCGTCGCGACCCGTGTGCTGCTGGAGGGATACGCGGTGGCCGGGAAGCCGGAGGCCGGACTGGCACTGGCCGAAGAGGCGCTCGGCACCGGCCGGGGCGTACAGCTCTGGGAGGCCGAGATCCGACGTCTGCGGGCTACGTTCCTCGCCGCGCTCGGTGCTCCGGACGGTGACGTGGACGCCGAGCTGAGCCGCGCTCTGGCGGTCGCGCGACGCCAAGGGGCGCGTGCGTTCGAGGAGCGGGTCCGAGGAACGCTCGCGGAACGCCTCGCGGGCAACGATCGTGCCGTCTGAATGAGCGGCAGTCGGACCACCGACGGCGGAGAAGAGGGAGGTAGCCATGGCCACGATCGATCTGGTGGACGCGCTGAGCGACCGGTTCTCCGGCGAAGTCATCGTGCCGGGGCAGCCCGGATACGACGAGCGGCGCCGAGTCTTCAACGCGATGGCCGACCGCCGTCCGGCCGTGATCGCCCGCTGCGCCGACGCCCCCGATGTCGCCGCGGCCGTCGGCTTTGCCCGTGACCGCGGCCTCGTCGTGGCGGTCCGCTGCGGCGGCCACAGCGTCGCCGGACTGGGGACCTGCGACGGCGGCGTACTGATCGACCTCGGCGGACTGAAGTCGATCGCCGTCGATCCCGAGGCGCGCACGGCCACGGCCGGCGGCGGCGTCCTGTGGGGCGAGTTCGACGCCGCCACGCAGGCCCACGGCCTGCACGTCCCCGGTGGCCGCGTCACCACGACAGGACTGGGCGGCTTCACTACGGGCGGCGGGTACGGATGGACCTCCTGCGCCTACGGGCTGGCGTGCGACAACCTCGCTTCTGTCGAGGTCGTGCTCGCGGACGGCAGCATCGTGCGGGCGAGCGAGGACGAACACGCCGAGCTGTTCTGGGGTGTCCGAGGTGGCGGTGGGAACTTCGGCGTCGTCACCGAATTCGAGTTCCGGCTTCATCCGCTCGGCCCGACGGTCCTCGCCGGAATGACCATGTTCCCGGTCGAGCGCGCCACAGAGGTGCTGCGTGGTTGGCGCGACTGGGCGGACGCCGCACCCGACGAGCTGTCCACGGCCTTCGTCGTACTGAACGCTCCGCCCGAGCCGTTCGTACCGGCGGAACTGCGGGGCGGGCCCGTCGTCGCGGTGCCGGCGCTCCACGTCGGCCCGCCCGGGGCCGGGGCCGGTGTGATGCGGCCGCTGAGGGATCTCGGGCCGGCTGTCGATCTCATCGCTCCGATGCCCTACACCGCCTTCCAGGCGATGCTCGACCCGTCGGCGCCGCCCGGCTTCCGCAGCTACTGGCGCGGGGAGTACCTCCGCGAACTGGGCGACGCCGCGATCGACACCTTCCTCACGCACGCTGTCGACCTGGCCGTGAGCGGAGCTCCGCTGAGCCAGGCGGTCATCTTCCGGATCGGCCAGGGAGTCGCCGCGGTGCCGGACGGGGCGACGGCCTTCTCCCACCGCGACGCCGCCTACCTCTTCCACCCGATCTCGGTGTGGTCGGACCCGGGCGAGGACGAGCGCCTGATCACTGCCAACCGGGCGTTCGCCGCCGCGATGCGCCCGTTCGGCACGGGGGCGGCGTATCTCAACTTCACGCCGGAGGCGGACCGTGTCCGTGACGCGTTCGGTGAGGAGAAGTACGCGCGTCTGGTGGCGATCAAGGATGCCTATGACCCCGGCAACCTGTTCCGCCTCAACCAGAACATCCGCCCCAGCGTGCCCGCGGCGACCGCGGTCGTGTGAGCGCACTGTGCCGCAACGGCGGGGAGCTGGTCATCGGACGGGCCGGCCCCCTGCCGTGCCCGGCCCGGTCACGGCTCCAGGATTGACCGCCCGGGCCCCTGCGGCCGACGCCGCGGGACGGCGAGAGCGGACCGGCGGCGAGTCCTGCTCAGCGACCGCGCGCCGGGCGCTGGGCCTGCACGATCAGCAGCACGCCGCCCAGCAGCACCGCGGCCCCGGACATCGTGACGGCGGAACGAAGGCCGCCGGCCTCGACCAGCACGGCGCCCGCGACCTGGATGACGAGCGCGAGAGCGATCGCCAACTGCGCCCACCCGAAGAGATGCGGACGGACGATGTACTGCCGCTGCACGGGAAGCAGCCAGCCCGAACGGAGCGCGGCCACCCCACTGACTGCGACGAGCAACGCCATCAAGCCGAGCGGTATGCCGAGATACAGAGTCATGTTTCGCCTTCCTTGTGGCGCGAGCATGGCACGCCGACCGCGCCCCTGACCAGACCGTTCTCGCACTTCGCGCGGGGTGCCGGGGGTGAGCCGCGGCACGGGCGCCGAGATCGATCTCCCCCGGGAACAGTTCAGAAGCGAGGAGAGGGTCACCGGCGGAGTCGTCGTTCGCCGCCCGCCCGTCACCGGGTGGCGGCGGCTCCGCGAGGAGCAGGAACTCCTACGTGATCAAGTTCAGGACGGCGTGCCGGTCGGCGGGGGGCCACAGGGTCTGGAGGATCCGGAGGAACGCATGCCCGGCCGGCACCCGCGGGACGCGCCCGCCCGCTACGAAGCGATGTCGGCGCGGACGTCACGGAACGCGGCCGCCGGGTCCGTGGCGCGCGTGACCGTCCGGCCCACGACGACATGGGAGGCGCCGCCGGCGACGGCCGCACGGGGGGTGTCCGGCCGGGCGTGCTCGGCCGGCGACTCACCGGGCAGCGCGACGCCGGGCGTGACGATCAGCGCACCGGCGCCCAGCACGCTCCGCAGCACCGCGACGTCCTGCGGCGAGGCGATCACACCGTGGCAGCCGGCCTTGTCCGCCAGCCGTGCCAGCCGGAGGACCTGCTGCTGCGCCGCATCGTCGACCCCGATGTCGGCAAGATCCGCATCGGTCATGCTGGTGACCACGGTCAGGGCGAGGACGCGCAGGCCGGGGAAGCCCCGGGCGGCATCGACGGCGGCCCTCATGATGCCCACGCCGCCCATGCTGTGCACGGTCACCATGGAGACCCCCAGAGCTCCCGCGGCCCTCACCGCACCCGCGACCGAGTTCGGAATCTCGAAGAGCTTGAGGTCGAGGAAGACCTGCTTGCCCTGCGCCACAAGGCGCTTGACGACGTCGGGACCGGCCGCCGTGAGCAGCTCCAGACCGACCTTGTAGAAACGGCACTCGTCGCCCAGCCGCGAGACGATCTCGTCCGCGGCCGCACGGTTGTCGCAGTCCAGGGCGACGATGATCCTGCTGCTCGGCTCCACGACGTCATTGTGCCTGTCCGGGGGAGGGGGACGTCGCACGGGTCCGGCACGCTGCTGTCCATGAAGGAAGGCGACCTGATCGGCACTCAGGCCCCGCGTCGCCGCATCAGGGAACCGGCAGAGGCCATCGCGGCGCTGGAGCGCGCCGTCCCCGCTCCAGCGCTGACGCGACCACGCCGGAAAGCACCGCGAACTGTTCGCTCCCCAACCCTCTGCCGAGCAGGCGCCGTTCAGGTAAGTTCCCTCTGTGCACGGCGAGTTGATCTCATGATGCGCGGCTGGCAGGGGGAGGCGGGGGAGCGCCATGGGCGGGAGACTGTACGGTCAGCAGGCCCTGCAGGAAGGCTTCGTCCCCCGGCTGGTGGGACTGCACCACAAGGACGGGTACCAGGTCCCCCTCGCGTATCCCAAGGGCGCGCCCGTGGTGCGGATCGTCGGCGGACGCGGGAGCGGCAGGACCGCCCTGCTGGGCGCCGTCCATGACGCGTACAACGGCCGGGTGCCGCTCGCGCGGGTCGACCTCGAGGCTCCCGGTTTCGGCGAGCCCGGCGTCGCCGACGGCGACGACGACGTCCCCAACGCCTCCCGCATCACCCACCTGCTGTATCTCCTCGCCTACAAACTCGGCCTGGAGGTACGGCACTTCGGCAGGCCCCTGGCCTTTCCCCGGCTGTCCCTCGGCCTCCTCGTCGTCACCGCCTGGCGCCCGCTGAACAGCGACGGGACCGATGTGCGGCCGCCCGACCTGCGCCGGGCGGAGGCCGATCTGCGCACCCTCATCACCGCGGAGGACCCCGACGTACGACGCCGCAGGGAGAGCCTCGGCCGCTGGTTCGACGTCGTCACCGACAACCTCCCGCAGGTCCTGTCCGCCGTCCCCGGGCTCGACAGCATCGCCGGGATCGTCCTCGACACCGCCCGGGCGCAGCTCGTCAAGAGCGAACCGGACAAGGGCGCGCTCGCCTGGTGGGGCGGACGGCTGCACCGCTCCCAGGGCTACCAGGGCGACTCGCTGCAACGGCTCTTCCAGTTCGTCCGCGGCTTCCGCAGGCTCGACGACCGCCGGCGCACCGCCGAGGAGCATCTCGTCGCCGCCGTCCTCGACGACATCGACGCCAACTACGGCACACTGCGCCGGCTCAACAAGAAGCCCAGGCCGCTGCTGCTCCTCGACAACGCCCACACCGGCGTCGGACGTACCTTCCTCGACCTGCTCGACGCCGGGCACGGCGCCCCGGGCAAGGACCCGACGCGGCCCGTGGTCCTCGCCACCCTCCTCGGCAGGGGCCACGGGCACCCGCCGCTGAGCGAGGTCGGCGGCGACGCCGTACCGCGGGCCCGGCCCCTGGTACTGAGCATCCCCGACATCGAACCGGCCCACATCGCGGAGATGCTCAGCCCCGTCGACTACCCCGACCATCTGCCACGTGTCGTCGCCCGCTACAGCGGCGGCCGGGCGGCGAGCGCCCGCATCCTCGCCGACGCGGCCGTGCGGCGCGTCCAGGAAGCGGGCACGATACGCAGCGGCGAGCTCCTCGACGAGGCCGCGCCCGCGCTCCTCGGCAAACTGCTGCCCGACCCCGTGATGCGGGAACGCCTGGTGCTGCTGTCCGCCGCGGCCGACCCGCGCACCCGGCGCGGACTGTGGACCTTCTCCCATCCCGAGGACCACTCCGAGGACCTGGTCGCCGCCCGTGTCCACGAGGCCGACGACTACCGCACGCGCTCCTTCCTCGACGGCGACCGCGCGCTCGACCTGCTGCTGCGCCACCGGCTGGCCGCCACCACCACCCACGAGCGGTGGCGCGACACCCAACTGCGCCTGCGATCCCTGTGCGACCCGAGAAGCGACACCTATCTGCACCACACGCTCGCCCTGGGCCGGGTCGAGGAGGTGGTGTGCGTCCTGCACCACCGGTTCACCGTCGCCCCGCCCGCCGAGTGGCTGACCACGCTCAACCTGATCTGCGCCGCACCCCACCCGCGCGAGGGCTACGAACCCCCCGCCGGTGGCCCCACCCTGTCGTGCACGGCCTGTGGCAGCGACGTCACCGGCCCGCACCACGAAGCCGTCGCCGCCCTGGTGCCTCTGCTCTGGCGGCTTTCCGACCCGCTCACCCTCGCCCCCCGCGAGGACGAACTGACCACCGTCCGCATCGCGTTGGAGACGCTGTACGGCAACAAGGCCGCGCACGCCGCCTACCGCGAGGCGTCCGCCGCCTGGCCGGCCCGTCTGCGGGCCGGAGCACAGGCTCCCGACCTGCCCGTCCAGGAAGGTGCCGCGTCATGACGTCGTTCATCGCAAGACTCCCCGGCGGACCGCTCACCAAGGCGGCCGGTCTCGTCGTCGCCCTGGCCGTGCTCGGCGCCGCCGTGTGGACCGGCATCGTCGTCTTCCGGCCGGATCCGGCCTGCGGAAAGGGCATCGAGGAACGGGGCCCCGAGGGCGCCCGGGAATGCACGGGCGTCACCGACGGCAGCTTCGTCTTCGCGGCCAACCTCAAGGAGGTCAGCGCACGGATCAAGGCCGAGAACGAGCGGATCAAGGACGAACCGCACGTCTCCGTCGCCGTGATGCTGCCGATGGCGCCCGCCCAGGCCTTCGAACAGCAGAAGACACTGCACGAGGTGCAGGGCGCCTACCTCGCGCAGTACCGCGCCAACCACGACTCCAACAGCAAGAAGCCGGCGATACGGCTGCTGCTCGCCAACCCCGGCCGCAGCCACAGCCATTGGAAGCCCGTCGCAGAACAGCTCGGCGCCATGTCAGAGTCCGAGGCCGACAACCTCCGGGCCGTGATCGGTTTCGACGTCTCCACCGCCACCACGCAGGCGGCCATCGGCTATCTCACCCGGGAACGCGGCATCCCCGTCGTCGGCGGCCCCATCACCGCCGACGACTCGGGCAACAGCCCCCAGAGGCCCGACGCCTACCCGGGCCTCGCGCGGGTCGTGCCCACCACCACCGACCAGGCCAAGGCCCTGTCCCACTTCAACAAGGACATCGACCCGAAGCACACCCTGGTCGTCGAGGACATCCGCACCGGCGACAACTACGTCGACGCCCTCAAGCGGGCCTTCGCCGAACGGACACTCGGATCGCCACGCGCACCCGAGCAGTACCGCGCGCCCGAGGAGTTCCACGAGGAGGGCACCACCGCCAACGCCTTCGACCAGATGGTCGACACCATCTGCACCTCGGCCGCGAAGGTCATCTACTTCGCCGGACGCCCCGTCCAGCTACGGCAGTTCGTCAACGAACTCGGCAACCGGGGCTGCACCGAGAAGAAGTACACCGTCATCACCGGCTCCGGCGCCTCCACCCTCTCCTCCGACAAGCTCCTCGACTGGGACGCCTTCCGCAAGGGCGTGACCCTCCAGTACGCCGCCGTCGCCCACCCCGATGCCTGGACCGGCCCCAAGGCGCCCGCCACCGGCGGCTCGGCGGCCGCCTACCGCACCCTGGCCGAACTCGCGACGAGCAAAGAGGTCGGAAACATCGGCCCCGTGGAACTCACCGACTCGCGGACCATCACCTTCTACGACGCCGGTCTCACCGCGATCACCGCCATCCGGATGCGCGACGACGGCGACCCCGTCATCCCCACCCTCGGCCGCATCAGCGACGCGTGGCTGAGGCTGCACGGCATGGGCAAGGTCGACGGCGCCAGCGGCTGGATCTGCCTGGACAACTACGGAAACCCCTACAACAAGGCGGTCTCCGTGGTGGAACTCGCGCCCGACGCACCCGGCCGCATCCGATTCGTCGGCCTCGCCTGGCCGACCGGGCGTCCCACACCCGCGGACTGCACCGCGAGCCGCACCTGACACGACACGGCGGCCGGACGCCCGGGGAAGGGCGCCCGGCCGCACAGCCCGTGCCGCTCAGCGCCTCCCGCCCGTGCGCCCGGCCGAGGCCGCACCCGGAACCGGAGCCGCCGCGTTCACATGACGTGGGATGCGTGTGATGGTCCGGACGGCGTCCGTTCGGCGCCGAAGGACGGCGGTGCGCCGCGCGGAAGGCACCTGACAGACGGAGGGAGTGGCGATACGATCACCGCGATGACTACTCATTCTGCTGGCAGATTGGGGGCCCCGTCCGCGCAAGGTGAGTGCTGATGCTCACGTGGACCGCGAACGAGGATTCCCGCCTTTCCCTCTGGCTGCGCGTGCGAGAGTTCGCCGTGCCGCCCTCCATGATCGAGACCGCTACAGCCCGCCGCCGTGCCGGGGACTGGGCGGGGGCGTGTGCCGCCGCAGGCTTCGATGTCGACCTGGATCTGCGTTCCTCGGCACGCACCCACGGCCGGGATCTCGCGGACCGGGTCCGGGCCGATCTCCGCCGTCTGGCACCCGACCTGCTGCGCTGGCACATGCCGAGGATCGCTCCCGACGGGCTGCTGCGCCCCGGCCTGACCATCTCCCTGGCCCGCTACGAGGCCGAGGGGCGCGACGGTGAACACCCGGTGCACCTCGTCGCCCGGACGCCGCCGGCCTGGGCGGACGCCGGGCAGCGGATCAGCCTCGCGCTGTGGGACGGGTCCCGCCCCGGGGCCGGTGACTCCCGTCATCCGCACCCCCGTCCCGACCGGCGGTTCCGTCTCGATCTGCACCGCCACCTGTGGGACGCGTGCAGGGCCGGCGAACTGCGGACGCGGTCCGGGGCCGATCCGCTGTCCGCGGACGGCAGTCCAGCGACGGACCCGGCTCTGCCGGCGGCGGTGCCCCAGGGACACCGCTGTGCCGTGGACCGATGGGCGGCCGAGGCGAGGATCCTGCTCCACGCCGAGGGCCGGCACAGCGGCCCCTTCACCGTGCGGCTCGGGACCCGGCACCGGCTCGTCCTCGCACTGGTCGCGGAGGAGGACGGCGACGGCCCGCCCGCGCCCGGGCCCACCAACTCACCGACAACCCATATCCGTTCGGCCGTATCGCGGGTCGCCGTGGCGTCGACGGACGGCGTCCGCCCGCCCGCGATCGTCGCGGTGCCGACGGACGGCGGCGCCTCCGCCCTGCCGGTTCTTCCCGACGCGGCGACCTGGGTGCTGCCCGACCTGGAGTTGGTCCGCACCGGTCTCATCGAGGCCGGCCGGCTGCACCCGCTGGTCGCCGCGGCACTCGTACCGGACCATCCACCGGTCCCTCCGTCCCGGAGCCCGCACGCAGCGGGACGGCCACGCCTCGTGGAGTGCCGTGGCGCTCGGCACCGGATCGGCCTGGCCGACGGGGTACTCGCCCCGCTGGACCACGATCCGGCGGAGATCCGGCGGGAAGAGCTGCTGGCCGCGCTGACCGGTACTCCGCTTCCGTGCCTTCAGGCCATCGACGAGGCGCACCGACGTCCGGACTGCCTCGACGGAGTCCGGGAGCGCCTCGCCCATGGCGACACCGCCGGTGCGCTGGCCGTCGTCGAGGGCCTGTTGGGCCCCGACGCACTGCTGCGCCGTGGCGCTCTGCGGGACGCACTCGAGGCTGCAGCGCTGCGGCGGATCACCTACGGCCTGTTCCGGGCGGGTCTGGTCGGGCCCGGGCCCGACCGCATCCCGCCGGGCCCTGCCCGGCCCCGTGACCACCGCTCGCGTCCGCGTCACACGATCTCTCGCTGACCCGGGGCCCCGCCCCGTCGTCCCGTCCTTCCGCCGACCGGCCTCACACGGCCCGCTCGGCTCCCCACGAACACACAGGTGACCGAACATGCCCACATACACGCCGTCCGCCGAGACCGGCATCCTCTCCGATCCGGCGGCCCACGCCGGCTCCCAACTCGACGTCGCCGCCGACCTGCTGGCGCTGCTGCGCGACACGGACACCGAACCACGTCCCGACACCCAGCTGGAGGCCCTGACTCTGGCCGTGGCCGCCGACCTGCCCGTACTCCTGTGGGGCGAGCCGGGGATCGGGAAGACCGCGGCCCTGACGCAGCTTGCCGCCGCCCTGGACCTTCCCCTGACAACGGTGATCGCCAGCGTTCACGAGCCCTCCGACTTCTCGGGCCTGCCCGTGGTCGGAGACGACCCCGCGGAGCAGGGCGTCCCGATGGCCCCGCCGGACTGGGCGGTGCGACTGGTACGCGCCGGGCGCGGACTGCTGTTCCTGGACGAGCTGTCCACCGCGCCGCCCGCCGTGCAGGCGGCGCTCCTCCGCCTCGTGCTCGAGCGGCGGATCGGTGCCCTGCGACTTCCGCCCGGTGTCCGCATCGTGGCCGCGGCGAACCCGCGGTCCTCGGCCGCCGACGGCTGGGAACTCAGCCCACCTCTGGCCAACCGGTTCGTCCATCTTCAGTGGACCCATGACCACGACGTGGTCGTACGCGGTCTCGGCGGCACCTGGCCCCGGGCGACCTTGCCGCGGCTCCACGCGGAGAAGCTGCCGGACGCCGTGGACTTCGCCCGCCGTGCCGTGTGCGGGCTGCTCGCCGCCCGCCCCGGGCTCGTGCACCGGCTGCCCAGCAACGAAACACGACGTGGCGGCGCCTGGCCGTCACCTCGCAGCTGGGACATGACACTGTGCCTCATCGCCTTCGCGACCGTGGCCGGCTCCTCAAGGGAAGTGCTCTCCCTGCTGGTCAGGGGCACGGTGGGGGACGGTCCGGGGCTGGAGTTGCTGGCGAGCCTGGACCGGATGGACCTCCCGGACCCCGAACTGCTGCTCGCCGACCCGGAACGCGCCGCGCTGCCCGAGCGGGGTGACTTGCGCCAGGCCGTGCTCGACGCTGTGGTGGCGGCCGTCCGCCGGCGCCCCGACAAGCCCCGGTGGGACGCGGCCTGGGCGCTTCTGGTCCGGGCGATGGAGACCGGGGCGCCGGACCTGGTGGTCGTCCCCGCGACCACGCTCGCCACGCTGCGCCAAGAGGCCTGGGACGTGCCGGCGTCGATCGAGAAGCTCGCCGGCGCGGTGTCCCTGTCGCGGCAGGCGGACCGGGCGGCGGCCCGCGCCGCGGCCGTCGCGAAGGCCGGACGATGACCCCGGCCGCAACGGAGGTGCCCGACCGCGACGAACCGGCGCTCGCCGCGAGGATGTCGGGCGGTGGCGAACCGGCGCCCGCCGCAACGACACGGGACCGTGACGAACCGGCCGCCACGAGGATGCCCGACCGCGACAACGCCCCCGCGCCGGGCGCACTGGACCGCGACAAGCTCTACGCCGCCCGCCTGCACGCCGCCCGGGTCCGGCCCTACCTGGCGACGGCGCTGTTCGCCCTGAACGCGATGGAGTCGCGGCGGGTGCCGACCATGGCCGTCGACCGGCACTGGCGGTGCTACGTCTCCGCGGCCTTCGTGGACCGGACACCGGTGGAGGAACTGGCCGGAGTATGGGTGCACGAGGTGTCGCACCTGCTGCGCGACCACCACGGGCGCAGCGACCGGGTCGCCAGGGAACGCGGGCTGACCGGCCCGGGGGAGCGGCTGCGGATGAACATCGCGGCGGACTGCGAGATCAACGACGACGTGTTCGGCGACGGGCTGGTCAGGCCGGAAGGGGCCGTCACGCCGGCGTCGTTGCAGCTGCCCGCGGGGGAGCTGATGGAGGACTACCTGCGTCAGTTCCGGCTCGGGCCGCGTACCCAGAGCATGAGCTGGCTGGACTGCGGCAGCGGCGCCGACGGACTGGAACGGGACTGGGAGCTGGGGCCGGACGGCGCCCACGGTCTCAGCGCCCACGAACAGGACGCGGTCCGCTTCCGCGTGGCGCAGGGCATCAACGCCCGTCCGGGAAACACCCCGAAGGGCTGGCGGCGGTGGGCCGAGGAGGCGTTCCAGCCGCCGCAGCCGTGGCGGGAGTTGCTGGGCGCGGCGGTCCGCTCGGCGGCCTCCGGCGCCGGAGCCGGCGAGGACTACACGTACGGCCGCCCTTCGCGTCGCTCGGCCGGGATGCCCGGCGTCGTGCTGCCGAGCCTCAGGCGCATGCCGCCCCGGGTCTGCGTCGTCATCGACACGTCCGGGTCGGTCAGTGACGCCGAACTGGGCAGCGCGCTCCGGGAGGTCGCCGCGATCTCCCGTGCCGTGGGCGGACGCCGCGACCTGGTCGGCGTGCTGCCGTGCGACGCGGCGGCCAGGACCGTGCACCCGCTGTGCCACGCCGAGGGGATCCCTCTGGTGGGCGGTGGCGGTACGGACCTGCGCACGGGCTTCGCCAAGGCGCTGCGGGCGCAGCCCCGGCCGGACGTCGTCGTGGTCCTGACGGACGGTCAGACGCCCTGGCCGGACACGCGGCCACCGTGCCGCACGGTGGTCGGCCTGTTCCCCCGGCACCCGTCCGCGTCGTGGGACGAGAACGACCCCGAGTACGTGCCCGACTCGCCGCCCGAGTGGGCGCGAGTGGTCGTCATCGGGTCGGCTCCCGCCGGTACGGCGGGTCGGTGACCGAGCCGGCCGTCGTGCGCCCGGGCGGCGCGGGCGAGCGTGACCGCGGCCGCCCCGGGCCGGCGCCTAGGACGGCGTCCGTACGGCGAGGACGGCCATGTCGTCGTGCCCTTCGCCGGGGTAGTTGTCGACGAGGGTCCGTACGAGATCCTCCAGCGGCATGCCGGGGTGGGCGCGCGCCAGTTCGGCGAGCCGGTCGAGGCCGGAGTCGATCGGATGGTCGGGATGCTCGACGAGCCCGTCGGTGAACATCACCAGGATGCTGCCCGCCGGCAGCACCCGGACGTGGTCGGGGCGGTGCTGCCTCGGGTCGACGCCCAGGGGCAGGCCCGGCTCCTCGACCAGGTACTCGGTCCGGCCGTCGGGGTGGATCAGCAGGGGAGCGACATGGCCCGCGGAACTCCAGTGCAGTCTGTACCCGTTGTCCCCGGTCTCGATGCGCGCCAGGCAGGCGGTGGTGAGCGGGAGGTCGGTGATGGCTTCGAGGGTCTCGTCCAGTTTCCTGAAGATCTCGCTCGGCGGTGTGCGGCGGTCGTAGAGCAGGGCGCGAAGCATGTTGCGGGTCTGGGCCATGGCGGCGGCGGCATGCATGTCGTGCCCGAGTACGTCTCCGATGACCGCGGCGCAGGCGTCGTCGGGCAGCAGGATCGCGTCGTACCAGTCCCCGCCCAGCCGGCCCGGGTCGGCCGCGGGCCGGTAGACGGCCGCGCCCTGGAAGGGGCTGAGGTCGGGCAGCGTGGGGAGCAGCAGGCGCTGGAAGTGTTCCGCGGAGTCGCGGACACTCCCGTACAGGCGGGCGTTCTCGATCGCGATGCCCGCGGCGCCGGCGAGCGAGACGATGACGGCCTCGTCCTCGCGGTCGAACGGCCGCCCGTCGCGGCGTTCCGACAGGTACAGGTCCCCGTAGATCTTGCCCCGGACGCTGACGGCCACCCCGAGGAGAGTGCCCATGTGGGGGTGCCCCGGCGGGAAGCCGACCGAGGAGGGGTGTGCGGCGATGTTCTCGACCCGCAGCGGTTCGGGATGGTGGATCAGGTGGCCGAGCACCCCGCGGCCGCGCGGGAAGTCGATCCCGGCGAGCCGTGCGCGCTCCTCGTCGGACAGACCGGCGGTGATGAACTGTTCCAGGGAGCGGCCGGACCGGTGCAGTACGCCCAGCGCGCCGTAGCGGGCACCGACCAGTTCCATGGCGGTGGTGACGATGCGGTGCAGCACCTCCGACAGCTCCAGCTCCCGGCTGATCGAGAGCACCGCGTCCAGGAGGCCCTGCATCCGGTCCTTCACGCGCGACAACTCCCGGAGCTGCGCGACGATTTCCTCCACCTGGGCATCCAGACGCCACCGCAGGTCGCGCTCCGGCCCCGAAGCTCCCTCGCCTGCCGCCATGACGGTCTTCCCTCACTCCGTACGCCACCACCGGCTGCCTCGCCGTGACCGGCCGGGCCGCCCGTCCGGCCCGTTCCGCAGGGGCGCCGGCGCCGATGTCACCGAGTCCGCCGGCAGCACATCGACCCTCGCACATCCCTGCCGCAAGCCGTGGCAGGCCCCGCCGGGGTGGGCCGAACTCATGGACCGTGGCGGGACGTGCTGCCATTCTTGGCCCATGGGAACGGGACGGCGGAGCCAGGCGGAACGGGACGACATCACGGTGGAGATCGGCTACGCGCTGCTCAGCGCCTGCTTTCTCGGCGGCGTGGTGTTCGCGGCGGTCGCCGGCCCGGCCTTTGTCTGGTCGCTTCCACCGGTGGCCGAGAGGTTCCTGCCTGCCGCGGGAGCTGTGGTCGCCGGCGTTCTCGCGGTGATCCGTGTCGTCCATGTCCTGTGGCGACACGCGGCTCAGCGCCGCTGACGCACCGGCGCCGCTCGGCTTCCAGCCTGGCCGCCACGGAGCGGGCCGCTCCCGACATCGCCGCCCGAGGGTGCGACCTCTTGACGTGCTCCTGACGTCGCGGCTTCATGGGAGCGCTCCCATAGGTCCGATGTCCACGTTTCTTGGCCCCCCACTACTGGAGTCACGGTGAGAACAGCGAGAGGCACGACAGGAACGAGCAGCACGAGCAGAAGCGCGATCAGAAGACCGGCGCGAGGTGCCACAGGGCAAGCCGCAGCAAGTGTCACCGCGAGAATCTCCGTCGTGGCCCTGCTGGCCGGACTCGCGGTGGTCCTCGGGCTGCTCCTGCCCGGCCCCTTCGGCGCCACCGCCGCACAGGCACAGCCATCCGATGTCCGTGCCCCCGGGCTCCACATCAGCGACGGCCGACTGCTGGAAGGCAACGGCAACGACTTCGTCATGCGGGGCGTCAACCACGCCCACACCTGGTACCCGGGGGAGACGCAGTCACTGGCCGACATCAAGGCACTGGGCGCCAACACCGTGCGGGTCGTCCTCTCCAACGGCCACCGCTGGACGAAGAACAGCCCCGCGGACGTGGCGGCCGTCGTCGCGGACTGCAAGGCCAACCGGCTGATCTGCGTGCTGGAGGTGCACGACACCACCGGTTACGGCGAGGAGGCGGCCGCCGGCACACTCGACCAGGCGGCCGACTACTGGATCGGTCTGCGCGAGGTGCTCGCCGGCGAAGAGGACCACGTCGTCATCAACATCGGCAACGAGCCCTGGGGCAACACCGACCCGTCGGGCTGGACCGCTCCCACGACCGACGCCGTCAAGAAGCTCCGCACCGCGGGCTTCGAGCACACGATCATGGTGGACGCGCCCAACTGGGGCCAGGACTGGCAGGGCGTCATGCGGGCCAACGCCCGGGCCGTGTACGACGCCGACCCCACCGGGAACCTGATCTTCTCGATCCACATGTACAGCGTCTTCGACACCGCCCAGGAGATCACCGACTACCTGAACGCGTTCGTCGACGCCGGACTGCCCCTGCTCATCGGCGAGTTCGGGGGCCCCGCCGACCAGTGGGGCGACCCGGACGAGGACACCATGATGGCCGCCGCCCAGCAGCTCGGACTCGGTTACCTCGCATGGTCCTGGAGCGGTAACACCGACCCGGTCCTCGACCTGGCCATCGGCTTCGACCCGAGCCGGCTCAGCTCCTGGGGCGAGCGCATCTTCCACGGCGCGAACGGCATCGCCGAGACCTCCCGTGAAGCCACCGTCTACGGCGGCGACCCGGGCGACACGCAGCCCCCGACCGCTCCCGGCGCCCCGACCGCCTCCGCCGTGACCGCCGACTCGGCCACCCTCGGATGGCCCGCCGCCACCGACGACGTCGGCGTCACCGGATACGACGTCGTCAGCGTCGGCGGCGGCTCGGAGACCAAGGTCGCCGCGTCCTCGTCCACCACGGCCACCGTGACCGGCCTCACCGCCGGCACCGCGTACACCTTCGCCGTCTACGCCCGCGACGCGGCCGGGAACCGCTCGCCCCGCTCGGCGACGGTGACCGTCACCACCGACGAGGGCGGCACCCCCGGCGCGGGCTGCGCCGTCGGGTACCGCGTCGTCAACGAGTGGCCGGGCGGCTTCCAGGGTGAGATCGCCGTACGCAACACCGGCGTCGCCGCCATCAGCGGCTGGACCCTGGTATTCCGCTTCGCCGACGGCCAGCGCGTCGCCAACATGTGGGGCGGGACCCCGACCCAGGACGGCGGCACGGTGAGCGTCACGCCCGCCTCCTACACCTCCGACATCGCTGCCGGCGGTTCGGTGACCGTCGGCTTCACGGCCACCAAGGGCGGCGCCAACTCCTCGCCGACCGCCTTCACGCTCGACGGCAGCCCTTGCGCCACCGCGTGACCTGACCGTTCGGTGACCGTCGGGGGCGTTCCCCGGCTGCCGGGCTGAGCGACCCCTCCCGCGGGGCGGGGCCGCTCAGCTTCGGGCGGGGTCCCCGATCGGTTCGCTGTTTTGTGCCACCCCGAACGGGTTGTCGATCGCGTAGCGCCAGTATCCGTCCGCGCCACGACGGGCCACGTCCGTCGCGGTGCCCTCGATCCGGACGGGCTCCCCGTCGGGCGTGGTGCCGGCGATGACGAAGTCGACGATCAGCAGCGCCAGATCACCGACGACATATGTCTGACGTGGCGCCACCCGGATCGGGACGCGCAGCCGGAGGAAGTCTCCGTTGGCACGGAGACGCCCTGCCCCGGTGACCATATGGCCGGGCGTCGGCACGAAGCCCGCACCGGGCTCGTAGAGCTGGTCGAGGACCTCCGGATCAAAGGTGTTGAAAGCTCGCTCGAAGACGTACGGGTGTTCGGCGGCGCTGGTCGCCGGCAGCACACTGGTGGAATGCGTCATGTGGCAAGCGAACAGCCCGCGGAAACAGGTAACCAAACGGAAACCCACGCCGCGTGGGACGTGGAGCTCGTGCCCGGCCCGCGGGGCCGCACCCGACGGCCGGAGGCCGACTGCCCGGTCGAGGTGGCCCTCGCGGCGGTCTCCGGCCGCTGGACCACACTGCTGCTGAGGGAGTTGATGGGCGGCCCTCGCGGCTTCACGGAGCTGCGGGAACTGCTCCCGGAGCTGTCGGCGAAGGTGCTGACCGACCGGCTCCGAGCACTTCAGGACAGCGGCCTGGTGGAGGTGGAACGCAGACGCGGCTTCCCCGTGCGCACGCGATATGCCCTCACAGAGGCCGGCCGGGCGCTGCGCTCGCTGCTCGTCGAGCTGTACGCGACAGGCGAGGAACTGCTGCGCCTGAGATGACCCGCGACGGGATCAACGGCCGGCTCGCCCCCGCGGTGCGGCGCTGCCTGACGGCGGAACCGCCCTGGAGGCGGACGGGGAAGCGGCCTCGGAGCCTCGAGAAGTGCGGCATGTGCGCCTGATGCTGCGCCCTACACTTTCTGCATGACGCAGAAGGACGAACCGCTCCTCACGGCGGAGGATGCCGGGCGGGCCCGTCTCATGGACGAGCTGCGCACCGCCTCACGCCGTTATATGGCCTCGTACGCCCTGTTCAACCAGGCGGTCGCCGACCATCTGCGGCTCCACCCCACCGACCTTCAGTGCCTGAACCTCCTCAGCCTGGAGGAGGAGCCGGTCACCACCGGCCGCGTCGCCGAGCTGACGGGACTGACCACCGGCTCGGCCACGCGCCTCGTCGACCGCCTGGAGCGCTCCGGCCATGTCGTCCGCGAGCGCGACACGAAGGACCGCCGACGGGTGCTGGTACGTCCGGTGCCCGAGCGGATGGCGGAGCTCGGCGCGCTGTGGCAGCGGTTGAACGGCGCGTACACGGCGATGTTCGACGCGTACGACGACGACGAGATCGCCCTGCTCATCAGCTACATGCGGCGTACCGTCGAGCTGTCGGCGGCCCAGACGGAGCGTCTGCGCGCCGGCGGTCCCGACCTCTAGTGACCTGAGTCGGAGATTCGTCGTTGGTTTGACATGAGTCGTCCGGGTCCGAAGATTCCGCCGTTGTGGGTGACCGATGCCCAGCGGGCCCTGCTGGAGGGCTGGGTGCGTCGACGCTCGACGGCCCAGGCTCTGGCCCAGCGTTCAAGGATCGTGCTGGAGTGCGCCGAGGGACACTCGATCATGGAGGTGTCACGCCGACTGGGTGCTTCTCCGGACACGGTCCGCACCTGGCGGCGGCGTTTCATCGAACGCGGCCTGGACGGCCTGTCCGACGAGCCGCGGCCCGGCGTCCCACGGACAATCACCGACGCCGACGTCGAGTGGGTCATCGTCAAGACGCTCGAGGAGACACCGAAAAACGCAACCCACTGGTCGACCAGGTCGATGGCGGTGGCCACCGGCATGTCGCAGTCCGCGATCTCGCGGATCTGGCGGGCGTTCGCGCTGGCCCCGCACCGCTCGCAGACGTTCAAGCTGTCCACGGATCCTCTGTTCATCGACAAGGTCCGTGACGTAGTCGGCCTGTACCTGGACCCTCCGGAGAAGGCCCTCGTCCTGTGCGTGGACGAGAAGTCGCAGATCCAGGCAGTGGACCGGTTCCAGCCCGTGTTACCGATGCTTCCCGGGGTTCCAGAGCGTCGCAGCCACGACTACGTCCGGGCCGGCACCAGCACCCTGTTCGCGGCCCTGGAGGTCACCACGGGGAAGGTGATCGGCTCATTGCACCGCAGGCATCGGGCCGTGGAGTTCAAGAAGTTCCTGGCCAAGCTGGACAAGGAGGTGCCCGCCGACCTGGACGTGCACCTGATCCTGGACAACTACGTCACCCACAAGACGCCGGTCATCAAGAAGTGGCTGCTGGCGCATCCCCGTTTCCATCTGCACTTCACACCGACGAGTTCGTCCTGGCTGAACCTGGTGGAGCGGTGGTTCGCCGAACTCACGCAGAAGAAGCTCAAGCGGGGCGTCCACCGCTCCGTCCAGGCCCTCGAACGCGACATCCGGTCCTGGCTCGCCGACTGGAACGACAATCCACGACCGTTCGTCTGGACGAAGACCGCCGACGAGATCCTCGACAGAGTCGCAGCCTACTGCCGACGAATCTCTGACTCAGGTCACTAGTGGAGCTCCTACGGTCAGGCCCGCCAACTGAAGCACTTAGCCATCATGTGAAGCGCTCAGTTACACGCTCCGCGGAGCTAGGACCTGCCTCTTTGACTTCATGTTGATTGGAGAACCTGCGAGGGTGGTGGCCATGCCGCAGCTTGGTCACCGTCTCCGGTCCTTCAGGTTCACGTTCGGGCTTACCCCGACCCGCTTCGCGGCGTGCCAGAAGACAGGTGCCCCAGCTCTGAAGCATGCCCTGGCGGATCAGTCGACGCTCTGTGGCATCCCTTCGGGCCAGGTGACGGTGTATCGGCACCTGTTCGTTGCGAAGAGGTCCGGAACGTGCTCGGACTGCCGGGTGAAGGCAGCCGATGTCTCGTCCAGGCTCTGAGTCAGGACTTCCCTGACGAGCGGGCGCCCTTGGCGTTCCGTGGCCGCGTCCAAATCAAGATAGATCATCTCAGTCGTGGGCGGCCTGGCATCCCCGCACGGGTCCAGACCTGCGGGCCCTGGATCTGCCTGGCCGAGGTCAGTAGAGCCAGCGGTCCAGAAACCCTGACCAGAGATACCCCTCGTAGCCGTTAAAGGCCGTCGGGTCGATCTCCTTCAGCTCCTCGGCCTACCGGTTCAACTCGGCGAAAGCCCGCTCTTCCTCCTCTTCAGAGAGGTACTCCTCGGGGCCGTCCGGCTCGCTGAGAAGCGGTGAGGCGGTGACGCGACTGCCGTAACGGTGAAGGACGTCGAGCCACACGCCGACACCCGAGTTGGCGAACCACGCCTCCCCATCCGGCATGACGAAGTAGACCGCCCCGGTCCCCGGCTCAACACCGAACGATGACCGCTCGGCCTGATCATCAGAGTCCGCCTGCTCGGTGAGACGGTAGAGCGGGCCCCGGGACGTGCGCAGGACCGGATCAGCCTCGCTCTGCATCACGACTCGCTCGATGAGGCGCGGAGCCGGCGGGATGCCCACCTCGACGAGCTGTGCCTTCATGAAGCCCGGTATCCGCCAGCCGGCCACAATGTCCCGTCCGGCTCGCGTGACGTGTCCCAGACCGGCCCACTCGGTCAGCTGGGCGTACGTCGCCATCGAACGATCCTCTTCGGTCGGCTGTGGTCCTGACCCTATCGAGCCGGTCTCAGCTCAAGGCACGGCCGCACTTGCGGGACAGCCCTTAGAGGTCCTAACAAAGGCGTTGGACGTGTCGGTGGGTGATGAGACAGGTGGCGAGGCCGAGGAATGCTTCGTGGATGTCGTCGCGTCGTTCCCATCGGATGCGGAGCCGACGGAAGCCGTGCAGCCATGCGATCGTGCGCTCGACGACCCAGCGGTGAACTCCGAGTCCGGATCCGTGAGTGACGCCACGGCGGGCGATCACGGGCTTGATGCCTTGCGCCCAGACGAGCCGGCGGTACTTGTCGTGGTCGTAGCCACGGTCTCCGAGCAGGACATCGGGGCGCCGTCGCGGTCGCCCGACCAGCCCCGGAACGAACGGGACCTTAGCGAGCAACGGCAACAGCTGAGTGACGTCGTTGCGGTTCCCGCCGGTCAGCGACACCGCGAGAGGGATGCCCTGTCCGTCGACGAGGACGTGGTGCTTGCTGCCCGGTCGTGCACGGTCGACCGGGCTGGGACCGCTTTTGGGCCCCGCCGAGCGGCCCGCACGTGGCTGGAGTCGATCACCGCCCGAGACCAGTCCAACTGCTTCGCCGCCCGCAACTTTGTCAGCAGCACAGCGTGCGGCCGGTCCCACACGCCGGCCTCGTTCCATGCGGCAAGGCGCCGCCAGCACGTCATCCCGGACCCGAAGCCCAGTTCCTGAGGCAGGTACTCCCACTGGATCCCGGTGTGCAGTACGAACAGGATCCCGCACAAGGCCTGCCGGTCAGGCACCCGCGGCCGCCCCGCAACCAGCTTCGGCCCCGGCTCCGGCAGTAACGGCTCGACCAGCGACCACAGTTCGTCCGAGACGATCCACGGCCGCGCATCCCTCTTCCCCACGGACAGACCAACGAGCATCCAAGCCGACAGTCACACGATCAACGGCTTCTGTTAGGACCTCTTAGGCGCCCGGGCGTTCCCGTCGGCCCCGTCGACGCCGAGCAGGCGGAGCCGGCGCGCCGGACACCCTCACGCCGTCTGCTCCGCACGGAAGGCGTCGGCGTGTTCCTCCGCCCACTCGGCGAACGTGCGGGCAGGGCGGCCGGTCAGTTCCTCGACGGTCCGGGTGAGGACGGCGGGCGAACCGTCCGTCGAGGCCCAGTAGTCGAGCAGAGCCCGGGCGAACTCCCCCGGCAGGAAGGCGGACACGGACCCCAGCCATTCCTCGCGGGTCACCGTTCGTATGTCCACGGACGCGGTGCGGCCGGCTGCCCGTGCCAGCGTCCCGATCTGCTCGGCGAAGGTGATGGACTGCGGCCCGGTCAGATGGTGGGTGCCGCCGCGCGGAGCCTGCCCGGTGAGCACTGCCGCCGCCACCCTGGCGACGTCGTCCTCGTGGATCGGGTCACCGTGGCTCTGCGGGTACGGCAGGTCGACGGTGCCGGTCGAGCGCAGCGCACCCGCCCACTGGAGGGCGTTGCCCGCGAACGCTCCGGGGCGGAGAACGGTCGCCTCGACCGGGCCGGCGGCCAGTGCCTGCTCGACCTGGAGGTGGGAGGCGGCGATCGGGTCGTCGGCCGCGTCCGGGCTCATGACGGCACTGGACGACAGGAGCACGATGTGCTCGACACCGGCCGCGTGGGCCTGTGCGACAAAGGTGTCGCTGTGCGCCGGCTCGGCGTAGAGGAAGACGGAGGCGACGGAGTCGAGGGCCGCGGGAAACGTCGACGGGTCGTCGAGGGCGCACCGCACGGTCTCCACGTCCGCGGGGAACGTGAGGTCGCCGGGGCTCGCGGACCCGGCTCGTACGGGAAGTCCTTGCCGGTGCAGGAGCGTGACGAGGGCGGAGCCGACTTTGCCGCGGCTTCCGGTGACAAGCGTGGTCATGGAGAGGTCCTTACGACGGTGCGGACGGCAGGCGCGTCCTGCCGATTGAACTGTGCCACGCAGAAGCTGCGTCGCGCAGCTTAATTTCCCGCAGCCCTGACCGGACCGTGACGGGGCTCCGCCGGTGACGGCTCCCGCGCCGGCTGGGGCCCGCAAGCACGTGCGGGGGCGGGCCGACGCGGTGCCCGGCCGCGGGCCGCGCGGCCACATGCCGCACGGCGATGCGCCGCTCGCGAGGCGCTCGCCCGTATTGTGCGGGTATGAGTGCACACTTCGATGTCGTGGTTCTCGGGGCCGGTCCTGGCGGCTACACGGCGGCGGTCCGCTGCGCCCAACTCGGAATGTCGGTCGCGGTGGTGGAGGAGCGCTACTGGGGCGGTGTGTGCCTCAATGTGGGGTGCATCCCTTCCAAGGCGCTGCTGCGCAATGCCGAGTTGGCCCATCTGTTCACCCATGAGGCGAAGACCTTCGGGATCCGCGTCGAGGGCCAGGTCACCTTCGACTACCGGGAAGCGTTCCTGCGGAGCAGGAAGGTGGCCGACGGACGCGTCAAAGGCGTGCACTACCTGATGAAGAAGAACGGCATCACCGAGGTCGACGGAACGGGCGTTTTCGCCGACGCCCACACCATGCGGGTCCGAGGCTCCGACGGCACGGAGCAGACCGTCGATTTCGATCACTGCATCCTCGCCACCGGTGCGACGACGAGGCTGCTCCCGGGCACGAGCCTGAGCGAGCGGGTGGTGACGTACGAGGAGCAGATCCTCAGCGACCGGCTGCCGGGGAGCATCATCATCGCCGGCGCGGGCGCCATCGGCGTCGAGTTCGCGTACGTGCTGCACAACTACGGCGTGCAGGTCACTCTGGTGGAGTTCATGGACCGGGTCGTTCCGCTGGAGGACGAGGACGTCTCCGCGGAACTGGCCCGCCGCTACCGCAAGCTGGGCGTCAACGTACTGACGTCCACGAGGGTCGAGGCGATCAACGACGAGGGCCCGCAGGTGCGGGTGCATGTGACGACGGGCGGACAGCGTCAGGTCCTCGAGGCCGACAGGGTGCTCCAGGCGATCGGCTTCCAGCCGCGGGTGACCGGCTACGGTCTGGAGAACACCGGCGTACGCCTGACCGACCGCGGGGCGGTCGAGGTCGACGGGCGCTGCCGCACGAACGTTCCTCACATCTTCGCGATCGGCGACGTCACGGCACGGCTCATGCTCGCGCACGCGGCCGAGGCCATGGGCATGATCGCCGCCGAGACCATCGCGGACGCGGAGACGATGGAGCTCGACTACACCATGATCCCGCGCGCCACCTACTGTCAGCCGCAGATCGCCAGCTTCGGCTGGACCGAGGCCCAGGCGCGTGAACGCGGCTTCGACGTGCGGGTGCAGAAGTTCCCCTTCACCGCCAACGGCAAGGCCCACGGACTGGGAGATCCCGCCGGCTTCGTGAAGATCCTCAGCGACGGCCGGCACGGGGAACTGCTGGGCGCCCACCTCATCGGCCCGGAGGTCACCGAACTGCTGCCGGAACTCACCCTGGCCCAGCAGTGGGACCTGACGGTGCACGAGGTCGCCCGCAACGTGCACGCGCACCCCACACTCGGCGAGGCCGTGAAGGAAGCGGTCCACGGGCTGGCCGGCCACATGATCAACATGTAGCCGCCCCTCGCGTCGCCCGGTCCTGGTCAGCCGGTCGGTCGGCGGTCCGTTCCGCCTCAGCCGCCGGTCGCTCGGTCGGTCTGCTCCGGGTCAGCCGGTCGCGTCGGCGGTCCGTTCCGCCTCAGCCGCCCGTCGCTCGGCCGGTCCGCTCCTGGTCAGCCGCCCGTCGCATCGGCGGTCCGTTCCGCGTCGGCCGATCCGCGTCGGTCGTCCGCGGCGCCGTCGGTCTCCCAGCGCAGCAGGTCTCCTGGCTGGCAGTCCAGTGCTTCGCAGAGCGCGGCGAGCGTCGCGAAGCGCACCGCCTTGGCGCGGCCGTTCTTGAGCACCGCCAGGTTGGCGGGGGTGATCCCGACGCGTTCCGCGAGCTCGCCCACGGACATCTTGCGTTTGGCGAGCATCACGTCGATGTCGACGGCGATCGGCATCAGATCACCTCGTCCAGCTCGGCCTTCATCCGGGTCGCCTCGACATCGCGCGCCACGGCCTGGGCGAGCAGCATCCGCATCACGAGCACGACGAGCGCGACCCCCAGGACAGCCAGGCCGGCCCCGCCCACCAGCAGGACGATCCCGGGAGCGACGGCTTCGCCCGGCGCCAGGACGGCCCCGAACGTGAACACCAGCAGGGCGGCCGCCACGACCGCGCCGATCACGATGTCCACGTACCGAAAGGCGGCGTGGGAGAACAGCGTCCCGCGCCGCACCATCGTCACCAGCCGCCACACGCAGACCAGCACGACCTCGACCGTCACGATGCCGAGGACCATGATCACCAGGACCGGGGTGCGCAGGTGTGCGACGTCCGCGTCCAGCTCCCTCATGTCGATGGCCAACAGGGGCACCATCACCGCCTGCACGAACACCGAACCGGCGAGCAGCGCCACGATCACGGCGCGGAGCGCCAGCACTGTCAACTTTCCCATCGCTTCCCCTTCAATCGAACTGCGATGGAAATCTATCGAGATTCGATAGGCGTGACAAGCTGATCGCGCCTGCCTCGGGGTTTCGCGACTCCCTCCACGCTCTCGTTGTCCGACCCGTCGGGGAGCGTTTCCGCATGCCTGCTCGGCGGCGGATCCGTTCAGGTGGCGGAACATCGGACCGAAACCGATATATAGAAAGCGCTTGCGAGAATCATTGACATGCCCACACCCTGACGCCACTCTGGGTCGCACCATCAGGGGCTCCAGCCGGGGAATCGCCTGAACCGGTTGACGTATTGACCGTCCGTCAGTCGTGGCGTACCTTCCTCCGCAGTTCTCATATACGAACAAGGTTCAGTATCTAGAACGACTTGAGTCCGTGACGGTCTCAGCAACTGCCACCCCCACCACCCACCGACTGGTACCTGCGGCCGACACCGCAGGTGGTGAAAGGAACGCCGAGTGAGCACACGGAACCACCATCGAAGAAGGCGCGGTCGTGTCGCCGCCTCTGTCGCAGCCGTCACGGCCCTGATCGGCGGCGGCCTCACCGCGCTGTGGATGACCGGCTCCGCGTCGGCCGCGGCGGCGGCCGGCTCGTACAGCGTGAAGAACGCCAACAGCGGACTGTGCCTGACGGTGCCCGGCGCGAACACCTCTGCCGGCGTCCAGCTCGTCCAGGACACCTGCGACGGCGCGGCCGATCAGACCTGGAAGCTCGCGGCCTCAGGCAGCGGCTGGACCCTGACCGCCGCGCACAGCTCCAAGTGCGCCGGTGTACGGGACGCCTCCACCAGCGCGGGCAAGCCGGTGGAGCAGCAGAGCTGCGGCGGCACGGCGACCCAGGTCTGGAAGCTGACGCAGGTCAGCGGCGACACCTACCAGGTCGTCAACAGCAACGGCGGCAAGTGCCTGAACGTCAAGGACGGTTCGAAGACCGCAGGCGCCCTGGTCCAGCAGAACTCGTGCGACTCGGTGACCAGCAAGAGGTGGACCCTGACCGCGTCGGGCACGGTCCCCACCGACCCGCCTACGGAGCCGACGGACCCGCCCACCGATCCGACGGACCCGCCCACCGATCCGCCGGGGTCGTGGCCGACGGCCAACGGCAGCCAGGCGGTGACCTCCACCATCTCGGTCACGGGCACCTACGACGGGGGCATGAAGCGCCTGTACGGCAGTGGTGACCTCGGCAGCGACGGTCAGAGCGAGAGCCAGCCGCCGATGCTCCGGCTGGCCGACGGCGCCACCCTGCAGAACGTCATTCTCGGCGCCCCCGCCGCGGACGGCGTGCACTGCGACGGAACCTGCACGCTCAAGAACGTCTGGTGGGAGGACGTCGGCGAGGATGCCGCGACCTTCCGCGGCAGCTCCTCCGCGACGGTCCGCACCGTCGACGGCGGCGGTGCGCGGAAGGCGGCGGACAAGGTCTTCCAGCACAACGGCGCCGGCACCTTGATCATCAAGAATTTCCAGGTCGAGGACTTCGGGAAGCTGGTCCGCTCCTGCGGCAACTGCTCCACGCAGTACGCCAGGCACATCCAGATCCTCGACACCAAGGTGACGGCCCCCGGCGACACCCTGGTCGGCATCAACACCAACTACGGGGACACGGCGCGGTTCTCACGCATCACGATCAACGGGGACTCCGGCCGCGACATCGACATCTGCACGAAGTACAGGGGCACGACAAGCGGCGAGCCCACCAAGATCGGCACGGGAGCGGACGGCACGAACTGCTTCTACGCCTCGTCCGACATCCGCTACGTCGACTGACGTGAGCTGCGGGCCGTGGGTCGTGAGCCGCGGCCCGCGGCCCGCGGGCGAGGTGCCCGGAACCCCTGAATGCCCGAAGACGCCGGGCGGCCTCCGGAACAAGCACCGCTTGCAGCAGAACACCCCCCATTCGAAGACGAAAAGCGAGGCGAGAATGAAGCATCCAGTCGCACTACGACTCTCCGCGGCGCTGGCCACGGGAGCCCTCGCGGCCGCGGCCGGTGTGGCTCTGTCGACGCCCGAGGCGTCGGCAGCGACCGGCGGCGCCACCGGCTACGCCACCCAGAACGGCGGGACCACCGGCGGCGCGGGCGGACAGACGGTGCGGGCCACCACGGGGACCGCGATCCACGCGGCCCTGTGCAACCGGGCGAGCAGCAGCACCCCGATCACCATCCAGGTCGAGGGGACCATCAACCACGGCAACACCAGCAAGGTCTCCGGCGCCAGTTGCAACACCGCCGACGGTGTGATCGAGCTCAAGCAGATCAGCAACGTCACGATCGTCGGCGTCGGCGGTGGAGCCGTCTTCGACCAGGTGGGCATCCACCTGCGCGAGGCCCGCAACATCATCATCCAGAACGTGACCGTCCGGAACGTCAAGAAGTCGGGCTCGCCCACGTCCAACGGCGGCGACGCCATCGGCATGGAGAGCGGCGTCCGCAACGTCTGGGTCGATCACACCACCCTGGAGGCGTCGGGCGGTGAGTCGGAGGGCTACGACGGCCTCTTCGACATGAAGGACAACACCCAGTACGTGACCCTGTCCTACAGCATTCTGCGCAACTCCGGCCGCGGCGGCCTCGTCGGCTCCAGCGAGAGCGACCTGTCGAACGGCTTCGTCACGTACCACCACAACCTCTACGAGAACATCGACTCCCGTGCGCCCTTGCTGCGTGGCGGCATCGGCCACATGTACAACAACCACTACAAGAGCCTCAACGAATCCGGCATCAACTCCCGTGCCGGCGCCCGCGCCAAGGTGGACAACAACTACTTCGAGGACTCCAAGGACGTCCTCGGCACCTTCTACACCGACGCGGCCGGATACTGGCAGGTCGGCGGCAACATCTTCGACAACGTGACCTGGTCCGCTCCGGGCGGCGACAACAACCCCGCCGGTCCGGACCCGAAGTCCAACACCACGGTCGCCATCCCGTACTCCTACAGCCTCGACGGCGCCAGTTGCGTGCCGGGCGTCGTGAGCCAGACCGCGGGAGCCAACAAGGGACTGCGGGTGTCGGACGGCAACTGCACGCCGCAGACGCCGGACCCGACCACCCCCGCCCCCACGCCGACGACCCCCGCGCCGGACCCGACCACCCCCGCGCCCACTCCGACCCAGCCCGGCGGGACCAACCTCAGCCTCGGCGCCGGCTCCGACGGCACCAGCAAGGCCGACGGGACGAGCTACGGCAACGTGCGCGACGGTGACATGAACACCTACTGGTCACCGGCCGGCCCGACCGGTTCCGTCTCGGTCAAGTGGGGCTCCGCCACCACGGTGTCGAAGATCAACATCCGCGAGGCGTCGGGCTCCGCGGGCAGCATCGGAACGTGGCGGGTCGTCAACCACGACACCGGTGCCGTGCTGGCCTCCGGCAGCGGAGCCGGAGTCATCACCTTCCCCCGGACGTCACTGCAGAAGATCACCTTCGAGATCACCGGCTCGACCGGAACGCCGCGGATCGCGGAGTTCGAGACCTACGCCGGTTGACAGGGCGCGCCGCCGTCCGGCGGGTCCGGCTCCCCGGACCCGCCGGACGGCCGTGCCGGCGCAGGACCGCGGCCGGCACAGGCCCGATCAGTCTCCACCCGCCTGCGTGTTCGCGGCGGAGGAATGATCGGGCGCTTTACGGTGGGCCGATGCGACGTGTTCCCAGGTGGGCCCTGATCTCGTCGGGGTGTGCCCCTCTCGTCCTGGTCGGAGGCTGGACGGTCGCCGCACTGCTGCAAGGCCCTGCATACGATCCCGCTACTCAGACGATCAGCGTTCTGGCGGCCTACGGGGCCGAGGGATTCTGGGTGATGACCGGAGCGCTCCTCGCCCTCGGCATCTGCCACCTGTTCACCGCCTGGGGGCTGCGCCCCGCCGCGCTCGCCGGACGTGTGGCGCTGGGGGGCGGTGGACTGGCGGCGTTCGCGGTGGTCCTGATCCCGGCGCCGAGCAGTGGGGGATCCCTGCGACACGGGTCGGTCGCCGCGGTGGGCTTCGCTCTGCTCGCGGTGTGGCCGGTACTGGCCGCCGATCGCGGCGGAGCGGCGCCATGGGGACTACGGCCCCTGCCCTCCCTCATGGTGACCCTTCTGATGGGCGTCGGTGCCGTCTGGTTCCTGATCGAAATACAGCGTCACGGAGTCGCTGGAGTCGCCGAACGCCTTGTGACATGCGTTCAGTCCCTATGGCCCTTCGTCGTCGTCGCCTCCTGCCTTCTGCATCCCGACAACAACGGACCTTCGAAGGGACCGCCGCCGGCTGTGGGATGAGGCCGGGAGGCACGGCCGGTGATCGAACCCCGTCCGGCGTCCGCGGTTCGTCAGGCACCCTTCTTGCCCAGGAGCCGGCGCAGCCTGGTCAGCGGCCATGTGTTGACGACGTCGTCCTTCGTGTGGGTGCTCCAACGGGGTCGGCCGGTGCTGACCGGACGGGGCCTCACCAACGGGACGCCGCCGTGACAGCGATCACGGCGAGCCTTCGCGGTGCGTTGCGTAGGCTGGCGACGTCGTCGCGGTAGGGGAGTGGATGGGGCAGCACGGCCCCCACGATTCGACCTGGCGATGCGTCAGAAAAGTCGGCAAGCGGTCAGCATGAGTCCTGAGGAACCTGGTGAAAGCTGACCGGACATGCGACTCGTTGTAGGGTAAGGAAACCGCCCTTGACCTGCAAAAACGCAGGCAGGGAGCCTATGTCCAGGAGTACCTCGATGATGCGTACCATGTTCAAGTCCAAGATCCACCGCGCCACCGTCACCCAGGCCGACCTGCACTACGTCGGGTCCGTGACCGTCGACCGCGACCTCATGGATGCCGCCGATCTGCTGCCCGGCGAGCTGGTCCACATCGTCGACATCACCAACGGCGCGCGCCTGGAGACCTACGTGATCGAGGGGCAGCGCGGCTCCGGTGTGATCGGGATCAACGGGGCCGCCGCGCACCTGGTGCACCCCGGTGACCTGGTGATCCTCATCAGCTACGCCCAGGTCGAGGACGCGGAGGCCCGCACCATGGTGCCCAGCGTCGTGCACGTCGACGCGGACAACCGGATCGTGGCGCTCGGCTCCGACGCCTCCGAGCCGGTGCCCGGCAGCGACACCTCGCGCAGCCCCCAGGCGGCTTCCGCGCTCTGAGCCGTGCACGCGGGCGAACCCCGCCGCCGGGGAGGAGACTGGGAGCAGAAGTGTTCCGGCCCGGCGGTGGGCACGCGTGCAGCGTGGGGCATGCGGTGACCGCGGCATCTCCTGCGGCTTCGCAGCGCAGGACCGCGGCGCCGACCCCGTGACAAGGGGGCTTTCCCGGAGACCGCCATGACTGTTCACAAGGTCGGTCAGGACATCAGCGTCCTCAACGACTGCCTCGAAGTCCCCGGCATCGGCTACCTCGCCGTCAACGCCTTCGTGCTCCACGCGGCGGAGCCCGTCGTCGTCGACACCGGCGTCGGGCTGCCGGACCGCGACTTCCTCGGCACACTCGCTTCGGTCGTCGATCCCGAGGACGTCCGCTGGATCTGGCTGACGCATCCCGACCGTGATCACACCGGAGGGCTGTTCGCGCTGCTGGACGCCGCACCGCACGCCCGTCTCGTCACGACCTACCTCGGCGTCGGCATCATGTCGACGGAGCGCCCGCTCCCGTTGGACCGCGTGTATCTGCTCAACCCCGGCCAGCGCCTCGACGTCGGCGACCGTACGCTCAGGGCCTTCCGGCCGCCGCTGTTCGACAACCCGGCCACCACCGGCTTCTACGACGACACCTCGCGCGTCTGCTTCAGCTCGGACTGCTTCGGCGCCCCGATGCCGACCGCTGAGCTGGCGACCTCCGACCACGCGGGCGACGCCACGGACGACGAACTGCGCGACGGTCAGCTGCTCTGGGCAGCCGTGGACAGTCCGTGGATCCACAACGTCGACACCGCCAAATACCTGGCCAGTGTCCAACCGCTGCGCGAGATGGCGCCCGAGGCGGTCCTCAGCACGCACCTGCCGCCGGCCGTCGGCATCGCACCGCGGATGATCGACACCATCTCCCGGGCCCCGGGCGCCGACCCGTTCGTCGGGCCGGACCAGGCCGCGCTCGAGCAGATGCTGGCCTCGTTCGAGCCGGTGGGGACGCCGGCGGCCCCGGTCGTGCCCGCCTGAGACGGCCCGCCGCGCGGCCGGCGTCGTGCGTGGAGGGCGCTAGCATCGCGATCATGCTGGCGCTGCTGCACACGTCCCCTGTCCACATACCCGTCTTCGACGCGCTGAGGGACAGTGGTCACCCGTCCCTGGAGCTACGGCATCTCGTCCACGACGATTTGCTTGCCCGCGCGATGGCCGAGGGCCCTCCGGCCGTCGCCGCCGCGGTGGACGAGGTCCTCGCCGGTGCCGTCGCCGACGGCGCCACCGCGGTGCTGTGCACCTGCTCGACGATCGGCCAGGTCGCGGAAGCCTGCGCGTCACGCCTCGGCGTGCCGGTGCTCCGGGTGGACCGGCCGATGGCCGCCGCCGCGGCCCGGTACCGGCGGATCGTCGTGGTCGCGGCGGTCCGTAGCACCCTGGAGCCGACGGCCACGCTCATCAGGGAAGAGGCCGCCGGGCGCGACATCGATTTGAGCACGCGGCTCGTCGAAGGCGCATGGGAGCGTTTCGAGGCGGGGGACCACGACGGATACGTGGACGCCGTGGCCGGGGCCCTCGACGATGTGCGCGGCGCGGACGTCATCGTGCTCGCCCAGGCCTCGATGGCCGACGCCGCCGGCCGCACCACCAGCCGGGTGCCTGTGCTCTCCAGCCCCGGGACGGGCTTCCGCGCGGCAGCCGCCGCGGCCGGCGCCTGACCCGGGGACGCCGCAGCGTGACTGGATCGCGCCGGAACGGGAACGCGATACGGGACCGCGGAACGAAAACGACCCTCACAAGATCCGTCCCGCGGAACGGAAGAGATCCATGACGTCCCCCGGGAGGCCGGCATGACGCACCCGAACCCCGCCCCCGCACCCCCGGTGCCCACGCCCGACCCCGGGCCGCCGCCGGACCCGGGTCCGATGCCGGGTCCTGTGCCGACTCCGAGCCCGCCGCCGGTGCCCCCGCCGGATCCGATCCCGCAGCCGCCGGGTCCCGGCCCGCAACCCGTTCCGGGACCGGAACCGGAGCCGGGACCGGCCGGCGTCTGACGGAGCCGCACGGAGCGGCGTCTGACGGAGCCGCACGGAGCGGCGGTCCTGCAGAGCCGTCCGGAGCCGCTCTCCCCGACCGGGGAGAGCGGCTCCGGACGTATGTCAGTCGGCCGTCACCTCCGAGCGGTCGCCGCCCCACAGCGTGTGGAACGACCCCTCCCGGTCGGTCCGCCGATAGGTGTGCGCGCCGAAGAAGTCCCGCTGGCCCTGGGTGAGCGCGGCGGGCAGCCGCTCCGCCCGCAGCGCGTCGTAGTAGGCCAGCGCGGCGGCGAAGCCCGGCGTCGGGACGCCCTGCCGGGCGGCTGTCGCGACGACGTCCCGCCAGTCGTCCTGGGCCGCGCCGATCTCCTCGGCGAACTGCTTGTCGGCGAGCAGGCTCGGCAGGTCCCGCTGTTCGTCGTACGCCCCGCGGATACGGTCGAGGAACGCGGCCCTGATGATGCAGCCGGCACGCCAGATCGCGGCGACCGAGCCGGCGTCGACCTCCCAGCCGTACGCCTCGCTCCCGGCCTGCACCTGGTGGAAGCCCTGCGTGTACGACACGATCTTGGACGCGTACAGCGCCTGCTCCACCCGGTCGGCGAATCGGCCCGCCTCCTCGGCGTCGAGGGGCCGAGGCTGAGGGCCGGGGAGCGAGCGCGACACCTCCCGCAGCTCCGCGTGGCCCGACAACGAACGCGCGAAGACGGCCTCGGCGATACCGGAGACGGGGACGCCCAGATCCAGCGCGATCTGCACCGTCCAGCGGCCGGTGCCCTTCTGCTCCGCCTGGTCCATGACGACGTCGACGAACGGCCTGTCCGTGGCCGCGTCCGTGTGCGCCAGCACCTCCGCGGTGATCTCGATCAGATACGAGTCCAGCCGCCCGGTGTTCCAGGTGCGGAAGGTCTGCGCGATCTGCTCGGGCGAGTAGCCCGCGACCGTACGCAGCAGGTGGTACGCCTCCGCGATGAGCTGCATGTCGGCGTACTCGATGCCGTTGTGCACCATCTTCACGAAATGCCCGGCGCCGTCCGGCCCGACGTGCGTGACGCACGGGGTGCCGTCGGGGGCCTTCGCCGCGATCCTCTCCAGCAGCGGGCCGAGCGAGGCGTACGACTCGGCCGAGCCGCCCGGCATGATGCTCGGACCGTGCAGGGCGCCCTCCTCGCCGCCGGAGATCCCGACGCCCACGAAGTGGATACCGCGTTCCCGCAATTCCTTCTCGCGGCGCCTGGTGTCGGCGAAGTGGGCGTTGCCGCCGTCGATGATGACGTCGCCCTCTTCCAGCAGTGGTGCGAACTCCTCGATCACCGCGTCCGTGGCGTCACCGGCCTTGACCATGATGACCAGACGGCGCGGCCGCTCCAGCGCGGCGACGAACTCCTCCGGCGACTCGGCGGCGACGAACGTCCCCTCGCCCCCGAACTCCTCCACCAGGGCCCGCGTCCTTGCGGCCGTACGGTTGTGCACGGCCACGGTGAAGCCGTTGCGGGCGAAGTTCCGGGCCAGATTCCGGCCCATCACCGCGAGACCCGTGACGCCGATCTGAGCTGTTCCACTCATGCGTGTGCTCCTGGAAGTCCGTAGGAATGTGCCGCCCCTACGCATACGCAGGGATACGGCAGGCCATTCATCGATCCTCGAGCCGTGCGGAGGCTTCCGCACGCGGTCATTGTCGGCCCGCGGGCGCCGTTCGGGCACCGCGGCGCCCCAAGCGGGCGGCGCCCCGCTCGACTCCGGACCGCCACACCCGCCTGACCAGGCATGACGAGCTCGGCAAACGCGGCTCGTGGTCATGACCCGCGGCGCCTGGGGCAGCACCGTCCACACGGCGGACGGTGCCGTGGTCGCCTTGGTCGCCGCCCCCGCCGTACCCGCCGACGTCGTCAACACCATCGGCGCAGGGGACGCGGCCATGGCAGGCGTGCTCGCGTGGCTCGCGGCCGGGGGCGTGGCGGCTCCACCTGCCCGCCGTCCGGGCCGAGGCGATGCTCGACCGCGCCTCCGAAATCGCGGTGCCGGTCTGCGCGCAGAAGAGGCACCGAGCCGGCGTTGCCGGTGCCGTGCTGAGCGTGCCTGCGACCGCGCCGGGCCCGTGGCCGACGCCCGCACCGGCAGGGTGCAGGCGTCGGCGGGCGCCCGCTGCCGGCCGGTGGGCGCACCTCCACCGGGCGGTGTCGCGGCCGGCCGGCGGGGGCGCGCCCCTGTCCGTGGAGCACCGACCCCGCCGGGGTATGTTGCGTCCAGGGGAAGGAGCATCATGGCGGACGGCAAGAGACGGACAGTGCGCGACCTGCGGCGCGGCAACCGCGCCCTCGTCCTGCAGCGGCTGTACTTCGACGGCCCGCTGAGCCGCCAGGAACTCGGACCGGCCACCGGACTCAGCTCGGGCTCCATCAGCAACGTCGTCTCCGAACTCGTCACCGAGGGCCTCCTCGAAGAAGCCGGCATCGTCGACTCCGACGGCGGCAGGCCACGCACCCTGCTGCGCGTCGCCCCCGCCAGCGGCCTGCTGATCGGCATCGACATCGGTGAGACCCGCGTACGGGCCGAACTCTTCGACCTCTCCTTCACCGAGCTGGCGCGCACCGAGCGGCCGCTCGCCCAGCACGGCTACGACGTCGACCGCATCGTCTCCCACGTACGCGCCGCCGTCGCCGACGTCCTGCGCGACGGCGACGCCGATCCCGGCCTGCTGCTCGGCGTCGGCATCGGCGTGCCCGGCATCGTCGAACACTCCGCCGACGGCGCCGTCGTCCACGGCCAGACCATCGGCTGGAACGCCGTCCCCTTCGAGCAGTTGCTGCGCAAAGCCGTCGACATCCCTTCCGAGGCACCGCTGTTCATCGACAACGGCGCGAAGACGCTCGGGCAGGCGGAGATGTGGTTCGGCGGCGGCCGGGGAGCGGCATCCGCCGCGGTCGCCCTCATCGGCTCCGGAGTCGGCGCGTGCGTCGTGCACGCCGCGACACCCGACGAGAGCGCCCGTACCGACGCCCTCGAATGGGGCCACACCGTGGTCCACATCCGGGGGCGGCGCTGCCGGTGCGGATCCCTCGGCTGCCTCGAGGCGTACGCCGGCGCGGAAGCACTCCGCGAACGCCGGCGGGAAGCGGGCGTGGCGCCGGCGACGGCGGACACGGACGACATGGCCGACACCGACGACGAGACGGCGCTGGCCGCGCTGCTCGCCGCGGCGTATCCCCTCGACGGGCCGGCCGACTCCGCGGCCCTGGCCCTCCTCGACGAGACGGCCGCATACCTGGGCGCCGCGGTCGCCGACCTCATCAACCTTTTCCGGCCCGAACGCATCCTGCTCGGCGGCTGGGCCGGACTCCAGCTCGGCCCGCACCTCCTGCCCCAAGTGCGGCGCTACGCGGCCGAGTACGCCCTTGAACACGCCGCCGCCCGCACGACGATCGAACTCGGCCGACTGGGCGCGGACGCGGTCACGGTGGGCGCGGCGACGCTGCCGCTCTCCGACTTCCTCACCCGCGGTGGGACGCGCCCGGTCCGGGTCACGTAGCCCCGTCGTCCTCTCCGACTTCCTCACCCGCGGCGGGACGCGCCCGGCCGGGCCACGTAACGCCGTCGCCCTCTCCGACTTCCTCACCCGCGGTGGGACGCGCCCGGCCCGGGCCACGTAGTCCCGTCGTCGTCCTGGCCGACGTTGCGCCCGCGCGGGCGTGGCCCGGCGTATGGGCGCGTCAGCCCCCGCAGAACCCTCCCCTCCTTGGAGAGGGCTGGGGCGTCAGCCCCCACGGGGTCCGGGGCGGAGCCCCGGTTTCGGGAAAGGGGCGGGGTGGGGAACGCCCGCGCAGCGGCACGCGGGCCGGCAGCGTACGGGCTGTGCGGGGGTGGATGGGGGCGTCAGCCCCAAAGAACCCTTCTCTCCCCTCCCCGGAGGGGGCTGGCGGCCGTCAGCACCCCACGGGGTCCGGGGCGGAGCCCCGGTTTCGGGAAGGGGCGGGGTGGGGGAAACGCCTCCCGGCCACCGTCCGGTATCGGCCAGCTCTCCGCTGAGACCTTGTCACTGTCCGTACCCGCAGCCTAAGTTGGCCGATTGCGACATGACCTGAAATGCGTCCAGGGGGAGCCCGTCATGGCCGGAACCGGTCGACACCGCAGATATCAGCCGAGCCGCATCAACCGCGCTTCGCTGACCGTCACGGCAGGCGGCGCCGGCATCGCGCTGCCCCTGGTCGGCGCGGGATCGTCGCACGCCGCCTCCGTCGACGTGTGGGAGAAGGTCGCGGCCTGCGAGTCGACCGACAACTGGCGGATCAACAGCGGCAACGGCTACTACGGCGGTCTGCAGTTCAGCCAGGCCACCTGGGAGGCGTACGGCGGCCGCAAGTACGCCCCGCGCGCGGATCTCGCCACCAAGGACCAGCAGATCGCCGTCGCGGAGAAGGTGCTCGAGGCGCAGGGGCCGCGCGCCTGGCCGACCTGCTCCGTGAAGGCGGGGCTGACCCGTGGCGGGGACGCCCCCGAGATCACGCAGCCGCGGCCCCAGGAGGCCGCTCCGCCGAAGCGGATCGCGCCGAAGGCCGCAACGTCCCCCACGACCGTTCCGACGCAGCGCGAGGGCTACACGGTCGCCCGGGGCGACTCGCTCTCCCGCATCGCCCGCACCGAGCGGGTGAAGGGCGGCTGGCAGCAGTTGTACGCGCAGAACCGCACGGTGGTCGGTGACGACCCCGATCTGATCTTCCCCGGGCAGCGGCTCACCCTGCGGGGCAAGGCCGCGCCACAGGGGGATCGGCCCGCCACCGCCGGGCCGGACCGCCAGGCGGAGAAGGTGCGGCCGGAGACGGCGCCGAAGCCCAAGCCGAAGACGGCACCCAAGCCCAAGCCCAAGCCCGTGCCCGCTCCCGCGCCGAAGCCGAAGCCCGCCCCCAAGCCGGCCTCCAAGCCCGCCCCCGCCCAGAAGCCCCGCACCGAGGCAGCCTCGTTCGCCGCGCCCGTCGCCGCCGGGCCGTCGACCGCCTACCGCAAGACTGGTTCGTCCTGGTCGAGCGGCTATCACACGGGCGTCGACTTCGCGGTGCCCACCGGCACGTCCGTGAAGGCGGTCGCCTCAGGAAAGGTCGTCTCTGCCGGCTGGGGCGGCGCGTACGGGTACGAGATCGTCATCCGGCACGGCGACGGCCGTTACAGCCAGTACGCGCACCTGTCCGCGCTGACCGTGCGTGCGGGCCAGCAGGTGAGTGCCGGTCAGCGGATCGCCCGCTCAGGATCCACCGGCAACAGCACGGGACCGCATCTCCACTTCGAGATCCGTACGGGTCCCGGGTACGGCTCGGACATCGACCCGCTCGCCTACCTCCGGGCGAGAGGTGTGTCGGTCTGATCCCACGCCCGGAGCCCCGCCCAGGCGCTCGAGCGTGAGCAGGATCAGGCCACCGGCCGCCACCACACCGCAGGCGAGCGCCAGCACCGTGCCGACCACGCCGTAGCGGAAGTCCTCGCCGAACATGGTGATGCCGACGACCGCCGCCACCACCGGATTGACGACGGTGACCGTCGCCAGCGGCGCCGCGAGACCGGCGCCCCGGTAGGACGCCTGCGACAGGAGGAGGCCGCCCGTCGCCAGCGCGGCGATGACCGCGAGGCTCGGCCACTGGCCGAGCGGTGCGTCCCACTGCCAGTCCACGGCCACCGACTTGGTGAACACGGACGCGATGCCGAAGGCGACGCCGGCGGCGCCGGCCAGCAGGACGCTGCGCATGATCGGCCGGTGCATGCCCTGCGCCATCAGGAAGAGCAGCGCCACGGTGCCGAGGGTCGCCGCCGCGAGGACGCCGCGGCCCGCGGTGCCCAGCGAGCGGGATTCCGCCTCCCCCGTGAGGGCGAGAAGTCCGGCGAGTCCGACGGTCGCCATGATGGCCCCGCGCCACGCGGTGCGGCCGGCTCTGCGCCGGACGAACAGCGCGGCCATCGGCAGGGCGAAGACGATGGTGAGTGCTCCCAGCGGCTGGACCAGGCTCAGCGGGCCGTACGCGAGGGCCACCACGTGCAGTACGGCTCCCACGCTGTTGAGGACGACGGCGGCCCACCAGCGCCTCTGGTGCAGTGGGGCGTACGGCCTGGAGGGCGTCGTGGTCGCCACGTGTTCCTGAAGGATCGCCCCGGCCGCGTAGGCGACCGCCGAGACGAGTGACAGGAGCACGGACAGCGCGAGGGAGCTCATGGTCACCACCCTGTCCCGTGTCCGGCTTCACGTCGTCGTTCTTGAGCAGGCACTTGTGCGTACTACCGACGTAGTACGGGTGTAGTGCCGAGGTCCCCCTTCCGGCGGGGGCGCGCTGTCCCGGGACGACTGCCGGACCGGTCGGCGCGCACACGGTTCACCCTCCAGTATCCGTTCGGAGGCTGTCACCCGCATGCTTCTGCAACGTTAGAGAAGGCTTCGGTCCCGGCGCTCGTCGCGCCCCCTGGTGGCCATGCGGCCGTCGACCGGCGGAAAGCCCCCGACAGGGCATGCCGGACCCCCATCCGGCATGCCCTGTCCCCCCTGGAAGTGGCCGGAGCGCACACGGCGACCGCCACGTCGGACCTGACGGATCACATAGTGGGGCCCGCCCCGCCGAACTGTGTGGGAAATGTGAAACCTGTCGCAAAACGGATGTGCCGCGCGAGGGGGCGGAGCGCCGCCCCGACCGTGCGGCGCGCGTCGCCGGGGCGGTGGCGGCAGTGGGCGCTCGGGACGAGGCGGCCCATGGGGCATCAGAGGTCCAGACCGGTTCACGCACTCGACGATCACCTGCCGACCCGACGAGATCCGGCCATCCGTCCCGCCTTCTTGCCCGTGGACCGAGGTTCCCGTCCCGCGGCGGCGGCGGCCGACGTGACGGCCGTCATTTGGCCGACCACTCGACTCTCAGTACAGTCGTGCTTTTGAAACGTGGCATTCGAGTGACCGAGGAACGGCAACCAGCGATGACGGTGACAGAGGACAGCCCGGTGGCGTACGGGCCGGGCATCGACCCGGAGCGGCTGGCCGTCTGCCTGAGCGTGCTCGAAGAGCTCGACAAGCTCGAGGTCGACCATCCCGACGCGATCGCGGTGCGCCGCGCCACCGCCGGGATCTACCGGACGGTGAAGCAGCGCCGCCGCCAGGAGCGACGGGCCGCCAAGACGGCGCACGACAAGGCCGTCACGGAGGCGACCGCGACCGGTTCCGCCGCCCGGATCGACGACGAGACGCAGGGCCTGCTGCCGTCGTCGTCCGTCATGGGCGAGATCGCCGGGGTACTCCGCCGTCCGCGTTCCTGCTACATCTGCAAGGCGCGCTACGTCGAGGTCGACGCGTTCTACCACCAGCTGTGCCAGTCGTGCGCGGCCGAGAACCGTGCCCGCCGTGACGCGCGGACGGACCTGTCCGGCAAGCGGGCCCTGCTCACCGGTGGCCGCGCCAAGATCGGCATGTACATCGCCCTGCGGCTGCTGCGGGACGGTGCGCACACGACCATCACCACCCGCTTCCCCAACGACGCGATCCGCCGCTTCAAAGCGATGCCGGACAGTGACGAGTGGATCCACCGTCTCAAGATCGTCGGTATCGACCTGCGCGACCCGGCGCAGGTCGTGGCCCTCGCCGACTCCGTCGCCGCGGAGGGCCCGCTGGACATCCTGATCAACAACGCCGCCCAGACCGTCCGCCGCTCCCCGCAGGCGTACCGGGAGCTGCTCACCGCCGAGAGCGCGCCGCTGCCCGCGGGCGAGCTGCCGCCGGCCGAGGTCATCGGCACCTTCGGCAGCGGCGCCGTCGAGTCGGTGGCCGCGCTGCCGTCGTCCGCCGGGGACGGGCTGACGGCCCAGGACGTCACGGACCTCGCGCTGGTCAGCGGCTCCGCCTCGCTCGAGCGCATCGCGGCAGGGACGGCCATCGACGCGGGCGGCCTCGTGCCCGACCTGCACGACACGAACAGCTGGATCCAGACGGTCTCCGAGGTCGACCCCGTCGAGCTGCTCGAGGTGCAGCTCTGCAACTCGACGGCGCCGTTCATCCTGATCAGCCGGCTCCGTCCGGCCATGGCCGCGGCGCCCGGCAAGCGGAAGTACGTCGTCAACGTGTCCGCCATGGAAGGCGTCTTCAGCCGCGGCTACAAGGGGGCCGGCCACCCGCACACGAACATGGCCAAGGCCGCGCTGAACATGCTGACCCGTACCAGCGCCCAGGAGATGTTCGAGGCGGACGGCATCCTGATGACGGCCGTCGACACCGGCTGGATCACCGACGAGCGGCCGCACCCCGACAAGATGCGCCTGGCGGACGCCGGCTTCCACGCGCCGCTGGACCTCATCGACGGCGCTGCCCGCGTCTACGACCCGATCGTCCGCGGCGAGGGCGGCGAGGACCTCTACGGCTGCTTCCTCAAGGACTACGCCCCGGCGAACTGGTAGGCGCCCAGGCGCACATCGCCCCACCGTTCCAGGCGCGGATCGCACCGCACTCGAGGCCGGTGCACCCGATACGGGTGCACCGGCCTTTTGTTGCGGTTCGGACACGGTATTGGCCGGAATCAAGCGGAATTAGAGGCCCCATCGAGCGCGGTGGTGCTCATTTGGTTAACCTGGGGTCAATGGACAGCCACCAAGGGATCCACGAAACCCCTTCGGCCGTCCTGGGACAGGTCTGCAACCAGGCTGCGGTCCCGCCCGAGTGACGGCGCCACCGCGACCGAACTGCCCTGTCCCAGTTACGCGACACAGAGGAGTGCGCGGTGACACAAGATGTGAAGCAAGACCAACGACCGCCGGAACGCGGCGTCGAACGGGCCGCCAAGGCCGAGGAGATCCGCAATCTGGAGGTCTGGGCGCGCTCGGCCCCGATCCGGCTCGCCGGATACGAGGACGACCTCGCCGAACCGCACATCCTGCCGGGTATCGACTGACCTGACCCGCGCTTCGATCCGTGTGCCCCCCGCCCGCCAGGGCCGGGGGCACACGGATGAGGCCCCCGCCGCTGTCGTCCTTCATGAGAGCCGTGTGGGTGCCAGGAATTCGCGGACGTAGGTGCGGTGCCACCACGCACCGGTCTCACGGCGCTCCCGCCCGGTGGTGAACCGGTAGCGGTAGAGCCGCGCCCGGACATGGGCGGGCGGCCGGTCGGGGAAGGGGTTGCGGTGCAGCAGCCGCAGCGTGTCCCGGTCGCCTTCGAGCAGGCGTTCCACGAAGGGCAGGAACCACGACCGCGCGTAGACGGGGGAGAGCGCGGCGAACCACATCAGCCAGTCCAGCCGCAGGTGATAGGGCGCGAACTGGCGCGGCAGCCGGTGCACGTCGCCCGGCTTGCCCTTGAACTCGTACTCCCGCCAGACGGTGCCCTCCTTGAGGGTCCCCTCATCGGTGCCCTCGACGACCAGTTCCAGCCGGACCCGGCCCACCGTGCCGAACGCGCCGTAGGTGTTGACCAGGTGCAGTGAGTCGTACGAGCGGTTCATCGCCTGCCGTTTCGAGAGCAGGTTGCGCGCCGGGCGGTAGCTGAGGACCAGCAGCAGCGCGGTCACGGCGATCACCACGATCTCGAACCAGAGCGGTGCTCCGGGAAGTGAGCGGTCTCCCGCGACGAGCGAGCCGTCCAGCGCGGACAGGGCGAGGACGATCGTCAGCCAGTTGAGCCAGGCGAAGTTGCCCGACAGGACCAGCCACAGCTGGGTCACCACGATCAGCCCGGCGGCCACGCTCGCCACCGGCTGCGGGGCGAAGAGCAGGACGGGGACGCCGAGTTGGACGACGTGGTTGGCCGCCGCCTCCACCCTGTGGGCGGCTCGGGGGAGACGGTGGAAGTACCAGCTGAGCGGGCCGGGCATGGGCTGGGTCTCGTGATGGAAGTACAGACAGGTCAGATTTCGCCAGCACAGGTCACCGCGGATCTTGATGAGCCCCGCCCCGAACTCCACCCGGAACAGCAGCCAGCGCAACAGCCACAACACCAGCACCGGCGGCTGGTTGTGCTCGTTGCCGAGGAAGACCGCGAGGAAGCCGGCCTCCAGCAGCAGGGTCTCCCAGCCGAATCCGTACCAGGTCTGGCCCACGTTGACGATGGAGAGGTACAGCACCCACAGCACCGCCCACCAGGCCATCGCGACCACGAGCGGCAACCGGTCGGCGGCTCCGGCGACCAGGGCCGCGGAGAGCAGACAGCCCGTCCAGGCGACGAGTGCGAAGAAACGGTCGGAGTAGTGCAGCCTGAAGAGGCTCGGCGACTCCTTGGCGGGCACCCGGCGCAGGAAGTCCGGCACCGGCAGCATGCCCCGCTCGCCGATCAGCGCCCGGAACTGCAGCGCGGCGGTGAGGAAGGCGACGAGATACACGGCGGCAAGAGCCCGCTGGAAGACCAGCCTGCTCAGCCAGTAAGCGTCGTCGCCGAACCATTCCATCACCTCCAGTATCAGGCCGCGGCGATCCGCCGCAGCGTGTGGCCGAGCCGCCGGGCGTACCAGTGCTGGAGCACGGGGACGACCGGACCGCCGAGCCGGCTGTACCAGGCGGCGGGCCTGCTGAACGCCAGGACGGTGAACCAGACGGACCCGTCGTCGTGCAGGTCCACGACGAACGACTCCTCTCCGGTCTCCGGGTGCCCGGTGAGGGTGCCGTAGGCGAAGCCGGTGCGGTCCTTCTCGTACACCGTCCAGATCACCTCGCACGGCGCGCTGATGCGGAGCGGGCCGACGCCGACGGACACCTCGACGCGGGCACCGGGTTCGGCGCGATGGACCGAGGCCCGCAGCCTGGCGCCCGACCCGCGGTGCATGCGCCAGGTCGTCACGGCGGTGCCCGCCGCCTCGAAGACGGCCCGGCCCTGACCGATCCGGGTGGTGTGGTGCAGGTGGTTGTAGCCGGCCGGGAGCGGCCCGTGCCGCGTGGCACCGACGTTCCGGTAGGTGAGCCGTCCGGTGGCCCTGTCCGCGCCGTTCATGCGGCACTCTCCTTCATGTCCTTGATCCTCCGCCAGGCCAGTACCGAGCAGAGTGCGAAGCCGAGGGCGTTGCCCAGCCCGTGGGTGGCGGCCATCCATGTCAGGCCGGGGTGCGGGATGTCGGCGGCCTGTCCTACCGCCCAGCTCAGCGCCAGCAGCATCGTCGCCACCAGCACCGCCGCCGAGACGGCCAGCAGCGCCCGGGTGTACGGGTCCCGTTCCGCACCCCGGACGTCGCGCCAGGTCAGCAGCGCCACGGCCCACATGCCCGCGGTCAGCACCAGCGCGCCCGCCAGTTCGGCCCAGTCGTCGACGAAGTACCCCGCGAGGACGGTCAGCGTGCCGAGCGGCACGCTCAGGGCGGCGAAGCGGGCGAGCCCTCCGGCAGCCGCGCCGCACACCAGGCCCGCCACGAGCGCGGCGGTGAATCCGGCGAAGTGGAAGTGCGGCACCGTCAGCGCCAGGATCGGCAACGTGAAGCCGAACAACTCGTACCCGGCCCGCTCGGCGACCAGCGCGAGGCCCGCGACGGACGGTGCGGCCAGCGCGGTGAGCACCGCGACCTCGGCGGGCGCCAAGGAACGGGTGCGCACCAGCCGCCGCGGCGCCTGGGCGGCGAGCAGCAGTGTGCCCAGCGCGTAGACGACGGCGAGCGTGGTGGCGACGGCGCCCCGCGGCAGCCACAGCGCGACCGCGCCCGGCACGGCGAACAGCGGCCACATCCGCCGAACGGGCGCGAGCCGTACGGGGTCCACAAGACGCAGCCCGGCGGGCACGACGACCAGCATGCCCAGCATGACGATCAGGTTGACCAGTACGAACATGCCGCACCCCCCATCGGTTGAACGTGTTCAAACCTTCTGACGCCGACCTTATGCGCTGAACTGAACGCGTTCAAGTCGCGGCTTCGGTGATGATCCGTCAGAAATGGAGGGACATCTCGAGCTGCGGGAGGCGGGAGATCTTGGTGCGCTCACCGATGCGTGGTCTGTACGCGACGGTCGCCGTGCTGTGCCTGGGGCCGCTGGCCGCCGGCTGCGGTGGTGACAGCAGGGCGGCCGAGCCGGGGGAGATCCTCCTCCAGTCGCGCGCCGCGCCGGGACCGGATCCCTTCACCGCGTCGACCGTCACGGCCGGAGCGCCGGCGGCGCTGCCGGCCGTCGCCAGTGCGCCGAAGAGCCCGTCCGGGGGCGGGGTGACCCTCCGTACGGTGTCCGGCGCGACACCGGGCCTCTACGCGGGCACCCAGGAGGAGGCCGCCTGCGACATCGGACGCCAGGCCGGGCTGCTGGCGGCGGACAAGCGCAAGGCGAAGGCCTTCGCCGAAGCGGTGGGCGTCGAGCGGTCCGGAGTCGCCGCGTTCCTGCGCGGCCTCACCCCGGTCGTGCTCCGCGCCGACGTCCGGGTCACCGGCCACGGCTTCCGTGACGGGTCCGCCGTCGCCCGGCAGTCGGTGCTCCAGGCCGGTACCGCCGTACTGGTCGACGAGTTCGGGGCCCCGCGGGTGCGCTGTGCCTCCGGAGCACCGCTGAAGCAGCCGGTGGCGATCAGGACCGCGCTGGTCAACAAGGGCGAGCCCTGGACCGGATACCGGACGGACCGGGTGATCGTCATCAAACCGGCCACGCAGGCCGTCAACAACCTCCTGCTCGTCAGCGCCATCGACAACGGCTGGATCGAGCGCCCCAGCGGCACGGAGGGCGAGGACGACGCCAGGCCCGCCGTGCTCCCGCCCGTCGACCCCGACGAGGTCTTCGCCGACCCCACCCGCACGGACCCGGACGGGGCGGCGGATCCGGCGGGTGCGGAGGGCGCCACTCCCGAGCCCCGGCCCTCGACCGCCCCTCCGCGGCCGCCCGTGGAGCCGGCGCCCGTCGAGCCCCCGGCGCTCGAACCGCCGGTGGAGCCCGAGGTCCCGGCCGCCCCGCAGCCGGACCTGCCCGCGGACCCGGACCAAGGGGTGCCCGACCTCGTGGAGCCCGAACCGGCCGACCCTGGTCCTACCGCGGGGTCGGAGGCCGGGCCGGAGCAGGATCCGGTCGGCGCGGAGCCGGTCGCTCCCGCCGGCCCGGGCCGGGAAACCCTTCCGGAGGCGGACGAGCTGCCGCGCTGAGCGGTCCGTCCGACAGCTCGTGGAAGACGACAAATCGTGACAGAGTGGCTCCATGGTTGATCGGGCAGCGGGTGCCCTGTCGCTCCCCGACGACTGGCCGGCGCACGCGGACGTGAGCCTGCACCTCAACCGCATGGGCACCTTCGACTGGGACCTTTCAAGCGGGCTCATGCACATGGACGGGCCCGGCCTCGAGGTGTTCGACCTGCGTCCCGAGGAGTACGACGGCCGTCCGGAGAGCCTGGGCATGCGGGTACCGGCCGACGAGGCCGTCCGGCTGGACACGATGGTGGCCCAGGCACTCAAGAGCGGGAACGACAACTACGGCGCCTACTTCCGTATCCGGCGCCGTGACGGCACCCTGCGGTGGACCCACACCCAGGGCTGCGTACGGCGGGACGAGACCGGCCGCCCCGTGCGCATCATCGGCATCGTCCGGGACGCCACCCAGGAGCTCGCCGACTCCACCGCCCATGTCGAGGTCGACCTCGAGCGCCGCAAACAGACCAGCGTCGTCGAGAGCACCACGGCCGCCCTGGCGCACGCCAGGACCGTGCAGGACGTCATCGAACTGCTCAAGAACACCCACGGGCTCGAGCACCTCGGCGCCACCAGCCTCGTCATGGGACTGCTCGAGTCGGGCCGTATCCATCTCGTGGCCGAGGGTCCGGAAGGCTCCTTCGTGCCCGGCACCCGCTACACACGGGTCGACGAGCAGTACCCGATGAGCGAAGTCGTGCGTACGCTCACCCCGCGTTTCATCGAGTCCGCGGCCGACTTCGCCCGGTCGTACCCGGTCCTGTGGCCGCACATCCGCGGACTCGGCATCACCGCCGCGGCGTACCTGCCCCTGATCGCCCAGGCCCGCCCCATCGGAGCGCTGGGGCTTCTCTACAGCGACAAGACCAGCTTCAGCGCCGATGAGCGCAATCTCCTGGTGGCGCTCGGCAGCAGCATCGCCCAGAGCCTCCAGCGGGCCATGCTCTACGAGCAGGAGCACGACCTCGCGGAGGGGCTCCAGCAGGCCATGCTGCCGCGCCGGATCCCCGAAGTGCCGGGCGCGCAGATCGCGGTGCGCTACCGTTCCGCGCGGTTCGGGCGGGACATCGGCGGCGACTGGTACGACATCATCGCGCTGCCCGGCGGCCGTGTCGGGGCCGTCATCGGCGACGTACAGGGCCACGACACACACGCGGCCGCCGTGATGGGACAGCTCCGCATCGTCCTGCGTGCCTACGCCGCAGAAGGCCACACACCGGCCACCGTGATGGCCCGGGCCTCCGTCTTCCTGCACGAACTGGACACCGACCGCTTCGCCACCTGCACCTACGCCGAGGTCGACCTCTCCACCGGGGTCGTGCAGGTCGTCAGGGCCGGGCACGTCGACCCGCTGATCAGGGAACTCAACGGCAGCTGCCGGAGGCTGGCGCTCCAGGGAGGGCTGCCGCTGGGGCTCTCCGCCGAGTTCGGCCGGCTCGAGTACCCGGTCAGCACCGTCGAGCTCGACCCCGGGCAGACGCTGGTGATGTACACGGACGGCCTGGTCGAACAGCCCGGCGCCGACCTCGACGACGGGATGCAACTGCTCGCCGAGCTGGTTCACGGCGGCCCGCGCGACCTCCAGCTGCTGGCGGACCGGCTCTGCGAGGTGGTGGACGAACGCGGGGGCGACGACGACGTGGCGCTCCTGCTGCTGCGCCGCAAGGGCGCCTACACCGCCCAGGCGGGCGGCCGCCTCCAGCAGCACGTCGCCCAGGGCGACCCGGAGGCGCTGCGCTCGGCACGCCACATGGTCAGGGCCGCCGTACGCGCGTGGGGTGCCGGCGAGCGGGCGGACGAGATCGAGCTGGCCGCCGACGAGATGATCACGAACGCGCTCATGCACACCGACGGCGGGGCGATCGTCACCACCCGGGTCCTGGCCGGCGCCGAACGGCGGCTCCGGGTCGAGGTCGAGGACCGCTCCAGCGCGCTGCCGCGCCGGCGTGAGGCCGGCGTCGCGGGCGTCTCCGGGCGGGGCCTGATGCTGGTGGACCGGCTCTCCGACAGCTGGGGCGTCGAGTCACGCGGCAGCGGAAAGTGCGTGTGGTGCGAGTTCCGCATGCCGGACCGGCTCGCGCCCTGACGAGGCGCTCGGGGCGGGACCGTCCGGTCACGGCGGTGGGCCGGCTCGGCCGCGGAGCCGGTCCAGACGGCTGATCACCGGGGTGGCCGCGACTCCATGGATCATGACGGACGCAAGGACGGCGAAGGCGACGACGGACCACAGCTCCTCGGCGTGCCCGGCGAAACGGCCCTGCCCCAAGGCGTACGCGAGATAGAACAGCGAGCCGATACCGCGGATGCCGAACGCGGAGGTGACGAGCCGCTCGCGGGTGCCCGTACGGAAGCCCAGCTGGCCGACCCAGCCAGTGACCGGGCGGATCACGAGGATGAGCAGTACACCGAGGAGCGCGCCCGGCCAGTCGAGCGCGCCGAGCCCGCCGGTGACCAGATAGCCGCCGAGGAGGAAGAGGAGGAAGGCGGTCAACAGGCGCTCGACCTGCTCGGTGAACTCGTGCAGGACCTTGTGATAACCGTGGCTGCGCTCGGCGGACCGGATGGCGCAGGCGGTGACGAAGACCGCGAGGAAGCCGTAGCCGTGCAGCAGTTCGGCCACGCCGTACGACACGAAGGTGGCACCCAGGGCGACGAAGCCCTCCATGTGCTCGGACAGCCGCAGGGCGGAGAGCTTGGCGCGGAAGAACATCCGGCCGAGGAGCTGTCCGGCAGCAAGGCCCGTCAGCACGCCGATGGCGCTCTTTCCGAGCAGATCGGTCAGCAGCCAGCCGCCGATCCATTCGAAGGGCCGGCCGGAAGCCGCAGCGGAGGCGGCGGCCAGCGCCGCCAGGACGAAAGGGAAAGCCAGCCCGTCGTTGAGACCGGCCTCGCTGGTGAGGGTGAAGCGCACCTCGTCCTCGTCCTGCTCGGCGTCGGTGGGCTCCCCGACCCGGACCTCCGCCGCCAGCACCGGATCGGTGGGCGAGAGCACCGCCGCCAGCAGCAGGGCGAGGGCGAACGGCCACTCCAGCAGCAGGCAGGCCGCCAGCGCGGTGCACGCGACGGTGAGCGGCATGGTGATCCCCAGCAGACGCCAGGGACCTGCCCATGCGCGCAGCCCGAACGGGCGGTTGATGGCCAGGCCCGCGCCCATCAGGGACACGATCACGCAGACCTCGGTGACGTGTTCCACCCACAGCCGGTCCCTCACCGGGTCCACGACCGGCACAGGGAGCGGGAGCGCGGCGACGAGCGCGCCCGCCGCCAGGAACACCATGGGCATCGACAACGGGCGCTTGAACACGATCCGCGGCACGACGGCTGCCGCCAGTGCGCCGACCCCCAAGGCCGCGTAGACGGCGTCCGAGAACATCATCCGCACCATCCTCCCCCAGGGCTCCGGCGAAGGTGCGGAGCGCGCGCCGACTCAGGAACCGCTGGACGACGCGTCCGCCGTCACCCTCTTGAGGGTCCGGCCCGTGCGGGCGGACCGGGCCCGGCGGGGCTCCGGCGCGTGGTGCGGGGAGGCGTGCCGGTCGTGCTTCTTCACCAGGAGCCACGTCTCGCGTCCGCCGTCCCGGCCGTCGCGTGTGCGGGTCAGCGCGTAGCCGCCGTGCAGTTTCCTGCCGTCGAGCCAGAACGAGGCGTGGCCGGCCGCCAGGGCGTCGGCGAAGGGGATCTCGTTGCCGCGCCGGTCGGTGGCGAGGCTGCGGTAGGTGCCCTCGTCCCAGATGATGACGGCACCGGCGCCGTACTCGCCGGGCGCGATGACGCCTTCGTAGTCCGCGTACTCCAGCGGATGGTCCTCGGTCGGCATGGCGAGGCGCTTCGCGCCGGGGTCGGCGGACGGGCCCTTCGGGACGGCCCAGCTCTTGAGGACGCCGTCCACCTCGAGGCGGAAGTCGAAGTGCATCGTGCTCGCGTCGTGGATCTGGACCACGAACGAGAGCGCCTCGCGGTCGTGGGGGCCGCCCCTTCCCGAGGGCTCGCTGGTGCGGTGGAAATCGCGCTTGCGGCGGTACTCCGCCAGAGCGTCGCGGGCAGGCATGGGAACTCCTTCGCTGCGGCCCGGGTGCGGATCGCGGGTACCCGGCCGCGGGGCGCTCAAGCACCGGCCTCGCCACCCTTCCGTCCGGGAGGGTGGTCGGCGGCGTCCTCTTCACGCTGACGCTGCGGGCGCGCGGGCCGCTGCGATAGATCGGACAGGTGAGGAGGGGAAGGCTCGATTCCCCTTGAGTGATGGTGTTGACGGCCATCAGTGATCCGATGAATATGAATCGACGGACGTCCGGATCCACTGGCGAGGGGACAGCAGCCGGATGCGACGCAGCACGCTCGGACACAGCGCGGTCGAGATCACCGAACTGTCCTTCGGGGCGTCCGGCATCGGCAATCTCTACACACCCGTCGGCCCCGAGGACGCCGTCGCCACGGTCGACGCCGCCTGGGACGTGGGCATCCGCGCCTTCGACACCGCACCCCACTACGGGCTCGGACTGGCGGAACGACGACTCGGCGAGGCGCTCCGTGCCCGGCCGCGCGGCTCGTACACGCTCTCCACGAAGGTCGGCCGGCTGCTCGAGCCGTGCCCCGTGGCGGGCGACGACCTGGCCCACGGCTTCGCCGTACCCGCCGACCACCGCCGGGTATGGGACTTCAGCGCCGACGGCGTCCTCCGCGGACTCGAGGACAGCCTCCGACGCCTCGGCCTCGACCGCGTCGACGTCGTCCACCTCCACGACCCCGACGACCACGCGGAGGCCGCCTTCCGGCACGCCTACCCGGCGCTGGAAAGACTGCGGGCGGAAGGCGTCGTCGGCGCGATCGGCGCGGGCATGAACCAGGCGGCGATGCTGGCCCGCTTCCTGCGCGACACCGACGTCGACGCCGTCCTGTGCGCCGGCCGCTACACACTCCTCGACCAGAGCGCCCTCACCGACCTGCTGCCGGAGGCGGCGGCCCGCGGCAAGAGCGTCGTCGTCGGCGGCGTGTACAACTCCGGGCTCCTCGCCGATCCCCGCCCCGGCGCCCGCTACGACTACACCACCGCACCGCCGCACCTCGTGGCGCGCGCCCTGCGCCTCAAGGAGGCCGCAGAACGCCACGGCGTACCCCTTCGTGCCGCCGCCCTCCACTACTCCCTCGGCCATCCGGCCGTGGCGGGCGTCCTCACCGGCGCCCGGTCCGCCGCCGAGGTACGCGACACCGCCGAACAGCTCGCCACACCCGTACCGGCCGTGCTCTTCGACGAACTGCGCGCGGAGGGACTGCTGCCGGACACGCCCCGTCGCGCGCCGAGGGCGCCCGGCGGCGCCGGAGCGGCGCAGCGGTGAACGTCGTCGACGCGCACCACCACGTGTGGGACGTCTCCGTACGGGACCAGGAGTGGATCAGCGGCCGGGCGATGGCCCCGATCCGGCGCTCGTTCGGCATCGACGACCTGACGCCCCTGGCCCGTGCCGCGGGGGTGCGCGCCACCGTGCTCGTCCAGACGGTGTGCACGGTGGAGGAGACCCCCGAGCTCCTTACGCTCGCCGCCGCCGACAACCTCGTCGCCGGGGTCGTCGGATGGACCGACCTCACCGCCCCCGGCGTCGCCGACACCCTCTGCGCCCTCCGCGAACTCCCCGGCGGCCACCGGCTCGTCGGCGTCCGCCACCAGGTCCAGAGCGAACCGGACCCCCGCTGGCTGCTGCGCCCCGACGTCCTGCGCGGCCTCGCCGCCGTCGCGGAGGCCGGACTCGCCTACGACCTCGTGGTGCTGCCGCACCAGCTGCCCGCGGCGGCCGTGGCGGCGGCCGGCGTGCCCGGACTGACCTTCGTCCTCGACCACCTCGGCAAGCCGCCCGTCGCCTCGGCCCCGGCCGAACTCCAGCCCTGGGCACGGGCGGTACGCGCCCTGGCGGCGCACCCCAACACCGTCTGCAAGCTCTCCGGTCTGGTCACCGAGGCCGACTGGTCCTCCTGGACCGTCGCCGTACTGCGCCCCTGGGCGGACACGGTGCTGGACGCCTTCGGACCGGACCGGCTGATGTTCGGTTCCGACTGGCCGGTGTGCAACCTCGCCGCCGGCTACGCCGAGGTCCTCGACGCCGCCCGCGCGCTGACCGGGCACCTCGGCGAGGAGGAGCGGCGCGCCGTCTTCGAAGGCACGGCGACCCGCGTCTACGGCCTCCAAGGCCCACCCCCCAGGGAGGCCACCGCGTGAGCCGATCCGGCGCGCGGGGCGCCGCCCGCTGCGGCAGGGTGGGGGTATGCCCGAACTGCCCGAGGTCGAAGCGCTACGGGAGTTCCTCGACGCCCGACTCGTGGGCCGGAGGATCGAACGTGTGCTGCCGGTGGCCATCAGCGTGCTCAAGACCTACGACCCGCCGCTCTCCGCCGTCGAAGGAACGGAAGTCGCCGCCGTTCAACGGCGCGGCAAGTGGCTCGACATCACCACAGGCGACCTCCACCTCGTCGCCCATCTCGCCCGCGCGGGCTGGCTCCAGTGGAAGGACGAGCTCCCCGCGCAGCCGCCCCGACCCGGCAAAGGACCGCTGGCGCTGCGGACGGTGCTGGCCGGGGGCGGCGGCTTCGACCTGACGGAGGCAGGGACCACCAAGCGGCTCGCCGTGCACGTCGTCCGGGATCCGGCGGAGGTGCCCGGTGTGGCGCGGCTCGGACCCGACCCGCTCTCCGACGACTTCGACCGTGCCGCCTTCGCCAGGGTGCTCGAGGGGGAGCGGCGCCAGATCAAGGGCGCGTTGCGCGACCAGAGTCTGATCGCGGGCATCGGCAACGCGTACAGCGACGAGATCCTGCACGCCGCCAGGATGTCGCCCTTCAAACCCGTGCAGAACCTCAGCGGCGAAGAGACGGACACCCTGTACGAGGCGCTGCGGACCACCCTCGCCGAGGCCGTGGAACGTTCACGGGGACTGGCGGCGGGCCGGCTCAAGTCGGAGAAGAAGAGTGGCATGCGCGTCCACGGCCGCACCGGCCGACCGTGCCCCGTGTGTGGCGACACCGTCCGTGAAGTGGCCTTCAGCGACTCGTCGTTGCAGTACTGCCCCACCTGCCAGACCGGTGGCCGCCCGCTCGCGGACCGCCGGCTCTCCCGGCTGCTCAAGTGACGCCGGCCGTTCTCCCGCTCACCGGGTGAGGCCCGGCCGGCAGCGCTTCAGCCGCCGATCGACAGCAGCCGCTCCCCGCTCTCCGCCCGGACCTCCCAGCGGCCGATCTCCGCCGTGTGCAGGCCGGTGCTCGCCTCGAGGTCCAGCGGCCCCTCCCGGCCGGGCCCTTCGCGTACGCCGTACCCGCCCTCCGGCACCCACCAGCTCAGGACGGGGTGCTCCACCCCGTCCTTGCCGATCGCAACGAGCCGGCAGGTGCGCGGCCCCGCGAGCCCGGTGAGCCGCATCGCGACCGCCGTGCCCCAGCCGCGGTCCTCCAGCGCCACGGAGGCCGTGACGCCCGTCGCCGGATCCGAGGCGACGACCCGCGGCGGCGCGGACTCCCCGGTTCCCCGGACCGTCATCACCGCGGTGGGCAGCGCGACGATCAGCGACGCGGCCACGGCCACCAGCGCCAGCCGTCGCCGGCGGCTCCGCCGACGCTGCACCACCACCGCGCCGAGGAGCCGCTCGAGCAGCTTCGGACCGGGGCGGGCGTCGATCCGGCCGGGACCGGCGAGCTCGGACAGCGCGCCGGCCAGGGCGGTGAAGTCGGACAGCCCCACGGCGCACGTGACACAACCGGCAAGGTGCTCCTCGAACCGGAACGCGTCGGCCGGTTCCAGGATGCCGAGCGCGTAGGCGGCCACATCCAGGTGCGGCTGCTGCCGGCTCATGGGCGGTCCTCGTTTCCTCAAGGTGTTACGGGCGGTCACCCTGGAATACGCAGCGGGAAGGCGATGCGCTCAACCCGTCGGCGAGACGAGCGCGATCGCAAAGCGGGCCGTCCTTCCGTAGCCGTGCCGGCTACCCTTCCGGGGGCGTGGCGGCCGCCCTTCCGGGGGCGTGGCGGCCGCCCTTCAGGGGCGTGGCCGCGCCGCGCGGACCACGCCTAGACTCCGCTGCATGCTGCGCGTACTGGCTGTCGACGACGAGAAACCGGCACTCGAAGAGCTGCTCTACCTCCTGCGTGCCGACTCACGGATCCGCAGCGCCGAAGGCGCCACCGACGCCACGGAGGCGCTGCGCCGCATCGGCCGGGCCCTGGAAGCGGGACCGGACGGCGAGGACGCCATCGACGTCGTCTTCCTGGACATCCACATGGCGGGGCTGACCGGGCTCGACGTCGCCAGGCTGCTCGCCGGTTTCGCCAGGCCGCCGCTGATCGTGTTCGTCACGGCCCACGAGGGGTTCGCGGTCCAGGCGTTCGACCTCAAGGCCGTCGACTACGTCCTCAAGCCGGTCCGCAGGGAACGGCTCGCCGAAGCCGTGCGCCGGGTCCGCGACCTGGTCGTCCCCCTGCGGGAACCCCAGCGGCCGGACGCGCGGCCCGCCGCCCCTGCTCACCTCCCGCCGGGCGCTGCCGCACCGGCCGCACCGGTGGTGCCGAACGGAGGGGGAGCGGAGCAGATCCCGGTGGAACTCGGCGGAGTGACCCGCTTCGTGCCGGTGGACGAGATCACGTACGTCGAGGCCCAGGGCGACTACGCCCGGCTCCACACCGCCGCGGGCAGCCATCTGGTCCGTATCCCGCTGTCCGCCCTGGAGGAGCGCTGGGCCTCCCGCGGGTTCGTCCGCATACATCGCAGCCACCTGGTGGCCCTGGGACGCATCGACGAACTGAGGCTGGACGCCGGCACGACGACCGTCCGGGTCGGGGACGCCGAACTGGCGGTCAGCCGCCGGCACGCCCGTCAGCTCCGTGACCTGCTGCTGCGGCACGCGCGGGGCTGAGGCGACCGTTCGGCGATCATCGCCGACCGTTCGTCGCCCCGACCGGGCCGCACGGCGACGCGGCACCGTGACCGGCCCCCGCGGAAGCGGCCCGCGCCTAACCTTGGCCGGGCCGGAAGAAGGGGCCTGATGCGCGACATCGAAGCACTGCTGGACGAGCTCCGCAGGCTCCCGTCGAGCCGCCCCGCCGACGCCGGGGACCTCGAAGCGCTGCTCGCCACCGTCAGGAGTGCCGCCGGCCGCTGGGCGGACGTGCTCTACGAGATCCGGGAGTCGGCGCGGGGAATCGCCGGCCCGCGCGGAGAAGCGGCCCTCGAGGTCGCGTTCCGCAGGGCCGAGGAGTCCTACGTGGAGCTGGAGATCGCCCTGAGCGACTGCGCCCGGAACCCCGGTTGTTGACGGGGCGCGGTACCGCCGGGAGGCCTGCCCCAGGGACGGCGCCGTTCCTCTCTACCGTCGGTAATCGTCCCTGCGTAGACTCCACCATCTCCCCGAGTTCGCCGAGAGACGCTGGAGCGGACGCCGATGTCTGCAGACCAAACGCCACGCCGTGAGGTGGTCACCGGTGTGCCGCGCGGCACCCGCCGCCCGCCCGGCCACGCCCCGGCCCGCTCGGAGATCAGCGAGCAGACCACCCTCGGCACCACCTACGTACGGTCGCTCATGCGAAGCCAGCTGCGGGCCGCCCTCTACGCGCTCGGTACGCTCGCGCTGCTCGTCGGCACACTGCCGCTGCTGTTCGCGCTGCCCGCGGCCCTCGGCGGTTCCCCCGGGTCGCCGGAGCCCTTCGCGTGGATCGCGCTCGGCGTGGCGGTCTACCCCGTCATGTGGCTGATCGCCCGCTGGTACGTGCGCCGGGCCGAGCGCAACGAACGCGACTTCACCAGGCTCGTCGAAGGCCGCTGACGGTGCCCGCGGGAGAAACCACGTGAACCAGACCTACGCGGTGACCGCCGTCACCGTCGTGGTGCTCGCCACCGTGCTCGTCGGCGCGCTCGGCCTGCGAATATCCCGCACCACCTCGGACTTCTACGTCGCCTCCCGCACCGTCAAGCCCGCTCTCAACGCGGCCGCCATCAGCGGCGAGTACCTCTCCGCCGCGTCGTTCCTCGGCATCGCGGGGCTCGTGCTCCTCCAGGGCCCCGACATGCTCTGGTACCCGGTCGGCTACACGGCCGGCTATCTCGTCCTGCTGGTGCTCGTCGCCGCCCCGCTGCGCCGGTCCGGCGCGTACACGCTCTCCGACTTCGCGGAGGCGCGCCTGGAGTCCGCCCAGGTCCGCAGGCTCGCGAGCCTCTTCGTCGTCGGCATCGGCTGGCTCTATCTGCTGCCGCAGCTTCAGGGCGCGGGTCTGACCCTGCAGATCCTCACGGGGGCGCCGGACTGGCTCGGCAGCGTCGTCGTCGCGTTCGTCGTCACCGGGGCGGTGGCCGCCGGCGGCATGCGGAGCATCACCTTCGTGCAGGCCTTCCAGTACTGGCTGAAGCTCACGGCGCTGCTGGTGCCCGCGCTGTTCCTCGTCGCCGCGTGGGTCGGCGACGACGCCCCCCGGGCCCGGTTCGACGCGCCCGCCGTGTTCCAGAAGCACACCGCCGTCCGCGTCGACGACACCGTCCGCGTCGACTTCGACGGCGCGCTGACGCTCACCGTCTCCGGCACGGTCGACGGCGTGCGGCACGACGGCCGGCCCGTCGCCCTCGACGAGGGGACCCATCGCATCGAGTCGGGAACGACCCTGCGTTTCCCGGAAGGCGCCGAGGTGCCCCGGCGGACCACCGAGGGCTCCGACCCGCTGAGCTGGTCGCAGCCGCTGTCCGGCGGCCGGGACGGCTACCAGCTGTACGCCACCTACGGCCTGATCCTCGCCACGTTCCTCGGCACCATGGGCCTGCCGCACGTCGCCGTCCGCTTCTACACCAGCCCCAACGGACGTGCCGCCCGCCGCACCACCCTCGTCGTGCTCGGCCTGATCGGCGCCTTCTACCTGCTCCCGCCGGTCTACGGCGCGCTCGGCCGCGTCTACGCGCCCGAACTGGCACTCACCGGAGCCGCGGACGCCGCCGTGCTGGTACTCCCGGAACGGATCATCGGCGGGCTCGCCGGCGAACTGCTCGGGGCGCTGCTCGCCGGAGGCGCGTTCGCCGCGTTCCTGTCCACGGCCTCCGGCCTGACCATGTCGGTGGCCGGTGTGATCACCCAGGACGTACTGCCCTCGCGGGGCGTACGGCACTTCCGGCTCGCGACGCTGCTCGCGATGGCCGCGCCGCTGGCGCTGAGCGTGGTGGCGACGAACGTGCCGGTCGCCGACGCGGTCGGACTCGCGTTCGCCGTCTCCGCCTCCTCGTTCTGCCCGCTGCTGATCCTCGGCATCTGGTGGCGCCGGCTCACCCCGCCGGGAGCGGCAGCGGGTCTCGTCGTCGGAGGAGGCGCCGCGCTGACCGCGGTGATGGCCACGCGCGCCGGACTGGCCCCGGAGGGCTGGGCGCACACCCTGATGGCGTGGCCCGCGGTCTGGTCGGTGCCGCTGGGCTTCCTGACCATGGTCGGCGTCTCCCTGGCAACCCCGCGCCACATACCGGCCGGCGCCGCGGCCACCCTCGCCCGCCTGCATCTGCCGGAGGACCTCGTGGGCAGGCCGCAGCACGAAGGAGTACCGCGATGACCGGGACCGGGATCGCCGCGCTGGCCGCGGCGGGGATCGTGCTGCTGGCCATGGGCACGGTGCTCGGCCGGCTGACGGCCGGACGCGGGGGGCGGGGGGACCTCGATCTCGGGACGCCCGTCGAACGGGCCACCTTCCACACGCTGCACACCGCGTCCCTCGCCGCGCCGCCGCTGCGGGCCGGGCTGACGGAGGACACGGCACGCAAGGCGGCGCGGCGGCTGCGCCCGCTGCTCGGCACGGAGGCGCTGTGCCTCACCGACCGGGACGCTGTGCTCGCCTGGGACGGGCCAGGGGCCGACCGGCACCGGCAGCAGGTGATGGACCTGGTCGCCGAGGTGCTCGACTCCGGGCGCAGCCGATGCGTCCACGCGGAGTGCGACGAGCTGGAGTGCCCGCTGCGCTGGGTCGTCATCGCGCCGCTGACCGGGGAGGAGGGGGTGCTGGGCGCGTTGGTCGCCTACGGTTCCCGGGAGTCGGCCGTACTGGTGCGGGCCGCCTCCGAGGTGGCCCGCTGGGTCTCCGTACAGCTGGAACTCGCCGAGCTCGACCGGTCCCGCACCCGTCTGATCGAGGCGGAGATCCGTGCCCTGCGCGCGCAGATCTCGCCGCACTTCATCTTCAACTCGCTCGCCGCGATCGCGTCCTTCGTCCGTACCGATCCCGAGCGTGCCCGTGAGCTGCTGCTGGAGTTCGCCGACTTCACGCGCTACTCGTTCCGGAGGCACGGCGAGTTCACCCAGCTCGCCGACGAACTGCGCTCCATCGAGCAGTATCTGGCGCTCGCCGGGGCGCGCTTCGGCGACCGGCTCAAGGTCACGCTCCAGGTCGCCCCCGAGGTCCTGCCGGTCACTCTGCCGTTCCTGTGCCTGCAGCCCCTCGTCGAGAACGCCGTCAAGCACGGTCTCGAGGACTCCAGGAACGAGCGCCGCATCATGATCGCCGCGCAGGACGCGGGAGCGGAGGCGATGGTGATCATCGAGGACGACGGGGTCGGCATGGATCCCGAGGTGCTGCGCGGCATCCTCGCCGGAGAGCGCTCCACCGCGTCGGGCATCGGCCTGAGCAACGTCGACGAGCGGCTGCGCCAGGTGTACGGGGACGATTACGGCCTGGTCATCGAGACCGCCGTCGGCGCCGGTATGAAGATCACCGTCCGGATCCCGAAGTACCGTGCGGGGGTCCACTCCTCGGCGGGTCCGCGGCCCTGACCGGTGCCCCGCTCACCACAAATGGACGGCAAGGTGCCCGAGAGGGAGGCCCAGCTCCCAAGCGGGCAGCCATACCTGGGCCGCCTCGTCCGGTGAGGCGGCCGGGGGACGGGAGGGATGCCACGGCTCGAGGCCGCCGAGGTCGGTGGCGAGCAGTTCGGTGTCGCACAGCCGGCGCCAGGCGTCCGCGGCGAGCGCCAGGTCAGGGTCCTCGCAGCCGTGCCGCACCCGTTCGGCCCGCACCCCGAGCTGCTCCCGTACCCACTGCGCCCAGGGGTACCCGTAGGACGTGACCGTCAGCCAGTGGTCGATCCTGGCCGCCGTGGACCCGCCGGAGAGCGGCTCCCCGCCGTCGCACAGATGGATCGTGAGCGCGAGCGTCCGCCGCCCCGCCCGGAACTCGAGCGAGTCCGCCTCCACGAGGGCGCCGGTGCGCAGCATCTCGTCGGCGGTGTATTCGGCGCAGAGCCACGCCATGGGGACCGCGAGCCCGCCTCCGCTGGTTCCGTTCGTGCTACCGGGCTGCACGCTGCTTCACCTTCTCCCGTACGACTGCGCTGGCGTCCGACCACGAGCCTCCACACGAGCCTCCACCGACAGACACGGCGAGGAGGGCCGGTTTGCTCAACTGGCGCGTGACGTTTCGCATATGGCCGTCCGGCGCCCGTGACCGGTGGGGGAGGCGGTCATCACCGAGGCGTCCGTGGCGGAAGTGGTGGTGCGCCTGCTGTACCCGGGCAGGCAGCGGGCGAGGGCCCGCAGCGCGTAGTGCGAGCGTGATTTGACCGTGCCCGGCGGAATGCCGAGCGCCTGGGCGGCCTCGTTGACGCTCAGCCCGTGGAAGTAGATCTGGACGAGGACGGCGCGGTGTTCGGGGCTCAGCTCACCGACCGCGGCGCGTACGTCCAGAGCGGCCACCGCGCTCTCCGTCACGTCGGCCGGGTCCGGCGTGGTGGCGAGCACGCCGTCGCCGATCTCCGTGGGGCGTGCCATCCGGGAGCGCCGGGCGTCTATGGCGAGGCGGCGCCCCACGGTGAAGAGCCAGGGCCGCATCGACTCGTACGGGGCGTCGAAGGCCTCGGGGTGCTGCCATGCCCGTACGAGCGTCTCCTGCAGCAGGTCCTCGGCGCGCTGCTGGTCCCCGTAGGTCAGTCCCAGCAGGAAGCTCAGCAGTGCGGGGCCGTGCTCGCGCTGCAGCTCCGCCATTGCCTGTTCGTCGGTCGTCGCGGTCGCCGTCGCCATTGCCTTCACCCTTCTGCGCAGAGGTCCGCTGCCACGTGGCGTATACGAACGCATCCGGCCACGCGGCGACAGACGGCGTGCGGCGGGCTGTCGGCGAACGGTCGCACCGAGCGGCGAGTGGTGCGATGAACGGTCGACCGGGCCGCCGGAGCCGGCGGAACGCGCAGGTCCGTTGAGGCGACCACGTCGGCTGTGTCGCTTGACTCGGCGGTTCCTCCCCTGTGGATTCAATTCGTCGGATATACCGTTAATCACACAATTGGGAGGTCGGTCGACGATGACACGCGCGCGACCCGCACCACGGGCCACGGCGGCCCTCTGCGCCGTGCTGCTCGCGGGAGCCGCCGGGTGTGCCGGACAGCAGGACACCGGCCCGTCGGCGTCGCCCCGGAAAGGCCCGGCCCGCACCGCGCCCTCCGAGGCGGCCGGCGCACCCGCCGCCCCACGCGGCTTCACACTCGTGGCCACCGGGGACGTCCTCCCGCACGCCTCGATCATCCAGCAGGCCCAACTGGACGCGGGCGGCACCGGGTACGACTTCCGTCCCATGCTCGCGGGCGTCGGCCCGGTCGTCTCCCGCGCCGACATCGCCCTCTGCCACATGGAGACCGTCTACGGCGAGAACGGGAACTACAGCGGCTACCCCAGCTTCAAATCGCCCCCGGAGATCGCCACGGCGCTCGCCGGCGTCGGCTACGACTCGTGCTCCACGGCCTCCAACCACACCCTCGACGACGGCGTCGCCGGTGTGCGCCGCACCCTGGACGCGCTCGACCGCGCGGGCGTCGAGCACGCCGGCTCCGCACGCACCCCGCAGGAGGCGGAGGAACCGGCGTGGCTGACGGCCGGCGGCGCCACAGTGGCCCAGCTGGCCTACACGTACGGGACCAACGCCGAACCGCTGCCCGAGGAGGAGTCCTGGGCGGTCGACCTCATCGACGAGCAGCGCATCATCGACGACGCCCGCGCGGCAAGGAGCGCCGGGGCCGACGTCGTGGTCGTCAGCCTGCACTGGGGCACCGAATGGCAGACCGATCCCGATCAGCAACAGCTCGACCTCGGCCGCTCCCTCACCGCCTCCACCACCGGCGGACGCCCCGACATCGACCTGATCCTCGGCACCCACGCGCACGTCCCCCAGGCGTACGAGAAGGTCAACGGCACCTGGGTCGTCTACGGCATGGGCGACCAGATCGCCGGTGACATGATCAACAACGACGGGGCGCAGGACCCGCGCGGGAACCAGGGCACCATCGCCCGCTTCTCCTTCGCGCCGCCCGCCACCACCGGCGGGCGCTGGGAGGTAACGAAGGCCGAGTACATCCCGCAGTGGATGGACACCGGCGCCGGCCGCGTCGTCAACCTGCCCGAGGTACTGCGTCGCGAAGGGCCGCGCGGCGACCGGCTCGAGGCGCAGGCCGCCATCACCTCCGCCGTGCTCAGCCGCGGAGCCGCCCAGGACGGTCTCACCATGGGCCGCTGACCGCGACGGGACGGGGCCGGGCGGTTCAGGGGACGACGGTCACCGGCCACCGCCCGGCCTTCACCAGCCGGACCGCCACCGAGCCCATGAAGCGGTGGCCGGCCGACTCGGAGGCACCCACCACCACCGCGTCCGCCTTGAGCTCGTCCGCGGCCGTCACCAGGCCGGTGTACGGGTCCCCGCGCACGGTGTGGAACTCCCAGCGCACGTCCCAGATGCCCCGCACCCGCTCGGCGGCTGCCCGCACCTCCGCGACCAGCCCCTCCGCGATCTCCCCGGTCGTCTCCGCGACCGGCACCCCGTAGGCGGCGCCCGCCGGCATCACCGGCTGCACGTACACCACCGCGAGCAGCGCGCCCTGCCGCCGGGCGAGGCCGCTCGCGTACGCCGCCGCACGAAGCGAGGAGTCGGAGCCGTCGAGGCCCGCGACGATCACCTTCGGGCCGTCGGTGCCGCGTTCGAACCGGTGGGGCGGGTGCTCTGTCACACCTACGAGGTTATCCGCTCCGGCCGGCCGCCCGACGGGTCGTCCGGTACCGGCCGCCGCGCTCCTTCGCCGCTGCTCCCATCGGGTGTTTTCCCCGCTGGAACCGGTGTTGATCAGGCCGTGGACGCCTGCGCCGTGCGAGCAGTTGGCCATGAAGAAGGATCAGCCGCTTCCCGGTCGCCGCTCGATGTTCCGCATCGCCGCATGCCTCGGCGCCGCCGCGGTCGGCGGCCTTCTCGTCCATGAGCGGGCCGAGACCCCGGGACGCGCCCCCGACGGTGCCGGACCGGTCGCGGGCCCGTCGGCCGCCGCCGCTCCGCCGAAGGCGACGTCCTACCGGTTGCGGCCCATGACGGCCTTCGCCCCGCCGGCCCTGCGGCGGGCGAAGCCGCCCGTTCGCAAGCGGCCCTTCCTCGAGGTCCCGGACACGGGCCGCGCCATGGTGCTCACCTTCGACGACGGCCCGGACCCCCGCTACACCCCGGACATCCTCGCCGTCCTGCGCGAGCACGAGGTGCGGGCCATGTTCTTCGTCTGCGGCGAGATGGCGACCCACAACCGCGACCTGCTGCGCGAGATGGCCGCCGACGGCCACGCCGTCGGCAACCACACCTGGTCGCACCCGCTGATCCCGACGCTGCCGCCGTCCAGGATCCGCGACCAGCTGGGGCGCACCAGCGAGGTGATCGAGAAGACGCTCGGCGAGGCGCCGCTCTGGTACCGGGCGCCCTACGGCGCCTGGAACAGGCACTCGTTCGAGATCGGCGCCGATCTCGGCATGGAGCCGCTCGGCTGGACCGTCGACACCCTCGACTGGATGCGGCCGGGCACCTCGACGATCGTCCGGCGTGTCCTGCGGGGCGCGGCGCCCGGCGTGATCGTCCTCTCGCACGACGCGGGCGGGAACCGGTCGCAGAGTGTGTCGGCGCTGCGCCGGTATCTGCCGGAGCTGCTCGACGAGGGCTACCGGATCACGGTGCCGCGCCGCTGACCCTGCCTCAGGTGACCTTGACCATACGGGCGAAGACGACGACGTTGCCGTCGTACCCGCCCGCCTTGGAGTAGCCGCCGCCGCAGGTGATCACCCGCAGTTCCGGCTGGCCGGTGTCCGCGTACACCCGCACCCCGGGGAAGTCGTTCTTGGAGAACACCTCGACGCCGTACACCTCGAAGACGGCGACGCGGCCGTCGAAGCGCGGTACGTCGATCAGCTGCCCCGTCTTGACGGACCCGAGGCCGTAGAAGACGGCCGGGCCGGCCTGGTTGTCGACGTGCCCCACGATGACGGCGGTGCCGCGCTGCCCGGGGGAGATGCCGTTCTGGTACCAGCCGGCGAGGTTGGGATCGTTCGGCTCCGGAGCGGCCACCCAGCCGTCCTGGTCCAGTCCGACGTGCACGATCGGGGCGTCCACCTTGATCGAGGGGATGCGCACCCGGGCCGCGGCGGCGTACGGCAGCGGCTCCAGCGGCACGGGCAGGAACGTCTCGCCCGCCCGGTCCTGCGACGCGGCGGCCGCGGGCTGAGGCGGTCCGAGGCCCACGTCCACACCGTTCTTGACCATTGCGATGCCGGTGAGCATCACGAGAGCCAGTACGCCCCAGGGCGAGCGTCTCCTCGTCTCCCTGCCGTACCTGTCCTGGCCCATGGTTCTCCCTTCGCGCGCTTGTGGGCACGCTAAGCGGGGTGCCGCACTCCGGCGAGGGGGAAAGCGCGAACGGGTGGCCGGTGCCACTGGTGATGACCCATCCGGGTATTCGGCCCCCAAAAACTTCTGACGGTCTGTGACCTGCGGCTCCGTCAGATCAAGGGGCCCACGGTCGGCGTGTCGTCTCACCGGGGTGGACCAAGGCCGAAATGCGATGAAAGCACCATCCGGTGATCGTTCGTCATGGAAGACGTACTCGTCGAATATCCCGGAGCACGGCTTTGGGGCGTCTTTCTTCTGGAGGTTCAACGATGCGTGCCTCACGCGCTCTCGCAGCGACGGTGACCGCCTTCGCGGCCGTCGGAATGTGCGCTCCCATGGCGGCCGCCGGTGGCGGCAACGGCCCGAGGAACGTACAGGTCCACCCGTCGTCCGTCTTTCCGGGCGGCATTCTGACCATCACCGTCGACGGTTGCCGGCGCGGTGGTGTGGTCAGCTCGAACGCTTTCCCGGACGCTCCACTCTCCAGTGCCGGCAAGGACCATGGCGGTGACCGGGGTGCCGGCGGCAACGGCGCCGGTGGTAACGGTGATGACCGCGGTGACCGGGGTGCCGGTGGTAACGGTGATGACCGCGGTGACCGGGGTGCTGGTGGCAACGGCGGCGACCGGGGTGCCGGCGGCGACGGTGGTGACCGGGGTAACGGTGGTGACCGCGGTGCCGGCGGCGACGGCGGCGACCGGGGTAACGGCGGCGACCGCGGCACCGGTGGCAATGGTGCCGGCGGCAACGGCGGCGAATCGGTCGCCACCGCCCGCGTGCGCAACAACGCGACGCCCGGCAATTACAGCCTGACCGTCCGGTGCAACGACTCCCGGGAGACCGCCACCGCGTCCTTCCGCGTGCTCCCCGCCCGCGGTGCGCAGGGTGGTCTCGGCGGATCGATCGGACCGACCGACGTCGAGATGGCGATCGGCGCGGGTCTGGTCGCCACGGCGGCCGTCGGCGGCAGCCTGTTCATCGTCCGCCGCCGTCGCTCGGTCGGCGGTCCGGCCTGACCGGTTGAACCTCCCGGTCCGGCCGCGACCGCCCGTC
>NZ_JBFAQK010000014.1:0-147091 GCF_040677245.1 Streptomyces kurssanovii
GCATCGGCGCGACGGCACTGCGCGACACGTTCAGCGCCGAACAGGGCAAGGGCCTGATCGTCGCCGGTCTGACCGGAGGTCGCGCCACCGGCATGTCCGCTTAACGTCGTTCCGCTGTGAGTCGCCGGAAATCGACGGCGGCCGCCCACAAAGGGAGATCGGGGGTGCACCTGTGCGGATCGGACTGCTTACGGAGGGTGGTTATCCGTATGCGACCGGTGAGTCCAGACTCTGGTGCGACCGGCTGGTGCGCGGGCTCGAACAGCACGAGTTCGACCTGTACGCCCTCAGCCGGAGCGCTCAGCAGGAGAAGCACGGCTGCATCCAGCTCCCCCCGCAGGTACGCAGGGTGCGCACGGCGTCCCTGTGGGCGCCGGCGGACGACGGCCGGACCTACGGGCGGCGTGAACGCCGGCGCTTCGCGGGCCATTTCAAGGACCTCGCCGCCGCGGTGTGCGCCGACGGCGACGGATTCGCCGACGGGCTGTACGGACTGGCGGAACTCGCCCGTGAGCACGGCGGGCTGTACGCCGCCCTCCGCTCGGAGACGGCCGTGCGCGCCCTCGAGTCGGCCTGCCGGGCGCCCGGCACACGCCGCACCGTCCACGGCGCGACGGTGGTGGACCACCTCGCCTTCGCCGACCGGCTCGAGCGGGCCCTGCGCCCCCTGCTCCTCGACTGGTACGACGAGGACGGCCTCGGCGCGGTCGACCTCTGCCACGCCGCAGCCGGTGGACCGGCGGCCCTTCCCGGCCTGTTGGCCAAACGCTTCTGCGGAGTCCCGCTGCTGGTCACCGAGTACGGCGTCCAACTGCGCGCCCACTACCTCGCGGCCACCGACGCCGGGCTGAGCGCGCCGGTCCGGGCCCTCCTCGCCGCCTTCCACGGTCAGCTGGCCGCGGAGGTCTACCGGCAGGCGTCCGTCATCACGCCCGGCAACACCCACGCACGGCGCTGGCAGGAGAGGTGCGGCGCGGCCCGCGAGAAGCTGCGCACCGTCTATCCCGGCATGGAGGCGGATCGTTTCGCGACCGTCGGCGAGAGCGACGACACCGGCGATCCGCACACCCTCGTCTGGGTCGGACGGATCGAGCCCTCCAAGGACCTCATCTCCCTGCTCCACGCCTTCGCCGAGATCCGCAGGACGGAACCGCTCGCCAGGCTCCGGCTGTTCGGCGCGCCCGCGCAGAGCCCCGAGGCGGTCACCTACCTCGCCCACTGCAAGGCGCTCGCCGCCCAGCTCTTCCCCGACGAGGCCGACGGCGCCCATGCCGTCGGTGACAACCCGGTCTCCTTCGAGGAGATCGGCGGCCCCGAGGCGCCGGAGCTCGTCGACGCCTACGCGGCAGGGGGAGTGGTCGTCCTGTCCAGCGTCGTCGAGGGCTTTCCGGTCAGCGTCGTCGAGGCGATGTTCTGCGGTCGCGCGACCGTGTCCACGGACGTGGGCGCGGTCGTGGAGGTCATCGGCGGCACCGGGCTCGTCGTGCCCCCGCGCAATCCGCGGGCGCTCGCCGAGGCCTGCGTCTCCCTGCTGCGTGACGGAGCACGGCGGGAGCGCCTCGGCGCCGCGGCGCGCGCCCGCGCACTCGAACTCTTCACCGTGGAACAGAACCTGACGGCATTTCGCGGCATCTATCTGGAGCTGATGTCGCACTCGCCGGTCCAGCGGGACGTCGTCGACGCCGACGGCGGGCCGCTGCCCTTCGCGCACCCGGCCGAGTGTCACGTACCGGCCCCATGGACCGGCGCGCCGGCCCGCCCCCGCACCCCGAGCTGGGCCGAGGAGCCGCGTCTCGTCGCGGCCGGAGCTCCACCGGAGACGGCGAAGGAGACACAGCCATGACGGCCCCCAGAGTCACCGGGAGAACGGCGCACGCGGAACCGGCCGGCGCCGGGCGGGCGCCCGACCCGGCCCTGGCCCTCGCGGCCCTCACCCGGCTGCATGAGGAACTGGCCACCGCGACCGCCGACGACGCGGTCACGGGCCACCGGCCGGACACGGCGGCAGAGCCGTCGCCGGAGGCCGGCGCCGCGCCGCGACCGGGAGCCGGGACGGACGACGACCGGACCCGGACCGTACGCCCCGGGCAGCCGCCCCGGTCCTCGGCCGCGGACGGCGGCCCCGGGGGCGCGCGGCAGGGACGCCGGGGGCCGGCCGACCCGGTCAAGGCGCTCATGCACCGCCACCGCGAACTGTGCGAGCAGGCCGTCGACCCGCTGGAGATCGCGGCGGGCCTCGAGGCGCACGGAGTCACGGACCGCACCGCGGCACGCTTCCGCCACCGGGACGTGTTCGCTCTCGCCGAGGAGATGTACGCGCGTGTGCCCCGAGGCAAGGAGCACACCGCCGCCCCCGTCCGGCCGGCGCGCGCCGCCGATCCGCGCGCCGGCCGGACCTTCCCCGCCCCGGAGCTCCTCCTGGCGCTGCTGCCGGGCGCCGTGTGCGCCCTCGCGGTCGCCGGCGCGGCGGCCGCCGGAGGCGCGCTCCGGCTCGTGGTCGGCGTGGCCGGCGCCGCCGCGGTCGCCGTCACGGTCGCGCTCTGCCTGCGCCGCGGGCCCCTGCGCGCGAAGGGCCGCACCGTCGCCTCCGTACGGATGTGGACGCTGTGCCTGCTCGCCTACGCCGCCTACGGCCAGGGGCTCCTGCGCGAGGTGACCACCGGCGGCCCCGACGGAGCCTGGCCCATGGACCCCGCGCCGCTCGTCGGGCTCGCGCTGGCCGTCGCCCCGGCGGCCTGGTGCGCCCATCTCTTCTCCGTGCTCGCCCGGCGCAGGCTCGAACGGAGCCGGGGCCTCGACGAGTTCGCCGCCGGGGCCCGGCCGCTGCTCCTCGCGGCGCTCGTCCTGTACACGGGCACGCTCATGGCGCTGCTCGCGGCGACCGGGCTGGTGCTCCCCGGGGACGCACTCGCCCCGACGGCCGCGCTCGGCACGCTGCTGTTCCTCGCGCGTCTGCTCATCGTCCACGGCTTCGCGGGGCCCGCGGCCACCGCCCTGGCGGCCGCCTGCGCCGCCGAGGCAGCCGCACCGGCCCTGCTGCTGGCGGGACGCCTGCCCGGTCTCGAAGCCCTGGCCCGTCCCGTGGAGGCGATCGTCGCCGCCTGGGGAGTGGCGGCCGTGCCGGCCCTCGCGTGTGGCGCCGCCGCTCTCGGGCTGCTCGCCCACGCCGTACCGGCCCTGGCCCGGGCCTCGGCACACACCCCCTGACCCGCTCTGAACGCCGCCGGCGCATCCGCCGCACTCCGCGGAGCCGACACCTCGGAGTAACCGGCCGCCATGGCAACCACAGCAACATCCCTAAGGAGAAAGCCACATGACACCGCAACACCCAGCTCCGGCCCGTCGGCCCCGAGGAGCCGCGCGATGAGGGTGCTCCTGCTCGGTGCCAATGGATTCCTCGGCCGGTTCGTCGCCGACCGGCTGCTCGCCGACCCTGCCGTGCACCTCACCGCCCTGGGCCGCGGCGACGACGCCGATGTCCGGTTCGACCTCTCCGGCGGCAGCCCGGGAGCGCTGACCCGCTTCCTGGGCGCCGTGCACCCCGGTGTCGTCATCAACTGCGCGGGCGCAACCCGCGGCGGCGCCCGCGAACTGACCAGACACAACACCGTCGCGGTCGCGACCGTCTGCGAGGCGCTGCGCCGCAGCGGCTGCGGCGCCCGGCTGGTCCAGGTCGGCTGTGCGTCCGAGTACGGCCCCTCGCAGCAGGGCTCGTCGACCGCGGAGGACGCCGTCCCCCGCCCCGGCGGCCCCTACGGCGTGAGCAAGCTCGCCGCCACCGAGCTGGTGCTCGGCTCGGGCCTGGACGCCGTCGTCCTGCGCGTCTTCTCTCCCGTCGGCCCCGGCACGCCGGCCGGCTCCCCGCTCGGCCGGCTCGCCGAAGCCATGCGGCGCGCCATGCAGTCCGGCGACGGGGAGCTCAAGCTCAGCGGCCTCGGCGTGCAGCGCGACTTCGTCGACGTGCGTGACGTGGCGCGCGCCGTGCACGCCGCCTCGCTCTCTGCGGCGCAGGGCGTCGTCAACATCGGCACCGGCCGGGCCGTGAAGCTCAGGGACGCCGCGTCGATCCTCGCCAGGGTCGCCGGTTACGCCGGCGCTCTGCACGAGCTGGACGCGCCGCCCGGCCGCCCGGTCATCGGCAGCCCGCGCTCCGAGTCGATCGTCGAGCACCTCGCCGCGACCCCGTCCCCCTACCCGGACGGCTGCGGAACCTGGCAGCAGGCGGACGTGCGCACCGCCCGTGACCGGCTCGGCTGGCGTCCCCGTATCAACCTCGAGGAGTCCCTCGCCGACATCTGGATGGAGGCGGCATGCCGCATCTGACAACCACGGACACACAGCTGTCCGCCACCGGCGCGGAAAGGCTGGGGTTCGGTGTCCCTGGCTACGCGCACCCCCTGCTCGCTCCCGCGGAGTGGGCCGAACTGACCCGGCCGGGGACACCGCTGCACTGGGTCGTCCTCAACGTCGCGGCAGGGCCGGGCGACCGGCCCGACCCGCACTGCCTGGACGCCGTCGGCCGGCTGCGCAACGCCGGCGTGCGGGTCCTGGGGCACCTCGACATGTCCCACGGATCGCGGGCCTTCGGCGACCTGGTGCGTGATGCCCAGCACTTCTTCGACTGGTACAAGGTCGACGGCTTCCTGCTGGACCGCTGTCCCACGGACCGTGCCGATCTGGCGAACGTGCGCCGGATCACCGCCACCCTGGAGGCTGTGGTGGACGGGGGGCACCTGGTGCTCGGGCACGGTGCGCATCCGTACCCCGGCTACGCGGAGGCCGCGGACCAGTTGGTCACCTTCTCCGGGCCGTGGACGGAGTACCGCTGGTCACAGGTGGCGGAGTGGACGGCCGAATATCCGCCGGAACGGTTCGTCCACTTCGTCCACGGCGTGCCCCGCACACACCTGGAGGAGGCCACCCGCATCGCCCGCTGGCAGGGCGCGGGCACGATCTTCTTCACCGACCGGGGCGGCCGGTGGGAGGGAAGGGGGCATATCGGGCCGTTCGAGACACTGCCCGGTTACTGGGACGAAATCGTCTCGCAGATCGGACGTGGTGTCTCGGAATGAGAAGGGCCGTGGCAGTGTTACGACGAGAACAACCGTACTGACATACCGACCGACGGAGCCCCCGTGTCGCTGCCACCCCTGGTCGAGCCCGCAGCCGAGCTCACCGTAGACGAGGTCCGCAGGTACTCCCGCCACCTGATCATCCCGGATGTCGGGATGGACGGGCAGAAGCGGCTGAAGAACGCCAAGGTGCTCGCCGTGGGTGCGGGCGGACTCGGCTCGCCGGCCCTGATGTACCTGGCGGCCGCCGGTGTCGGCACGCTCGGCATCGTGGAGTTCGACGAGGTCGACGAGTCGAACCTGCAGCGCCAGATCATCCACAGCCAGGCCGACATCGGCCGTTCCAAGGCCGAATCCGCCCGTGACAGCGTCAAGGGCATCAACCCGTACGTGAACGTCGTCCTCCACGAAGAGCGGCTCGAGGCCGACAACGTGATGGAGATCTTCAGCCAGTACGACCTGATCGTCGACGGCACCGACAACTTCGCCACGCGCTACCTGGTCAACGACGCGTGTGTGCTGCTGAACAAGCCGTACGTGTGGGGTTCGATCTACCGCTTCGACGGTCAGGCCTCCGTCTTCTGGTCCGAGCACGGGCCGTGCTACCGCTGCCTCTACCCCGAGCCCCCGCCGCCGGGCATGGTCCCGAGCTGCGCCGAGGGCGGCGTGCTGGGCGTGCTCTGCGCGTCCATCGGCTCGATCCAGGTCAACGAGGCCATCAAGCTGCTCGCCGGCATCGGTGAGCCGCTGGTCGGCCGGCTCATGATCTATGACGCCCTCGAGATGCAGTACCGCCAGGTGAAGGTCCGCAAGGACCCGAACTGCGCGGTCTGCGGCGAGAACCCCACCGTCACCGAGCTCATCGACTACGAGGCCTTCTGCGGCGTCGTGTCCGAGGAGGCCCAGGAGGCGGCGGCCGGCGCGACGATCACTCCCAAGCAGCTCAAGGAGTGGATCGACGACGGCGAGAACATCGACATCATCGATGTCCGCGAGGTCAACGAGTACGAGATCGTCTCGATCCCGGGTGCCCGGCTGGTCCCGAAGAACGAGTTCCTGATGGGCACCGCCCTCCAGGACCTGCCCCAGGACAAGAAGATCGTCCTGCATTGCAAGACGGGTGTCCGCAGTGCGGAAGTCCTCGCCGTGCTGAAGTCGGCGGGCTTCGCCGACGCGGTGCACGTCGGCGGCGGCGTCATCGGCTGGGTCAACCAGATCGAGCCGGAGAAGCCGGTCTACTGATCGCCCGGGCGGCGGAAAGGCCCCGGACCGCGCCGAGCGGTCCGGGGCCTTCGTCGTGCCGGCGGGCACCTCAGGAGGTGCACGTCCTGCCGTTCCGCGGGACCTCGCCCTCGAGCAGATAGGCGTCCACGGTCTCCGTCACGCATGTCCCGCTGCCGTACGCGCCGTGGCCCTCGCCCTTGTTGGTGATCAGCACGCCGACGCCCTTGCCGAGCTCGTCGGCCATCTTCTTCGCACCCTCGTACGGGGTCGCCGGGTCGCCCGTCGTACCGATCACCAGGATCGGCGCCGCGCCCTCCGCGGAGACCTCAGGCGTCTCCCACTCGCCGGGCACCGGCCACTCGGCGCACCAGCCGGCCAGGTCCCACGCCAGATACGGGCCGAAGACCGGGGACACGTCGGTGAATTCGGCGAGATGGCGGGAACGCACCTCGGCGGGCAGCACCCGGCCCTTGGCGTCGGCGCACGAAATGGCGCGCTGCGCATGGCTCTGGGTGCCGTAACGGCCGCTCACGTCACGGTCGTTGTACGAGTCGGCCATCAGCAGCAGCCCCGTGCCGTCGCCCTGTTCCGCGGCGTCCAGCGCCTGGGTCAGGTACTTCCAGCTGCTCTGCGAGTACAGCGGCTGGATGATCCCGGTCAGCGCGAGGCTCTCGGTGAGCCGTCGGCCGTCGGCCGTGGGCAGCGGCTTCCGGTCGAGCTGCCGCAGCAGTTCCACGACGCGTCCGGTGCCTTCTTCCGCGCTGACGCCCCGGCTCTTGAAGTAGTTCTCCAGCGCGCGCTGGAATCCGCGTGCCTGGTTGCGCGAGTGCCCGGCGTAGTCGGCGGACGGGTCGACCACGGCGTCGAGGACCAGCCGTCCGACGTTCTTCGGGAACAGGTGGGCGTAGACGCCGCCCAGCTCGGTGCCGTAGGAGAAGCCCAGGTAGTGGAGCTTGTCGTCGCCGAGGACGTGGCGTATCAGGTCCATGTCGCGTGCGGCGTTCGCCGTGCCGACGTGCGGGACGACCCGGCCGGAGCGCTCGGCGCAGCCCTTGCCGAAGGACGCCGCGTCGGCCATGTAGGTCTTCTCCTCGGCCGCGGTGTCCGGAGTGGCGTCCAGGCCCAGCGACCTCGCCGTCTCCTGGTCGCCACGGCACACCACCGCGGAGCTCTCCGCCACACCGCGCGGGTCGAAGCCGACCAGGTCGTAGCGGCTGTGCAGGCTGTCGTAGCCCTCGGCCGCCCCGGGCAGCGCCGCCACGCCGGAGCCGCCGGGTCCGCCGAAGTTGAAGAGCAGCGAGCCGATGCGCTTGCCGGGTTCCTCGGCCTCGGACCGGATCAGCGCGATTCCGATGGTCTCCCCGGCCGGGTCGCCGTAGTCCAGCGGGACCTCGACCGTGGCGCACTGCCACTGGCCGCCGGGCGCCTGCGCGGAGCTGCCGTACGCCTTGACCGGGGCCTCGCAGCGCTTCCAGTCGGGCTTCTGGCCGGTCAGCACGGCCGGCAGGGCGGGATCACCGGGAGGGCTCACCGCGGGGGAGGAGCCGGCGGTGGCCGGGGAGTCGCTGTTGCGGCCGTCGACGGCCCCGTCGCCTCCGTCGCCGCTGCATCCGGCGGCGCCGGCCGTCACGAGGAGCGACGCCGTCACCAGGGCCACCGCTCGCACCCGATGTCTCATCCCACACATCCCAACGGTCGTCGAAGACAGTTTCGACATCCTAGGCAGGCCATGTGCCGGGACTACGTGCACACCGTGCCGTCGGAGGGGACCCGGCCGTTCAGCAGGTAGCCGTCCACGGCCTTCTGGACGCAGGGGCTGTTGCCGTACGAACCGTGCCCCTCGCCCTCGTACGTGACCTGGACCGCGACGCCCTTGCCCAGCGCCTGGGCCATCGCCTTCGTGCCCTTGTAGGGCGTCGCCGGGTCGCCGGTGTTGCCGACCACCACGATGGGGGGCGCGCCGGGCGCCGAGACGTCCGGGTGGTCCCACGTGCCCGGCACCGGCCACTTGCTGCAGCTCGCCTGCCCCCAGGCGAGGTACTCGCCGAAGACCGGGGACGCCTTGCGGAACTCGGGCACCATGCCCTTGGCCTGGTCGACGGTGTATCTGGCCTTGGTGTCGACACAGCCGATGGCCGTGCCCGCCGCCTGGATGTTGCTGTAGGTGCCGTTCTCGGAGCGCCCGTTCAGCGCGTCGGAGAAGGCCATCAGCAGAGCTCCGTTGCCGCCGTCCGCCTCGTCGAGGCCCTGCTCCAGCAGCTTCCAGTACTCCTTGGAGTAGAGCGTCTGGATGATGCCGTTCGCGGCCTGCCCCTCGGTGAGCATCCGCTCTCCGATCCCCGGGATGGGCTTCTTGTCGAGCCGGTCCAGGAAACCGATGATCCAGTTCTGGATCTCCTGCACGGACGAGCCGGGGAGCCGGCACGCGTCGCCGCGCTCCAGGCAGTCCTCCGCGAAGTTGGTGAGGGCCAGCTGGAAGCCTCTGACCTGGCCGAGCGCGCTCTGGACGGAGTCCTGCGTCGGGTCGACGACGGCGTCGAAGACGGCCCGGCCGATGTTCTTCGGGTACAGGTGGGCGTAGACGCCGCCCAGCTCGGTGCCGTACGAGATGCCGAAGTAGTGGAGCTTGTCGTCACCGAGGACCTGGCGCATCAGGTCCAGGTCCCGTGCGGCATTGACGGTGCCGACGTACGGGAGCTCGTCACCGGAGTTCTCCTCACAGGCGTCGGAGAAGTCCTCGATGCCTTCCAGGAAGGTCTTCTCCTCGGCTGCGTCGTCGGGCGTCGGGTCTTCGGCCACGTACTCGTCCATCTCCCTGTCGTCGAGGCACTCCACGGGAACGCTGCGGCCGACTCCGCGCGGATCGAAGCTCACCAGGTCGTAGCGGGCCCGGAGGTCCTCGTAGTCGGAGGCGAGGGACGGCAGGGTGTGCACCCCGGAGGCGCCCGGCCCGCCGAAGTTGAAGACGAGGGAGCCGACGCGGTTCGCGGTGTCACGCGCCCGGGCCCGGATCAGGGCCAGCTCGATGGTCTCGCCGTCCGGCTTCGCGTAGTCCAGCGGGACGTCCATGAAGGAGCACTCCCACTTCGTCCCGCCGGGCAGCGGCGACGGCGCCGGACCGCCGCCCTCCGCCTCCGAGGGGGCGGGGCACGGCCGCCATTCCAGCTGCTGGGAGGCGAGGTCCTTCGGCCGGTCCTCGCCGCCGTTCCCCTCGTCGGAACACCCGACGGCGGCCAGCAGTGCGGCTGTCACGGTGGCGGCGGCCGCGGTGCGCGCGGCGGAGGAAGTTATCGGCATGCCGCCATCGTGCGCCGCCACCGCGTACCCCGCACGGGCGACGGTCCATGCGGGTGGAGGCTGTGGCGCTGCGCCGTACGGGTGACTTTCCGGCGGGCCGGGAGCGGGCCCTCAGGCCGCCCGGCGGCCCGTCAGAGGGAGCCCTGGCGGGTGAGGTGCGTGAAGGCGAACCAGCCCGGCAGGACCGGCAGCCACAGCGTCATCGTCCGGTAGAGCAGCACCGCGGGTGCGGCGACGTCCCCCGGTACGCCCACCAGCACCAGACCACCCAGCAGCGCACCCTCGACGGCACCCACACCACCGGGCGTCGGCGCCGCCGAGCCCAGTGCGTTGCCGGCGAGGAACACCACGGCGATGCTCGCGTAGCTCACCGGCTGGTGCCCGCCGTCGAACGCCCGGACCGACGCGTCCAGACAGAGCACGAACAAACCCGTCAACAGCAGCATCCCGCCGATGCCGGTGATCAGCTTCACCGGCCGCTGGAGCACGTCCAGCATGCGCGGCACCACGCCGGCGAACAGCGACCGCAGCCGGGTCACGACGAACTTCCGCAGGAACGGGATCGCCGTCACCACCAGAACCAGGACGGCGACCGTCAGCAGTCCGGCGATCACCGTCCTGGACGGGGTGAGCGACGCCGTCTTCTCCGTACCGGTCAGGTAGCCGAAGGACAGCAGCAGCAGGATGTGCGCGCCGAGCCCGAAGAGCTGCGAGGCGCCGACACTGGCCACGGCGAGACCCGGCCGGACACCGGAGCGCTGGAGGAACCGGGTGTTCAGGGCCACGCCGCCGACCGCCGCAGGAGCGACGATCTTGACGAACGACCCGGCGACCTGCGCCAGCACCGTCCGCAGGACGCCGACCCGCTCGGGGACGAACCCGAGCAGGCTCATCGCCGCCGCGAAGTAGCTGAGCGCGGAGAACAGCAGTGCCGCCGCCACCCAGCCCCAGTGGGCGTTCGCGAAGACGGTGCCGAAGTCGATGCCGGCGATCTGCGACAGCAGGAAGTACGCGGCGACCGCTCCGGCGATGAAACTGACGAGCGTGCGGGGCCTGATCCGCTCCAGACGGACGGGTTCCACGGGAGCCTGCGGCCTGATCAGCAGCACCTGCCGGCGGATCTGGGAGAGCAGGTCCTCCTCGCGCGCCTCGTCCATGGCCTCGTCCATGGCGCGCTTGTCCGCCTGCTTCTCCGCGCGCTCCACCTTGCGGGCCGCTTTGCGATCCTCGGCGGAGGGCTGCTCGGTACGGGACCGTTTCGCCGCCTCCGAGGCCTCCAGCACCGCCTCCCGCTCGCGCTGGGCACGCTCGCGTGCCTGATGGCGCAGGGTGGCCCTGGTCGAGCGGCTGAGGGCGATCGGCTGGAGGAGCGGCAGGCAGTCGGCGACCTTGTCGGGGCCGAGCACCTCGACCGCCGCGGCCACGGCCCGTTCGGCGCCCACCCGCAGGCCCAGGGTCGTCAGCAGTTGGGCGATGTCCATCCGGAGCACCATGTCGCCCGCAGCGATCTCGCCGCCGCGCAGATCCGTGATGATCGCCCGGCCGTCCGGGTCGACCAGGATGGCGTCGCCGGCGAGCCGGCGGTGCGCGATGCGACGCGACTGGAGCGCCTTCACCTGACGCCAGGCGCCGCGCACCACGTCGTCCGTGATCTCGTGGTCCGCCAGGGAGTCCAGGGAACGGCCGCCGGAGTGCTCGTACACGAGCATCACGGCGTCGGGGCCGAGCTCCGACGTGGCGATCAGCTTGGGGGCGTTGGCACCGGCGGCGATCGCCGCGTACGCGAGCAGAGCCTCCTGCTCCAGCGCCTGACGCAGCGACTGGATGGAACGGCGGGTCGTGATCGAGCGCAGTGTCAGCCGGCGCCACACGCGGTAGAAGAAGCCCTGCGCCTGCTGTTCGCGGTCGACGACGGTGACGTCCAGCGGCGGGCCGTCCTCCAGCGACACCAGATAGCGGCGGCCGCGGTCCTGGTCCGCACTCTCCGGAGCGTCGTCCTCCGCACGCATGGCGGTCACCGGGCGGAACCCGACATGACGCAGGCCGGCCAGCAGGTTCTGGCCGGTGGGGCGGACGTTCGGTGAGCCGACGGCGTAGAGGGTGCCGTACGCGACGGTCCAGCCCAGCAGCACGGTCAGCAGCACCGAGAACGGTGTGGTGTAGCCGGCGACGAGCATCGCGAAGGCGTCGAGCATCAGCACCATCCACAGGACCACGCGCCAGCGGGGTCTGCGGGCCATGCCCACCGCCGTCATGTAGGCGATGACCGGCGCCAGGTATCCGTGCACCGGATCGGTCAGCTCGCCGCCGGTCTGCTGCTGGGTCAGCGCGTCCTGGAGCGAGCCGGGGGCGGCCTTGGCGACCCAGAGGTCGGTGGCGAGGGTGACTCCGTGGGCGAGGACCGCGGCGAGCACGCCGTCCGCGATCCGCAGACCGTCCCGCTTGATCAGCCGCTCGATGGCGAACGCGACCGGCACGAGCAGCACGGCGATGCTGGACGCCAGGCCGGCGATCTTGACCAGCAGGTCGGGGGCCTGCCCGGTGCCCTTGTTGATGTCCTGTTCGAGGCCGCTCGTGGTGCCCTGCGCGAAGGCGGCGACGCCCAGCACGACCGCGATGACCAGAATGCCGATCAGCAGCCGCATCAGGTCCGACGGGCGGTGCACGCGTGCGGCGAGCAGCGGCTCGTCCCCGGAGACCTGGTCCGCGTGGGCCACTTCGGTCTCCGGTGGCCCGGCCGCGGGTGTCTCCTTGCCGGGAACCGCCTTCTCCGGGTGCGGCTCGGAATCAGGGGTGCCTGCTGCCTTCGGCTGCACGCCCTGCTCCTTCGCCGTCTCGGTCTCTTCTTGATCTCGTATCACCAGTCACCGCCCGCATGATGGTGGCACGACCGGACGACAGAGGGGGGCATCAGGGTGCAATGCGGGGTCGCGAGGCGCGAACGGTACCCCTCTTTGCCTCCCATGTGCCGATTCTCCCTCTCCGTATCGCGGCTTTCTCGCCCAGGGCCGGCCCGGCCGTGCGTCTTCGGGCCGCGTCTCTTCCCCTGACGCCGTCCCCGGCCGGAGCGGTCCACGTCGTGGTCGTCACGGCCACGGCGTTGTCGGTGCCGTGCGGCAGGATGGGTCGAATGGACGAGTTGCCTGAGTACGCCGAGCGGGTTCTGGAGGTCGCCGAGCGGATCCCGCCGGGCCGGGTCATGACCTACGGGGACGTCGCGGAGTGGCTCGGCGAGGGCGGACCCCGCCAGGTCGGCCGCGTCATGGCGCTGTACGGCGGCGCCGTGCCGTGGTGGCGGGTGGTGCGCTCCGACGGCGTCCTGCTCCCGGGCCAGGAACTGCGCGCCCTTGACCGGTACCGCGAGGAAGGGACCCCGCTGCGCGAGGCGTCCCGCGCCGCACAGGGGCATCTGCCGCGCCTCGACATGAAGCGCGCGCGGTGGGACGGCGCCGGGGCGCGAAGCGACGAAGCTCACATATGACAGCTTCCGCCAAGCGGCGACCGGGCGGGGACCCCGGGGACCGTACGGGGTAAGGGACGGCTCCGCCGTCCGTACCCGGGCACCTGGCGTAGCGTCTTCAGCGCGCGGCACGAACCGCACTCTCACCACCAGCACACCCACCAGGACCGGCGATCCACGTGAGCTCCTCCTCCACCACCGGGCATGTGCCGTACCCGCAGCAGGTACGGCAGGGGGTTCTCCCGCGCCCGCACGGGCGGGGCGGAAGGTCCCCGGGCGCGTACCGGCTGGTGCGAACCCCGCCGGGCCCCGTGAATCCCCCTCTCCTTGACGCAGCCCAGCGCGCGGTGGTTGACCATGGAGACGGGCCGCTTCTGGTGCTCGCCGGGCCCGGCACCGGCAAGACGACCACGCTCGTCGAGGCCGTCGCGGCTCGTATCGCGGCGGGCACGGACCCTTCTCGCATCCTTGTCCTCACCTTCAGCCGCAAGGCGGCGGTCGAATTGCGCGACCGGATGGCGCTGCGGCTCGGCGGCGCGCGGGGACCGCAGGCCACGACGTTCCACTCCTACTGCTACGCGCTCGTCCGCGCGCATCAGGACGCCGACCTGTTCGCCGAACCGCTGCGCCTGCTGTCGGGTCCCGAGCAGGACGTCGCCGTGCGGGAACTCCTCGCCGGCCAGACCGGCCTGCCCGGCGTCCGCTGGCCCGACGAACTTCGGGCGTGCCTGACCACCCGCGGCTTCGCCGACGAGGTCCGCGCCGTGCTGGCCCGGAGCCGTGAGCTGGGCCTCGGCCCGGACTCCCTCGCCCGCTTCGCCGCCCGCATCGGCCGGCCCGACTGGGGGGCCGCCGCCTCGTTCCTCGCCGAATACCTGGACGTCCTCGACCTCCAGGGCGTGCTCGACTACGCGGAACTGGTGCACCGGGCCGTCCTGCTGGCCGAGGACACGGCGCTGCCCGCCTACGACGCGGTGTTCGTGGACGAGTACCAGGACACCGACCCGGCCCAGGTGCGGCTGCTGCGCGCGCTGGCGGGCGGCGGCCGGACACTCGTCGCCTTCGGCGATCCCGACCAGTCGATCTACGCGTTCCGCGGCGCGGACGTGAACGGCATCCTCGACTTCCCCGACGCCTTCCCCCGCGCCGACGGCAGCCCCGCCGGCGTCGCCGTGCTGACCACGTCCCGGCGCAGCGGAGCCGCCCTGCTGGCGGCCACCAGGCTGCTGACCCGCCGGATGCCGCTGACCCGGCTGCCGGCCGACAAGGTCCGCGCCCACCGCGAACTGGCGGCGGTCCGCGAGGGCGGCCGTGTCGAGGCGTACACCTATCCGACGGCCTCCACGGAGCTGGACAACATCGCGGACATCCTGCGCCGCGCGCATCTCGAGGACGGCGTCCCCTGGCACGAGATGGCGGTCCTGGTCCGGGCGGGCGGCCGCACCATCCCCTCCATGCGGCGCGCTCTGACGTCGGCGGGCGTACCCCTCGAGATCGACGGCGACGACGTGGCCCTGCGCCACGAACCGGCGGTGGCGCCGCTCCTGACCGCCCTGCGCACGGTCGCCACGGCGGCCGCCGGCCGCCCGGCGCCCGCGCCGCACGTGCCTGTTCCCGGGGGAGCGGACGAGGAGCCCGGCAGCGGTGGAGGGGCGGCCGCGGGCGCAGGGGGTCCGGAGGAGGCGGACGCGGAGCCCGGCAGCGGTGGAGGGCCGGCCGCGGGCGCAGGGGTTCCGGAGGCGGGCGCGGGAGCCGATGCCGGTGAGGGGGCGGCCGCCACCGGGATTCCGGAGGAGGCGGGTGAGGAGCGGGGGACCGGTCCGGAGCCCGCCGTCTGGATCGACACCGAGACCGCGCTCACCCTCCTGACCTCGCCGCTCGGCGGCATGGACACCGCGGACCTGCGCCGTCTCGGCCGGGCGCTGCGGGACGAGGAGCGGGCCGGCGGCAACGCCCTGCCGCCGCCGTCCGACCAGCTTCTCGCACGCGCGCTCGCCGAGCCGGAACGCCTTGTCGCGCACGATCCGGCGTACGCCCGCGGCGCCCAGCGGCTGGGCGCTCTGCTGCGCAAGGCGCGCGAACTCCTGGAGGGCGGAGGCACCGCGGAAGAGGCCCTGTGGCTGCTGTGGGACGGCACGCCGTGGCCGCAGCGCCTGGAGCGTGCGGCGTTCCGCGGCGGCGCGGCCGGCCGCAACGCCGACCGTGATCTGGACGCCGTCTGCGCGCTCTTCGAGACGGCGGAGCGCGCGGAGGAGCGAACCGGCGGCCGGGGCGCGCTCAACTTCATCGAGGAGCTCGAAGCGCAGGACATCGCCGCCGACACCCTCTCCAGGCGGGAGGTACGCCCGGAGGCGGTACGGCTGATGACGGCGCACCGCTCCAAGGGCCTGGAGTGGAGCCTCGTCGTGGTCGCCGGTGTGCAGGAGGGGCTGTGGCCCGATCTCCGGCGGCGGGGCTCCCTCCTGGAGGCCGACCGCATCGGGCGGGACGGCCTCGCCGAGCCGCTCACCCCCGGCGCTCTGCTGGCGGAGGAGCGCAGGCTGTTCTACGTGGCGGCCACCCGCGCCCGCGACCGTCTTGTCGTCACGGCGGTCAAGGCTCCGGCCGACGACGGCGACCAGCCCTCCCGCTTCCTGGCCGAACTGGGCGTGGAACCGCGCGACGTGACCGGCCGTCCGCGCCGTCCGCTGGCCGTCGCCCCGCTCGTCGCCGAACTGCGCGCCACCACCGTCGATCCGGACGCCTCCCCACGGCTGAGGGAGGCCGCCGCCCGCCGACTGGCCCGTCTCGCGGCGCTGACCGACGACGAGGGCCAGCCGCTGGTGCCTTCCGCGCACCCGTACCGCTGGTGGGGTCTGTACGACGCCACCCACAGCGCGAAGCCGCTGCGTGACCGGGACCAGCCCGTCACCCTCTCCGGCAGCGCACTCGACCAGCTGGCCAACAGTTGCGCGCTCCAGTGGTTCCTCGGCCGGGAGGTGAAGGCCGACGCGCCCGCGACCGCCGCCCAGGGCTTCGGCAACGTCATGCACGTGCTGGCCGACGAGGTCGCCTCCGGCCGTACCCCCGCCGACCTCGCCGTCCTCATGGAGCGCCTCGACTCGGTGTGGGACGCGCTCGTGTTCGACGCCCCGTGGAAGTCGCAGCAGGAGAAGGGGCACGCGCGCGCCGCGCTCGAGCGTTTCCTGCGCTGGCACGTCATGGACCGCGGTGGACGCCGCCCCGCCGCCACCGAGCACGACTTCGACGTCACGCTGGAGGCGGGCGGGTTCGAGGTGCGCATCCGGGGCTCCATGGACCGCGTCGAGCAGGACGAGCAGGGCCGTGCCTATGTCGTGGACTTCAAGACGGGCAAGCAGACGCCCACGAAGGACGAGGTCGCCCGCCATCCCCAGCTCGCCGTGTACCAGCTGGCCGTCCGCGAGGGCGCGGTCGACGAGGTGTTCGGCGGGGACCGCCCCGAGCCGGGTGGCGCCGAGCTCGTACAGCTGCGGCAGCCGGCCGCCAAGAAGGAGGGCGGCGACGCCCTGCCCAAGGTCCAGGCGCAGGAGGCACTGACCGGCGAGTGGGTGGGGGACCTGCTCGCCACCGCGGCCGGCCGGGTGCTCGACGAGCGCTTCACGCCTTCCACCGGGCAGCACTGTGCCCACTGCGCGTTCCGCGCGTCGTGCAGCGCGCAGCCGGAGGGCCGCCAAATAGTGGAATGACCGGAGTTTTGTCATGCAATGTCACATTTACGCAGATCCAATGGAGTTCCCGGCCACCGCTACCGGTCGTGGCGGGCCCATCCGGATCTGCGAGGAGAGACAACATGACGGCCAAGCGGAAGTCCCTGGCGACGGCGGCGGTCTGCGCCAGTGCCGTCATCGTGCTGGCGGGCTGTTCCCAGGACGGTGACATCAAGGCCAAGGGAGCCTCCGGGGAGCGAAGGGGGCCGGCGGCCGTGACCAGCGGCGACGGCGAATCGCTGGAGGGCCTCGACGCGGGGCAGATCGCCGACAAGGCGGTCGCAGCCACCAGAGCCGCCAAGTCCCTGGCCATGGCGGGCCGGATCGAGAAGGACGGCGAGCCGGTCTCCATCGACCTCGCCCTCGACTCCGGCGACAAATGCAGCGGCCGCCTCGGCGTCAAGGGAGGCAGGGCGGAGCTCCGCCAGGTGTCCGAGGTCATGTACCTCAAGGGCGACGAGCAGTTCTGGAGCGCCTCACTGCGCGAGCGTTCCGCCGAGTCCCCCGGCGCGGACAACGACGCCGTCGTGGAGCTCATGCAGGGCCGGTGGGTCAAGATGCCGACCGGGACCGTCAAGGACCTGGACCGCGTCTGCGACCTCAAGGCGATGTTCGCGCAGATGGACGTGGACGAGGCGGACCGGAAGAAGATGACCAAGGGTCCGGACTCCGAGGTCGAGGGCGTACCGACGGTGACCCTGGTGAAGAAGGAGCAGGACAGGACGACGACGGTCCACGTCGCGAAGGAGGGCAAACCGTATGTCCTCAAGATCGTGAAGGCCGGTGGCGACGAGACCGGCACGATCGTCCTCTCCCGCTACGACGAGCCGGTCGAGGTCGAGGCGCCGCCGGCAGAGGAAGTCGTCGACCTGGACAACCTGACCGGGGGCGCGGGACTCGGCTTCGAGGCGGGCGCCACGCAGTCCGGGGACGGCAGCGGCACGGACGGGCAGCAGGACACAGGAGAGGAGTTCGGCATCGGGGCCGGCACGGAAGCCGGTGAGGACCCGGAGGCGGGCGGGGGCACCGGCTCGGCCGAGGGTTCCGGTCCGGACCAGGACACCGATGCCGGCACCGGCGAAGGATCGGGGTCCGACACCGAAGGTTCCGGCAGCGACGAAGGGGCCGGAACGGGGACCGGTACGGACTCCGGTGGCGACACCGGCTCCGGCGCGGGAACGGCCGCGGACGGCGAGAGCACGTCTTAGGGGCGGATACGGGCCGCGGCCTGTCGGCCTCCGGGCTTGCGGGCCGCCGGCCCCGGCACGCACCGGGCTCCCCGCCGTGGCGGCGCCGACCGGCGTCCGGGTCCGGATGCCGGAGCGGGGCCCGGTCTCCGGGTCCGGATGCCGGAGGGGGCCGGGTCCGGCGGACAAACCGGGACCGCTGCTGTCAGCGGTCCCCGTTAGCCTCTACGGGGTGACCGCACGCATCACCGATCCCGAGCAGCTCAAGGAGCTCCTCGGCATCCCCTTCACCCCGGAGCAGACGGCCTGCATCACCGCGCCGCCCGCTCCGCAGGTGATCGTGGCCGGGGCCGGTTCGGGGAAGACGACGGTCATGGCGGCCCGGGTGGTCTGGCTCGTCGGCACCGGGCAGGTGGCGCCCGACCAGGTCCTCGGGCTGACCTTCACCAACAAGGCCGCGGGCGAGCTTGCCGAGCGCGTCCGCACCGCCCTCGTCCGGGCCGGCGTGACCGACCCTGACGCTGTCGACCCGGGCGACCCTTCCTCCGTCTTCGGCGGGGACACCCCGGTCGGTGAGCCGCGCATCTCCACGTACCACGCGTTCGCCGGCCAGCTCCTCAAGGACCACGGTCTGCGCATCGGACTCGAGCCGACCGCCCGGCTGCTCGCCGACGCCACCCGCTACCAGCTCGCCGCCCGAGTGCTGCGCGAGGCCCCGGGACCGTACCCCGCGCTCACCCGCTCCTTCCCCTCCCTCGTGAGCGATCTGCTCGCGCTCGACGCGGAGCTCGCCGAGCACCTGGTGCCCCCCGGCCGCCTGAAGGAGTACGACACCGAGCTGCTCCGCACCCTCGAAGGCGCCCGGCTGACCAATGCGGACCTCCGCAAGGTCCCGGAGGCCGCCGAGGCGCGCCGCGAGCTGCTCGACCTGACCCTGCGTTACCGGGCGGCCAAGCGGCAGCGCGATCTGCTCGACTTCGGTGACCAGATCGCCCTTTCCGCCGAGCTCGCACTCACCCGCCCCGAGGTGGGCACCCTCCTCCGCGACGAGTTCAGGGTCGTCCTGCTCGACGAGTACCAGGACACGTCGGTCGCCCAGCGGCTGCTGCTGTCCGGACTGTTCGGGCAGGGCACCGGCCACGCCGTCACCGCGGTCGGCGACCCCTGCCAGGCGATCTACGGCTGGCGCGGGGCGTCCGTCGCCAACCTCGACGACTTCCCCGTCCACTTCGCCCACCCCGACGGCCGTCCCGCCGACCGCTACGCGCTCAGCGAGAACCGCCGCAGCGGCGGGCGTCTGCTGCACCTCGCCAACGGCCTGGCGACGCCGCTGCGCGCCATGCACGAGGGGGTGGAGGCACTACGGCCCGCACCCGGGGCGGAGCGGGACGGCATCGTGCGCTGCGCACTGCTGCCGACGCACGCGGAGGAGATCGAGTGGCTGGCCGACTCCATCGCCCACCTGGTCCGCACCGGCAAGGAACCGGGCGAGATCGCTGTCCTGTGCCGTACCGCGGGCGACTTCCCCGAGATCCAGGGCGCCCTGGTCGCCCGCGACGTCCCCGTCGAGGTCGTCGGCCTCTCCGGGCTGCTGCACCTGCCGGAGGTCGCCGACCTGGTGGCGATGTGCGAGGTGCTCCAGGACCCGGGCGCCAACGCCTCACTCGTGCGTATCCTCACCGGCCCCCGTTGGCGGATCGGGCCGCGTGACCTGGCACTGCTCGGCCGCCGCGCGCGGCTGCTCGTCCACCACGCCTCCGCGGACGACGATCCGGAGCGGCGGCTCGCGGCGGCGGTGGAGGGCACCGACCCGGCGGAGATCATCTCGCTCGCCGACGCGCTCGACACGTTCCTGGAGTCGGCCGGGGGCGAGGACGACGGCCTCCCGTTCTCGGCGGAGGCGCGCGTCCGCTTCGCCCGCCTCGCCGCCGAACTGCGTGACCTGCGCCGCTCGCTGGCCGACCCGCTGATGGACGTCCTGCACCGGGTGCTCTCCACCACCGGCCTCGAGGTCGAGCTGTCCGCCTCGCCGCACGCGCTGGCCGCCCGCCGCAGGGAGACCCTCGCCAACTTCCTGGACATCGCCGCCGGTTTCGCCGCACTGGACGGGGAGGCGACACTGCTGGCGTTCCTCGGCTTCCTGCGTACCGCCGCGCAGTACGAGAAAGGGCTCGACAACGCCCTTCCGGGCGGTGAGAACACGGTCAAGGTCCTCACCGCGCACAAGTCCAAGGGCCTCGAGTGGGACGTCGTCGCCGTGCCCGGGCTCGTGGCCAAGCACTTCCCGAACGACCAGGCCCGGGAAGCCTGGACGTCGCAGTCCAAGGTCCTTCCGCACGCCCTGCGCGGCGACGCGGACACACTGCCGGACGTCGAGTCGTGGGACGCCGGGGGACTGAAGGCCTTCAAGGAGGCGATGAAGGACCATCAGCACACGGAGGAACTGCGCCTCGGCTACGTGACCTTCACCCGCCCCCGCTCGCTCCTCCTCGGCTCCGGGCACTGGTGGGGCCCCAGCCAGAAGCGGCGGCGCGGCCCGTCGGAGTTCCTCAAGGCCCTGTACGACCACTGCGAGCAGGGCCACGGCGAGATCGAGGTCTGGGCGGACGAGCCCGAGGAGGACGCGGAGAACCCGGCGCTCGGCACGGCCGGCGCGGACCACGCCTGGCCGCTGCCTCTGGATCCCGTCTCCCTGTCCCGCCGCCGGGCAGCGGCGGACACGGTCATGGCGCACCTCGAGGCGCTGGCCGCGGTGCCGAGCGGGGCCGGCTCCGCGGCGGGTGCGCCGGCCGGAGCGGAAGCCGACGTACGTGGGTCGGGGTCCGAGCTGGGACCGGAGCCCGAACCGGAGCCGGAGTTCGACTCAGAGTTCGACTCCGAGTTCGACTCCGAGTTCGGCTTCGGGCCCGAGGCCGGGTCGGAGGTCGACCTCGGCTCTGCGTCCGGGTCCGGGCCCGGGACGGATTTCGGCTCTGCGTCCGAGTTCGAGGCCGACGCCGAATTCGGGCCCGCGGCCGGGTCCGGGCACGCGTCCGAATTCGGGCCCGCGGCCGTGACGGTGCCGTCCGCCGGCCCCGGTTCCGTGGCGGTTCCCTCGGCGGACCCGGAGGAATGGGACTGGCCGACCGAGCCCCCGGAGGACGACCCGTTCGCGCCCCCGCCTCCGGCGCCGACCGTCCCGCATCAGCCGTCCCCGCACTCCGAGCGTGTCGCCGTCGCCGCCCCCGTAGAGGCCGAAGCAGCCGCGTACCCCTCTGCTCCCCGGGGTGCCGGAAACCCGCAGCGGACATCGGGAAGGAACGAGAGGGGGGAGGCACTCACTCCCGAGGAGGCGCGTGCCATCGCGTCCTGGGACCGCGACCTCGACGCGCTCACCGGCGAACTGCGCCGTACCCGCGCGACCGTTCGTGAGGTCCTTGTGCCCGCCTCCCTCTCCGCCTCCCAGCTGCTGCGCCTCGCCGCCGACCCGGACGGCTTCGCCAAGGAGCTCGCCCGCCCCATGCCCCGTCCGCCGCAGCCCGCGGCCCGCAGAGGCACCCGGTTCCACGCGTGGGTGGAGTCACGCTTCGAGGAACTCGCCCTGCCCATGCTCGGGCCCGACGAGCTGCCGGGCGGCGCCGACGAGCACGAGATCGCGGACGAGCAGGACCTCGCCGCGCTCAAGGACGCCTTCGAGCGGACGCCGTACGCCCGCCGCACCCCGTACCGCGTCGAGGCGCCGTTCCAGTTCACGCTGGCGGGCCGCGTGGTGCGGGGCCGGATCGACGCCGTGTACCGGACCGGTGAGGACACGTACGAGATCGTCGACTGGAAGACCGCGCGCAGTGGCGTCGCCGACCCCCTCCAGCTCGCCGTCTACCGCCTCGCGTGGGCCGAGCAGCACGGCATACCGCTCGACGCGGTGACCGCGACGTTCGTGTTCGTACGCACCGGCGAGATCGTGCGTCCCGACGGCCTCCCCGACCGCGCGGGCCTGGAACGCATCCTGCTGGGCGGGACGGCCGACGAGTCCGGTGCCGTCGCCCGTTAGGCTCAAGAGCATGAGCGAGACCCCGGACAACGCCGTCCGTACGTACATCCAGCAGCACCGCGCCGCCTTCCTCGACGACCTCGCCGAGTGGCTGCGCATCCCGTCCGTGTCGGCACAGCCGGAGCACGACGGGGACGTACGGCGCAGCGCCGAGTGGCTCGCGGCCAAACTGTCCGGGACCGGTTTCCCGGTCGCCGAGATCTGGCCCACACCCGGCGCCCCAGCGGTCTACGCCGAGTGGCCCTCCGGCGACCCGGACGCGCCCACCGTGCTGGTCTACGGCCACCACGACGTGCAGCCCGCCGCCCGCGAGGACGGCTGGCACACCGACCCGTTCGAGCCGCTGGTCGCCGACGGCCGGATGTACGGCCGCGGCGCCGCCGACGACAAGGGGCAGGTGTTCTTCCACACACTCGGTGTGCGCGCCCACCTCGCGGCCACCGGCCGCACCGCGCCCGCGGTCAACCTGAAGCTGCTGATCGAGGGTGAGGAGGAGTCCGGCTCCCCGCACTTCCGCGCACTCGTGGAACAGCGGGCGCAGCGCCTCGCCGCCGACGCCGTGATCGTCTCCGACACGGGCATGTGGTCGGAGACCACCCCGACCGTCTGCACCGGCATGCGCGGCCTCGCCGACTGCGAGATCACGCTGCACGGCCCCGACCAGGACATCCACTCCGGCTCGTTCGGCGGTGCCGTCCCCAACCCCGCGACCGTCGCCGCCCGCCTGGTCGCCGCGCTGCACGACGAGAACGAGCAGGTCACGATCCCGGGCTTCTACGAAGGCGTCGCACCGCTCACCGACGAGGAGCGCGAACTGTTCGCCGAGCTCCCGTTCGACGAGGAGACCTGGCTGCGCACCGCCAAGTCCCACGGGACGCTCGGCGAAGCCGGCTACTCCACGCTCGAGCGCGTCTGGGCCCGCCCGACGGCCGAGCTGAACGGCATCGGGGGCGGCTACCAGGGCCCCGGCGGCAAGACGATCATCCCGTCGTCCGCGCAGCTGAAACTGTCCTTCCGGCTGGTCGCCGGTCAGGAACCCGACAAGATCGAACGCGCCGTCACGGACTGGGTCGACTCCCGGATCCCGGCCGGCATCCGGCACGAGATCGTCTTCGGGGCCGCCACCCGGCCCTGCCTGACGCCGCTCGACCACCCGGCCCTTCGGTCGGTCGTACGCGCCATGGGCCGTGCCTTCGACGGTCACAAGATCCGCTTCACCCGTGAGGGCGGCTCGGGACCGGCGGCCGACCTCCAGGACGTCCTCGCGGCGCCCGTGCTGTTCCTGGGCATCTCCGTACCGTCCGACGGCTGGCACGCACCGAACGAGAAGGTCGAGCTGGAACTGCTCCTCAAGGGAGTGGAGACGACCGCCCATCTGTGGGACGACATGGCCCGCACCCTTCGCTGAACCGATGTCCCGATCCGCCCCGGGGGAGTTGGAAGAACCGTGAGCACCCAGAGCTACGCCGATGCCGCAGGCCGTCCCATCGGTCTCACCGCGCCCAGCGGCATCGACCGCGAGGCGCACAACCGTCTCGACGAGGCATGGCTGGCGGCCGCCTGGAGCCATCCCACAACCCGTGTGTTCGTCGTCTCCGGTGGCCAGGCACTGATCGACGACACCCCCGACGGCCGCACAGAACTGGTCATGACCCCGGCCTTCGAGGCCCCGGTCACCGAGACCCACCGCTACTTCCTCGGCACCGACGAGGACGGCGTGCGCTACTTCGCCCTCCAGAAGGACGCCCTGCCGGGCCGCATCGACCAGTCGGCCAGGCCGGCCGGGCTGCGCGAGGCGGGGCTGCTGCTGTCGCCGCGCGACGCCGGGCTTCTGGTGCACGCGGTCGCCCTGGAGAACTGGCAGCGCCTGCACCGCTTCTGCTCCCGCTGCGGTGAGCGCACCGTCATCGCCGCCGCCGGACACATCCGCCGCTGCCAGGCCTGTGGCGCCGAGCACTATCCCCGCACGGACCCCGCCGTGATCATGCTCGTCACCGACGACCAGGACCGCGCGCTGCTCGGCCGGCAGGTGCACTGGCCGGAGGGCCGCTTCTCGACACTCGCGGGCTTCGTCGAGCCGGGGGAGTCCATCGAGGAGTCGGTGCGCCGCGAGGTCCGCGAAGAGGTCGGCGTCGGCGTGGGCGAGGTGGAGTACGTCGCCAGCCAGCCGTGGCCCTTCCCCTCGAGCCTGATGCTGGGGTTCATGGCCCGCGCCACGACCTCGGAGATCCAGGTCGACGGCGAGGAGATCCACGAGGCGCGCTGGTTCTCGCGGGAAGACCTGCGGGCCGCGTTCGAGTCCGGGGAGGTGCTGCCTCCCTACGGGATCTCGATCGCGGCCCGACTGATCGAGCTCTGGTACGGCAAGCCGCTGCCGAAGCCCGGGGACGTGGTCTGAGGCCGGGACACGCTCCACGGCCCGAACGTGCTCCGAGCTCCGGGACGTGCTCCAGGCGTGTCACGGCCGCGCGGCCCCGGCCGGACGCACGACAGCCCCGGCCGGTCCGGCCGACCGGGGCTGTCGCTCGGTCGAACCGGACCGCCGGGGCCGACGCTTGGTCCGGCCTCGGGGGTTAGACGCCCACCTTCTGCTTGACCTGGGCGAGAGACGGGTTCGTCAGCGTCGAACCGTCGGCGAAGAGCACGGTGGGCACCGTCTGGTTGCCCCCGTTGGCCTTCTCGACGAAGGCCGCCGACTCGGGGTCCTGCTCGATGTTGATCTCGGTGTACGCGATGCCCTCACGGTCCATCTGGCTCTTCAGCCGACGGCAGTATCCGCACCACGTGGTGCTGTACATCGTCACAGTGCCCTGCATCGTCTCTTGCTCCTAGGTCTCGGGGCCGGGGGGTGTCATCACCTCGGGCTAGAACGTACGTGACGCGGTAACGATTCCCGCGCCCGGTGTGACGCGGATCCGTGCGGTGCGACGCGCATCCGTACGGTCGTCGGCGCGCAATTCGTACGACTGATGGGGCAGCCCTGTGGACAACCGCAGCATCCGCCCCCGGCGACCTGGCAGCATGGCGGGGTGACAGCAGCAACGCACTCCTCTCTTTTCCCGCAGGTCCCCGAGTCGGCGGACGCCGTGCTCGACGGGCTCGATCCCGAGCAGCGCGAGGTGGCGACCGCCCTGCACGGTCCGGTGTGCGTGCTGGCGGGAGCCGGCACGGGCAAGACCCGCGCGATCACCCACCGCATCGCGTACGGGGTGCGGGCGGGCATACTCCAGCCCGCCAGTGTGCTGGCCGTCACGTTCACCAACCGCGCCGCCGGTGAGATGCGCGGGCGGCTGCGCCAGCTCGGCGCGGGCGGCGTCCAGGCGCGTACGTTCCACTCCGCCGCCCTCCGCCAGCTGCAGTACTTCTGGCCCAAGGCGGTCGGCGGCGAGATGCCGCGTCTGCTCGAGCGCAAGATCCAGCTCGTGGCCGAGGCCGCGGCCCGCTGCCGGATCCGCCTCGACCGCAACGAGCTGCGGGACGTGACGGGAGAGATCGAGTGGGCCAAGGTCACCCAGACCGTGCCCGCCGACTACCCGGCCGCCGTCGCCAAGTCGCTGCGCGACGCGCCCCGCGACCCGGCCGAGATCAGCCAGGTCTACGCGATGTACGAGCAGCTCAAGCGCGACCGCTCGGTGATCGACTTCGAGGATGTGCTGCTGCTCACCGTCGGCATCCTCCAGGACCGGCACGACATCGCCGACCATGTGCGCCGCCAGTACCAGCACTTCGTCGTCGACGAGTACCAGGACGTCAGCCCCCTCCAGCAGCGCCTGCTGGACCTGTGGCTCGGTGACCGGGAAAACCTGTGCGTCGTCGGTGACGCCAGCCAGACGATCTACTCCTTCACCGGTGCCACCCCCGACCACCTGCTGAACTTCCGCACCCGGCACCCGGGCGCGACGGTGGTCAAGCTGGTCCGCGACTACCGCTCCACCCCCCAGGTCGTCCACCTTGCCAACGGCCTGCTCGGCCAGGCCCGCGGCCGCGCCGCCGAGCACCGCCTCGAGCTGATCTCCCAGCGCGAACCGGGCCCCGAGCCCTCGTACGTGGAGTACGCGGACGAGCCCGCGGAGGCGGAGGGCACCGCCCGCCGCATCCGCGAGCTGATCGACGCGGGCGTCCCGGCCGGCGAGATCGCCGTGCTGTACCGGATCAACGCCCAGTCGGAGGTCTACGAGCAGGCTCTGGCCGACGCGGGCGTCCCCTACCAGCTGCGCGGGGCCGAGCGGTTCTTCGAGCGGCAGGAGGTGCGCGAGGCGGGCATCGCCCTGCGCGGCGCGGCCCGCGCCGGCGGCAACGACGCACTGCTCGACGACGTGGAGGACCTGCCCTCCCAGGTGCGGGCCGTGCTGTCCACCAAGGGGTGGACCACGGAGCCGCCCGCCGGATCCGGTGCCGTGCGCGACCGCTGGGAGTCGCTTGCGGCGCTGGTCCGCCTCGCGGAGGACTTCGTGCGCGCCAGGCCGCAGGCGACGCTCGCCGATCTGGTGGCCGAGCTCGACGAGCGGGCGGCCGCCCAGCACGCGCCCACCGTCCAGGGCGTCACCCTCGCCTCCCTGCATTCGGCGAAGGGCCTGGAGTGGGACGCCGTGTTCCTCGTCGGGCTCACCGAGGGCATGATGCCGATCACCTACGCCAAGACGGACGAGCAGGTGGAGGAGGAGCGCCGGCTGCTCTACGTGGGCGTGACCCGTGCGCGGCTGCATCTGTCGCTGTCGTGGGCCCTGTCGCGTGCGCCGGGCGGCCGTGCCTCCCGCCGGCCGACCCGCTTCCTGAACGGCATCCGCCCGGGCTCCGCCGCGGCCGGACCGCGGACCGCGGGCGGCGCGGGCGGTGTCGAGCGTGGCGGCGGACGTCGCAAGCGGCGCGGCCCGGTGCTGTGCCGGGTCTGCGGCAAGACGCTGACCGACGCGGGCGAGATGAAGCTGATGCGCTGCGAGGACTGCCCCTCGGACATGGACGAGGCGCTGTACGAGCGACTGCGCGAGTGGCGCTCCGAGCAGGCCAAGGAGCTGGGCCAGCCCGCGTACTGCGTCTTCACGGACAAGACGCTGATGGCGATCGCGGAGGCCGTGCCGGGCACGGAGGGGGAGTTGGCCGGGATCTCCGGTGTCGGCGGCCGCAAGCTCGATCGGTTCGGGGCCGATGTCCTGGCCATCTGCGCAGGTGAGGAGCCCGGCGAGGCCGACGAGGAGGACTGATACAAACTCGTCGAAAAAATGGTTTGCGCGCGCCCGGGCCGGACCCATAGGTTCTTAACCACGAAGAACAGCGGCTTCTCTGAAGCCCTGTCTTCGTGCTGTACTTATCCGAATAGCGTGACCGGCCCGTCCGGTCCTCGAGACGCCGAGAGGAGGCGATTCCAGTGATCAGCATCAAGACCAGCTTCATCAGCACCGCCAAAATGACCGATCGCTCGGTCGTCTCCGCCTGCTCGCTCGGCTTCTCCTCCGCGTTCCTCGGCACCGGTATGTCCGGCATCTCCGCCGTGCTTCCCGTGTCCGGCCTGGGCGGCCTGCCCGTCCTGGAGCGCAATGAGCGACCGACCAAGGCACTGGAAGCAGGAGTAGCAGCGGCAGAGGCTCAGGCCTATGCCTTTGCGGCGGCCAGTGCCGAGACCGAGCAGAAGACGACGCAGCACCACACGAAGTGGGCCTTCCGCGGGCTCGAACCCTGGAGTGATCCAGCCTGATACGGCATCAGGCCGGCGCCTTCAGGGCCGCGGAACCCCACCCGGGATCCGCGGCCCTTCTGTTTTCCCCAACGGGAGAACAGTGCGAAGGGGCCTCGGGACCAGAAGCACCCGGTACCAACTGCCACCCGGCCGACCGGCCGGAACGACCAGACGAGGAATCACACACCGTGCAACTCGAAGCGCACGCCCCGTCCGTACCGCCTTCCGAGACCACCTCCCCGCCCGTCCGTACCGAGGACTCCGCCTTGACTCCCCTGACTGCGCTCACCGCGCTCGACGACGCCATCGAGAACCTGGGCGTGCCCGTCCCGTGCCGTTCCTACGACCCGGAGGTCTTCTTCGCCGAGTCGCCGGCCGACGTCGAGTACGCCAAGTCCCTCTGCCGCACCTGCCCGCTGATGGAGGCCTGCCTCGCGGGCGCCAAGGAGCGGCGTGAGCCGTGGGGCGTCTGGGGCGGAGAGCTCTTCGTCCAGGGTGTCGTCGTTGCCCGCAAGCGGCCGCGTGGTCGCCCGCGCAAGAACCCGGTTGCGGCATGAACGCCATCGGAACCATCGATCGACCCGTCACGCACGACCCCCAGAAGCAGGCCCCTATGACCTCTTCCACGAGCGAGCCCCAGGGCTCCGCCACCCCAGCTTTCATCACCATCGGCGCGAACGCCTCGCGTCAGAACAGGACCCGCGAAATGCAACTCATCCCAGAAGCCCTGGCTCGCGCGCATATGAACGAGCGCCTGCGTGAAGTCGACGCGGAACGCCAGGCCGTGCGCCTGGTCGCCGCCCGACGCATGCAGCGCCGCGCCGAGCGCGTGTCGATGCGCGCGCGCCGCGCACTGGCCATGGCCGTCATGCACTGACGGCGAAGCCGTCCACGCGGGGGCCGGTCCTCAAGGACCGGCCCCCGCGGTGCGTTGTGACGCGCACGCGCCGCCGGACGGCGATATCGTCGCGAGGTGGACCAGGACAGGACTCCCCACCCCGAGCAGCCGGGGGACGAGGGCATCGTGTGCGCCGGCTGCGGCAAGGTCGCCGAGGGGCCGCCGGTGACCTGGACCTGCTCCGTGGAGCACGGCGTCCGCCACTACCTCTGCGAAGACTGCGCCCGTGACAACATCCGGGCGATCGAGGGCCGGCTCGACCCGCAGTGGTGGTGACCGTCTCCCGACTGCTGTCGGGCCGCCGAGCGGCTCCGGGTGCCGTCAGGCTCCCGCCTCCAGTACGGCGGCGCCGTCCGTGCCCTCCTCCTCCGCCTCCGCGGCGTCCCCCACGACGAAGCCGGGCAGCCACTCCTCGAGCTCGCCCCGGAGCCGCACTGTCGCGTTCAGCTGGCAGAGCACGCCGATCGTGCTCAACGTCACACGGTGTATCAGCAGATACGCGGGCGGCAGGTTGAGCTGCTTGCCGAGCTGGTGAGCGGGGGAGCGGACGTCGGCGATCCGGGCGGCCTGGGTGCGCATCCAGCCGCGGGTGAAGGTGAATTCCTCCACTTCGGCCGGCTCGATGATCGGCAGCAGGTAGTCGAGCACCGCCTCGGGGTCGAGGTCGATCGACTCCTTGACGAACCCCTCTTCGCACAGCAGTCCGTAGACGGCCTCCGCCTCGCCTTCGAGGGTCATCCGCAGACATGCGCCGATGGTTTCCGGAAGCCCGCCCGGCAGCCGGTCCACGGTGCCGAAGTCGAGGACACCCAGACGCCAGCCCTTGCCGTCGTCGTCGGGAAGCAGGCGGAAGTTTCCGGGATGGGGGTCGGCGTGGAGAAGTCCCGTGCGGGCCGGGCCGGAGAAGAGGAACCGGGCCAGCAGCTGGCCCGCCCGGTCCCGTTCGTCGGGGGTGCCGCCGGAGATGACCTCGGACAGCGGTATCCCGTCGATCCACTCGGTCACCAGGACCTGGTCGCTCTGGTGGACCACGCCCGGCACCAGGACGCCGGGATCGTCCGCGAACTCAGCGGCGTGCTCCCGCTGGGCCTGGGCCTCCAGCGCGTAGTCGAGCTCTTCCGAGACACGGTCACGCAGCTCGGAGATGAGGGGCTTGATGTCCATGCCCGGAATCAGCGGCCCCAACAACCTCGCGAACCGGCTCAGTTGGGCCAGGTCGGACAGCAGGGCTTCTCCAGCTCCCGGGTACTGCACCTTCACAGCGACCTCGCGCCCGTCGTGCCACACCGCACGGTGCACCTGCCCGATGGACGCGGCGGCGGACGGCTTGTCCTCGAAGCTGAGGAACAGCTCACGCCAGTCCTCCCCGAGGCGCTCCTCGAGCACCGAGTGGACGGTCCGTGTCGGCATCGGAGGCGCCGCTTCCTGAAGCTTGGTCAGAGCGGCCCGGTAGGGACCGGCGATCTCCTCGGGCAGGGCCGATTCGAAGACGGACAACGCCTGCCCGAACTTCATCGCACCGCCCTTGAGTTCCCCCAGCACCTTGAACAGCTGCTCGGCCGTGCGCTGTTGCAGCTCCCGTGCCACGATCTCGGCGGACTTGCCGCCGATCCGTTTTCCCAGCCCCCATGTGGCGCGGCCGGCGAATCCCAGTGGCAGCGCTGCCAGCTTGGCGGTCCGGGTGACCGCCTTCCGGGGAAGATCAGACATGCGCCCCTCCAAATCCCAGACAGCGTGCCGCGTTTGCCGACGGCATCATTCCGCCGACCGCGTGTACCCGTTCATTGTGTCGTGTGCCGGACCTACTGCTGAGGTGTGCCTCCTCTCAGTTTTCCCCGCCGCACTGCAGGCACAGTCGAGGTGGGGTGCGATCCGTTCCGACCGCCAGGACAACTGCGGCAGCGAAACCTCCCATCTGGCCCCGGTGGTCACAGGCGCCCCGCCGTCGAGGAAGGACAGCGCGTGGCACGCAGCCGTCCCCGCCACGGCCGTCGCCAGGGCGACATCGCAGGCCGGCACGGTCCGGCGCCGCCCCGAGCGCCACTGCGCCAGCAGGCGCCCCCTTCCCGGGTCGAGCTCGGCCCGGCCCCGTTCCATGCAGCCCGCGCACGCCGTACATCCCGGCAGCACGAGGGGGCCGACGACGCCGGTGGCCTCCACAACGCCCGTATAGAGATGGGGAGTGCCGGTCGCGATCCATCCCTCCGCGTCGCTCGCGGCAGGGGCGTATGCCGCCAGCCCGTCGCGCGGAGCCACGACGACGAGGCTGAGGCCGGGCCCGCCGGCCGGGTCCTGGGCCTCCGCGGACCGCGGAGGCCGGTCGGGGGCCGCCCGCCGGACGAGCCGCCGGGCCGCGGTGTCCCTGCGCTGGCCGACCGCCTCGGCGGGCAGGCCGCCCGGTGCCACGTCACCCGGCTCGGTGATCCCGCCGTCCAGTACCTCCACCCTCCCCACGCCCGCGGCCGACAGCGTGGCGGCGATCGACGCCCCCACCCGCCCGGCTCCGCGGACCTGGACCCGTATCGCCCGCCTGGCCGCCACGAGGCCTGCCGCCCCGCCCGGTTCGGGATGGATCACGGACAAAGCGGCGATGTCGGGCCGCAGCCGGTCATGGGCCGCCGCCCGCTTGCGCAGCGCGGCGGCCGCGGGTCCTCCGCCCGTAGGGTCGTCGAGCAGCCCCGCCGCGGTCAGCCGGTGCACCAGGGCATCCGCCCGGCCGTCCGGCAGGCCCATCGCCCGCGCCTCCTCGCGCAGCAGGGGCAGGCCCCGGGTCCCGTCCAGCAGCTCCATCAGAGCACCGGTCGCGGTGTCGACCGGTCCCAGAGTCACCGCGTGCGCGGGCGTCACTCCGAACTGCACGCACTGGCGGTCCCGCCACGCCCGCCGCAAGGCAGGCTTCATCATCGGATGCATTCCGCTTCCCCCGTCGGTCTTTGTCCTCGGACCGTCTCCGAGCCGTTGTCAGAATGCGGGTCCTCGGCGAGGCGTGTGAAAAGTTGTCCACAGGTCCGGGGTATTAGTCGTTCAAATGGTGCAGCCATCGGGCGGATCAAGCGTGCGGCGTCCGGGGGACACGACTTCTCCCAGGGACAGCGGGTAACGTCGGGGCCGTGCCCGTCGACCCGCCCGCTCGCCTCGCTGGGGAGACCTCACCGCACGGCGCGGGAGGTCAGCAGCGCAGCGCGCAGCGTCCCCCGCCCCGCGGACCGGCGACGAGCGCGGTCGAGGTCCGCCGCAGCGCCCGGCGCAGCAGGACGGTCTCCGCCTACCGCGAGGGGGACCGCACCATCGTCCTGATCCCCGCGAGGATGTCGGAGGCGGAGGAGCGGCGCTGGGTGGGCGTGATGCTCGACAAGCTGGCCGCGCAGGAGAGCAAGCGGGTACTGGGTGACGTCGAACTGACAGAGCGTGCGGAACGGTTGTCCGCCCAGTATTTCGACGGGCGTGCCAGGCCCGCGTCCGTGCGCTGGGTGACGAACCAGAACACCCGCTGGGGTTCCTGCACTCCGGCCGAGGGCAGCATCCGGCTCTCCCACCGCCTGCAGGGCATGCCGGAGTACGTGGTGGACTACGTGCTCCTCCACGAGCTGGCCCACCTGCTCGTTCCCGGTCACGGCCCCCGGTTCTGGCGGCTGCTGGAGGCCTATCCCCGCACCGAGCGGGCCCGTGGCTACCTGGAGGGTGTCGTCGCCGCCGGCAGGCTGCCGCACCTGCCCGCCGAGCGCGGAGAGTGACTGTCGACGTTCCTGTACCGAATGTGTACCGGCTTGGCTCAATCTCACACCCAGCGGTTAGCCTGACGCGACGCATTCAATTCGGGATGGGGGACGGTCGTAACGCATGGCCAGGGAATTCCAACGCGGCCACAAGGCCAAGATCAGTGATCTCACTCCGGGAACGGATCTGTACGTAGGCGTGCAGATCGCGGCTCCTGGTCTGACCTTCGACATCAGCTGCTTCGGACTTGATGCCAACGAGCAGCTCTCCGACGACCGGTACTTCATCTTCTTCAATCAGCCGAAGTCGCCCGAGGAGTCCATCCAGCTGCTCGGCGCGCAGTCCGGCGACACCGAGTCGTTCCGCGTCACGCTCGACCGCATCCCGGCGAACATCCACAGGCTGTCCTTCACCGCCACGATCGACGGTGCCGGTCAGATGTCGCAGATCGGCCCCGGGTACATCCGCATCGTCGCAGGCGGCGAAGAGGTCGTCCGGTACGCCTTCACCGGCTCGGAGTTCACCACCGAGCGTGCCGTGATGCTGGGTGACTTCTACCTCAAGGACGTGTGGCGTTTCGCCGCCGTCGGCCAGGGGTTCGACGGCGGTCTCGAGGCTCTGCTGAAGAACTTCGGCGGCGAGGTCGCGGAGGAGGAGCCGCAGGCCGGTCAGCAACCGCAGGGCGCCGCGCCGTCGTTCGCCCCGCCCGCGCAGGGGGCGGCCCCGGCTCCGGCCTTCGGCGCGCCGCAGGCTCCCCAGGCGCCGCAGCCCGCGCCGGCCTTCGGCGCGCCGGCGGGCCAGGCCCCCGCGGCACCGCAGCCCCAGATGCACAGCGCCCCGACCATGGCCGCGCCGATGACGCCGCCGGCCGGGACCGTTCCTCCGCCCGCTCCGTCCCCGTACGGACAACCGCCGCAGCAGCCGCAGTACGGGCAGGTCCCCGGGCAGATGCCGGGTCAGATGCCCGGCCAGGTCCCCGGGCAGATGCCTCAGCCGGGCATGCCGTCGCCGTACGGCCAGCAGGCTCCCGCCCCGTACGGTCAGCAGCCCCCCGGCATGCCGCAGGGCGGGATGCCCCAAGGCGTACCCCAGGGTGTTCCGCAGGCCGGCGCCGGTCTGCAGGCGGCCCTGCAGCCGTACCGCGAGACGGCCACCGGCCAGCGGTGGACCCCGCAGAACCAGCAGCTCATGCGCGTCGACCTGACCATGGGCGGCATGCCCGTACTGGCGCGCCAGGGCAGCATGGTCATGTACCAGGGCAAGGTCGACTTCAGCTACAAGGGCGCCGGATTCGCGGGACGGGTCGTCGGGAACGCCACCGGCCAGGAGATGCAGCTGATGCGCTGCACCGGACGCGGGCAGGTCTTCCTCGCCGAGGACGGCTCGCACCTGCACCCCATCGAGCTGCAGGGGGACGGGATCTGCGTCTCCGCCGAGAACGTCCTCGCCTTCGACGAGTCCCTTCAGCACGAGGTCCGCCGCATCGAGGGCCACGGCATCCCCGGCGGCGCGCTGTTCACGATGATGTTCCAGGGCACGGGCACCGTCGTCGTCAAGACGCACGGCATTCCCGTCGTCCTGCCGGTCACGCCGACCACGTTCGCCGACTGCAACGCGGTCGTCGCCTGGTCGGCCGCCTCGCAGGTCATCCTCTCCAGCCAGGTCCGGCTGCGCCGCAACGCGTACCCGGGACACAGCGGAGAGACCGTGAACCTCCAGTTCCGGGGCGCCCCCGGCAACTTCATCGTCGTCCAGCCGTACGAGGTCTGAGGGAGCCCTGTCAATGAACCAGCAACTCGCGGGCTTCGCCCCGACCCCCATGGTCGCCCGGATGGAGAACCACGGCCGCACCATGCTCAAGGTCGCCATGAGCACCGGCCAGGACCTGTACGCGCGCACCGGCTCGATGGTCGCCTACGAGGGTTTCGTCCAGTACGAGCCCAACCCGCCCGCCGTCCGCCAGATCGCGGCCCAGTGGGTCACCGGCGAGGGCGCGCCCATCATGAAGTGCTCCGGTGACGGCCTGCTCTACCTCGCGGACTACGGCGCCGACGTGGTCGTCATCAACCTCAACAACGACTCCCTGTCGGTCAACGGCACCAACGTCCTCGCCTTCGACGCGCACCTCCAGTGGGGCGTCGAGAAGGTCAAGGGCCTGGCCAAGTTCGCCGGCCAGGGCCTGTGGAACGTGGAGATCGCGGGCACCGGATGGGTGGCCCTGACCTCTCGCGGCACGCCCATCGTCGTCGACTGCGGCCGTGGCGAGGACGAGACGTACGTCGACCCCGACGCGCTCGTCGCCTGGTCCCCGAACCTGAAGGTGAAGGGCAAGCGCAGCTTCAAGGCGTCCTCGCTGATCGGGCGGGGCAGCGGAGAGGCCTATCAGATGGCCTTCTCCGGCCAGGGCATCGTCGTCGTACAGCCGAGCGAGGACAGTACCGACCGCCTGCGGATCCGGCACTGAGGGGGAGCGGGAACACATCATGCAGAGTCCTCTTTTCAGCAACACAGAACAGCAGAGCCAGGACCGCTACGTCGTCCAGAACCCGCAGCTCCTGAGGGTCGCGCTGACCGGCCACGACGACGTCCTCGCCCGCAAGGGCGCCATGGTGGCCTATCAGGGGCTCGTCGACTTCGACGGCGAGTACCAGACGAGCAACCAGCGCAGGGCCCGCGCGAACACCGGTGAGGGCCTCGACCTGATGCGCTGCTCGGGGCAGGGCACGGTCTACTTCGCCAACCTCGCGCAGTACGTCCACGTGGTGGACGTCGACCAGGAGGGCATGACGGTCGACAGCTCCTACGTCCTGGCGCTCGACTCCACGCTGCACACCGAGGTGATCGCGGTGGACAGCCAGTACGGCATCTCCGGGTCGGGCAAGTACCAGCTCAACATCTCGGGCCGGGGCAAGGTCGCGCTGATGACCTCCGGCCAGCCGCTGATGATGCAGGTCACCCCGGACAAGTACGTCAACGTCGACGCGGACGCCATCGTCGCCTGGTCCTCGGCGCTGCGGGTGCAGATGCAGGCACAGACGCACTCCTCCGGTGTCCGCCGCCGCCGCGGCAACACCGGAGAGGGCTGGGAGCTCAGCTTCCTCGGCCAGGGCTTCGCCCTGGTCCAGCCCAGCGAGGTCATGCCGCCGCAGAACGCCGATCTCGGTCAGGGCGTGCGCGCCCAGTTCGGAGTCGGCCAGCACGGTGCCCACGCCCAGAACCAGAACAACGCCTGGAACTAGCGCCGAAGCACAGCACAGGTAAGGGGCGGCCGCCATGGCGACCGCCCCTTACCCATGCCGTCGCTAGCGCGGGAGAGCTTCCCGCGTGCGCTCCATGAGCCGTACCAGAGAGGTGTCGGCCACGCTGGCCACCTCGTCGTAGCGGAACCAGCGCAGGTCCAGCGACTCGTCGCTGATGGCCTCGACCGCTCCCGCCGGGGCGAGGGCCGCGTACTGCACGTCCAGGTGCCAGTGGCACGGCGCCGGAATGGCGTGCCGGTCCAGAGTGACCGGCCCGCCGGGCAGCAGCGACAGCCCCGGGATCCCGGACTCCTCCGTCGCCTCGCGCAGCGCCGCCGCGGCCAGGGACGTGTCGCCCGGCTCGCAGTGGCCGCCCATCTGCAGCCACATGCCGAGCTTCCTGTGGAGCGTGAGCAGCACCCGTCCGCGCTCAGGGTCGATCACCAGGGCGCTGGCCGTCAGATGTCCCGCCCCGCAGGACTTCCACATACCGTCCGCATGGGCCTGCAGGTGGTCCAGGTACGTCTGGCGCAGCTCCGCCTGGCTCCCTTGCCCGTCGTAGTCCTTCAGGACGAGGAGCGCGTCTTCGTGGAGGCTCACTTGTCGGTCTCGTCCTCGTCCGTCCCGGAGTCGTCGGTCTTCTCCGTGCCGGGCTTCTGTCCCTGGCCGCCGGCCGCTTCGCCGAGCATCTTGTCCAGCTCGGAGAAGTCCAGCTGCTCGCGGTGGACGAAGCCGTCCGGGTCGTCGAGGTCGGTGGCCGTCGGCAGCATGTCGGGGTGCTCCCACAGAGCGTCCCGCCCGTCCATGCCACGGGCGTCGGTCAGCGAGGCCCACAGCCGTGCCGCGTCACGCAGCCTGCGCGGGCGGAGCTGGAGGCCGATCAGGGTGGCGAACGTCTGCTCGGCGGGCCCGCCGGAGGCGCGGCGCCGGCGCAGCGTCTCGCGCAGTGCGCCCGCGGACGTCAGGCGCGACGAGGCGGCCTCGTGGACCACCGCGTCCACCCAGCCCTCGACGAGCGCGAGAGCGGTCTCCAGGCGGGCCAGGGCGGCCTTCTGCTCGGGTGTGTCCTCCGGCTGGAACATGCCCTGCTGGAGCGCTTCCTGAAGCTGCTCGGGGTGCGTGGGGTCGAACTGGCCGACCACGTCCTCCAGCTTCGAGGTGTCCACCTTGATGCCGCGGGCGTAACCCTCGACCGCGCCGAACAGGTGCGACCGCAGCCACGGCACGTGGGCGAAGAGCCGCTGGTGGGCGGCTTCCCGCAGGGCCAGGTACAGCCGGACCTCCTCGCGGGGCACGCCGAGGTCCTTGCCGAGCGCCTCCATGTTCAGCGGGAGGAGCGCGGCCTTGCCGGCCGGGCCGAGCGGCAGGCCGATGTCGGTCGAGCCGACCACCTCGCCCGCCAGCACACCGACGGCCTGGCCGATCTGCTGCCCGAACATCGCGCCGCCCATGGAGCGCATCATCCCGATCAGCGGGCCGGCCATGGCCTGCATCTCCTCGGGCAGCACATCACCCATGGCGAGGCCGACGCGCTCGGCGACCGGGTCCACGAGCTGCTGCCAGGCGGGCAGAGTCGCCTCGACCCACTCGGCACGGCTCCACGCCACGGCCGTGCTCGCGCCCGAGGGCAGCGACGTCACGCCGTCCAGCCACAGGTCGGCCAGCCGCACGGCCTCCTCGACCGCGGTCCGCTCGACCGGGCCGACGCTCGCGTCCTTGGTGCCGTCCGGGGTGCCCTGGGCGACGGTCTGGCGCGCGATCTGCTTCGCCATGTCCCAGTTGACCGGCCCGCCCTCGTAGCTGAGCATCTGGCCCAGCTGCTGGAAGGCCGCGCCCAGGTCGTTCGGGTTCAGGGAGCCGAACATGGCCGCGAAGGGGTTGTCCCCGCCGCTCTCCCCGAAGCCGAACCCGAAGGGGTCGGCGGGGGAGGACCCGCCGGAGCCCTGGCCACCTCCTGCGGGATCCTTCTTCTTGCCCTCGTCGCCGTTCTCCGGCTCCTCCGGCGGAAGGCCGAATCCGAATGGGGTGTCACTCACGGGTTTCCTCGGCTCGTAGGGCCGCCGGCTTCCTGCCGGCGGCGACTGCCCGACAACACCATCCAGCGTAGACATCCGAACCGCTTACGGGCTCGATGCTCCGCCGACACTGGGCCTGCGGCAGGATGGACGCCACCTGGTGCGTATGCGTCATTCGCTCACGTACTGAAGACAACCGCTGGAGACGCCTGGTGAGTTCCCCAGATCCGCAGGTTCGCGCAGCGCGAAACCACTCAACCCCGACCGGGGGCCGCGGGCCGTCGGGCCGTGGCCCCGTCGTAGCCGTCACCGGCGCCGCCACCGGCGTCGGCGACCTCCTCACGAGGCGCCTGGCCGCGTCGGAGGAGGTCAAGCAGGTCGTTGCCCTGGACGAACGCCGGGGCGAGGTGTCCGAGGCCCAGTGGCACATCCTCGATGTGCGGGACCCGGCCATCGCCGAGAAGCTGCGCGGCGTCGACGTCGTGGTGCATCTGGCGCTCGACCTCGACCTGGAGTCCGATCCCGCCGCACGGACCGCCTACAACGTGCGCGGCACCCAGACGGTGCTGACGGCCGCCGCTGCCGCCGGCGTCCACCGTGTCGTCCTGTGCACCTCCGCCATGGTCTACGGGGCACATCCCGACAACGACGTCCCTCTCTCGGAGGACGCGGAACTGCGTGCCACCGCGGAGGCCACGGGTGTCGGCGACCTCCTGGAGATCGAGCGGCTGGCCCGCAGGGCCCCGCGCGCCCACCCCGGTCTCAACGTCACCGTGGTCAGGCCCGCCGTCCTCGTGGGCGGCACCGACACCGCGCTCACCCGCTACTTCGAGTCGCCGCGGCTGCTCGTGGTCGCCGGATCACGCCCCACCTGGCAGTTCTGTCATGTGGAGGACCTGGTGAGCGCGCTCGAGTACGCCGCCCTCGAGAAGGTCGAGGGCGAGCTCGCCGTGGGCTGCGACGGGTGGCTGGAGCAGGAGGAGGTCGAGGAGCTCAGCGGCATCCGGCGCATGGAGCTGCCCTCGGCGGTCGCCCTGGGCGCTGCGGCCCGTCTCCACCGGATCGGGCTCACGCCGTCGCCCGCCGGGGACCTCGCCTACACGATGCACCCCTGGGTCGTGAGCGTGAGCGGCCTTCACGACGCCGGCTGGCGTCCGCAGTGGACCAACGAGGAGGTGCTGGCCGCGCTCCTGGAGGAGGTGGAGGGCCGGCACACGGTGGCAGGCCGCCGCCTCGGCCGCAAGGACGCCACGGCCGCGGGCGCGGCGGGTGCCACGGTCGCGCTGCTCGGCACGGCGGCCCTGGTCCGCCGGGCGCGCAAGGCACGGCGGAGGATCTGAGGCGGCGGGCACGGGAGGCTGTAGGGATCGTCACCGAACGGTCGAACCCGCTATTCCGCGTTGTCGGTGCCGTGCGGCACGATGGACGGCATGGCAAGCACGTACGACCACCCAGGTGAGCAGGCGGCGCAGGACCCGATCCGTCTGCTGGCGATCCGTGACACGCCGCTCTCCCTCGACGAGGTCTTCGCGGCGGTCGGCGACGACGCGGCGGGTGGCACCGCGCTGTTCGTCGGCACCGTGCGCAACCACGACGGTGGCGCCGATGTCGACACCCTCGGTTACTCCTGCCATCCCACCGCGGAGGCGGAGATGCGCCGCATCGCGGAGAAGGTCGCCGCCGAATATCCCGTCCGGGCGCTCGCCGCTGTCCACCGTGTGGGTGACCTCGCGGTCGGGGATCTCGCCGTGGTCGTCGCCGTGTCCTGCCCCCACCGGGGCGAGGCGTTCGAGGCCTGCCGGAAGCTGATCGACGACCTCAAGCACGAGGTGCCGATCTGGAAGCACCAGCGGTTCTCCGACGGCACGGAGGAGTGGGTGGGTGCTTGCTGAGGGCTGCCGGCCGGAATGATTTTCCGGTATCCATCCGCTGAAACGCGGTCAGTACCCATCCGCCCGATTTGCGTAACCCCACCCCTGCCGTGAGCGTTGAACCGGCAGATGACTAATCTGCTGATCACTCGGTTGCGTGTGCTCATGGGGTAGGGAGGTCGCGATGGCAGTTCTGGCTTGGTTGCTGATCCCGCTGTTCGCTGCTGTCGGTGCGGCGATATGGGCGAGCTGGGCTTCGCGAGACCGTACAAGCGGTGACGTGGCGGAGCTCGCGGGCTACGCCCGCTTCCGTGACGCGATGGACAAGACCGCCTCCGGCACCGACGCCGTACGCTCCTGACCGCCCCCTTCCGGGGCCGCCGGGCGGCCACGGACGGCCCGGCCCCGACGGTGCGTCCACAGGCATGTCCCGTACTGTCGTTCCATGCCACGCCGCACCGCGACGATGCTCGCCTCCACCCTCATCTTCATTGCGCTGCTCTGCGCAGGCGTGTTCCTCAAAGTCCCTTACGCGGAGATGTCGCCCGGACCGACGGTGAACACTCTCGGGTCCGCGGACGGCGAGCCGGTGCTCGACATCTCGGGCCACAAGACGTATCCGACGACCGGCCACCTCAACATGACGACGGTCAGGGTCACCGGCGCCGACTACCAGATGAATCTCCTCGAGGCGGTCTACGGCTGGGTGGCACACGACAATGTCGTCGTGCCGCACGACACCCTCTATCCGAACGGGAAGACGGAGGAGGAGTCGACGCAGGAGAACGCCGAGGAGTTCAGCCAGTCCCAGGAGAGCGCCAAGGTCGCCGCCCTGCGTGAGCTGAAGATGCCGGTCAAGGCCCGCGTCGTCGTCTCCTCCGTAGTCAAGGGATCGCCGTCGCAGAACAGGCTCCACGCCGGGGACGTGATCCGTGCCGTCGACGGCACCGCGGTCAAGCAGCCCGAGGACGTCGCCAAGCTCGTCGTGAAGCACAAGCCCGGAGAGGACGTCGTCTTCACCGTGGTGCCCGCGGACGAGGCGGCCGCCGCGGAGAAGGCGGGCAAGGAGCCGACGGGCACCGAGAAGGTCACCGTCCCGACGGTGAAGGCGGAGGACGACGGCCGGGCGATCGTCGGGATCCAGGCGGGCACCGACCACACGTTCCCGTTCGAGATCGACATCAATCTGGCCGACGTCGGCGGACCGAGCGCCGGTCTGATGTTCGCGCTCGGCATCGTCGACAAGCTCACCTCCGACGATCTGACCGGCGGCAAGTTCGTCGCCGGCACGGGCACCATCGACGAGTCCGGCAAGGTCGGGCCGATCGGCGGCATCGAGATGAAGCTCGTCGGCGCGCGCAACGCGGGCGCGGAGTACTTCCTCACCCCCAGCGACAACTGCGCTTCCGCGGTCTCCGACATCCCGGACGGACTGACGCTGGTGAAGGTGGACACCATCGAGGACGCGCGGAAGTCGCTGGTCAAGATCAACTCGGGTGCCACCTCGGGCCTGCCGAGCTGCTCGGCGGGCTGACACCGCACCGCGAACAGCGACACCGCACGGCGAACAGCGACGCCGCACCGCGAACAGCGACGCCGCGCCCCGTCAGGGGCGCGGCGCCGGTATGTGCGGAGGTCCTACGCCTCGAAGGTGGCGGCCAGGGCCTCGGCCAGCCCCGGCACCAGCCCTGCTCCCGTCAGCACCTCGGTCGGGGAGTCCTTCTCCCGCAGCCGCAGCGCGGACTCCCGGGTGCCGTCGCGCAGCACGGCCACCGTCATCCGGACCTCCTGACGGTCCGGGTGCTCGGCGACCCACTTGGTGAGGGCCGCGTCGTCGAGGCCGACCGGCACGGAGGCCTCCGCGGAGGGCGGCAGCATCAGGCGCTCCACGGTCAGGGCGCAGCCGGCCACCGCGTCGGGCCAGGCGAGGGTGCCGAGGAACTCGTCGAGCGGGGTGCCGGCAGGGATCTCGTCCTGCTCGACCGGGGTGAGCGGCGCGGCGTCGTCAGCGCCGTCCAGACCGAGCTGGCGGGCGAGGCCCGGCTCCTGGGAGCGCAGCTGAAGGGTGTCGACGAGAGCGAAGAGCCGGGCCGGCTGGTCCCAGCCGAGACCGGAGGCGTACTCGTCGATCTCGAGCACGGCGCGGGTGAGCGGGCTCGCGGCCATCGGGGGGCCGGAAGAGGAATCGTTGGGCATGGTCAATATCCTGCCTCCTTCCTGCCCCGCGACGGGAACTAGGTAAAGCCTCAGTAAGTTGCATGAGTGGGCTCTACGATCGCGGGGCCCGATTCACACAACCGCGAACTTCGAGGGGCGCACGTTGGCTTTCCAGATGCCGGACCGCGGCGGAGGCCCGACAGGGCCACGGATCAGAGTGGGCCGGCCCTCCCGGCGCGTCCGCACCCTGCTCATGACACTGGGTGTCCTGGCCGTCCTGGCCATGGTGTTCGTCATGTTCTCCGGGTTCTGGACCGACTGGCTCTGGTACCGCTCGGTCGACTACTCGTCCGTGTTCACCACCACCCTGTGGACCAAGATCGGGCTGTTCGCCGTCTTCGGTCTGCTGATGGCGACCGCCGTCGGGGTGAACATCTGGCTGGCCCACCGGCTGCGGCCGCCGCTCAGCGCGATGTCGCTGGAGCAGCAGAGCCTCGACCGGTACCGCATGGGCATCGCCCCGTACAAGAAGTGGGTGCTGCTCGCGATCACCGCTCTGGTCGGGCTGATCGCCGGAGCCTCCGCCACGAGCCAGTGGCGTACGTGGCTGATGTGGGTCAACGGAGTCTCCTTCGGTCAGAAGGACCCCCAGTTCCAGATGGATGTCGCGTTCTACGCGTTCGATCTCCCCTGGTACCGGTTCCTGCTCGGCTTCGGCTTCGCGGCCGTCGTGCTGTCGCTGATCGCCGCCGCGCTGACCCACTACCTGTACGGCGGGCTGCGCATCACCAGCCCGGGCGCCCGTGCGACCGCCGCGGCCACCGGCCATCTGTCGGTGCTGCTCGGCCTGTTCGTCGCGTTGAAGGCCGTGGCGTACTGGCTGGACCGCTACGGGCTGGCGGTGAAGTCCAGTGACTTCAAGGCGACCGACAACTGGACGGGCCTGCGCTACGTCGACGCCAACGCCTACCTGCCGGCGAAGACGATCCTGTTCTGCATCGCCGTCATCTGCGCGCTGCTGTTCTTCGCGACGCTGTGGCGCCGCACGTGGCAGCTGCCGGTGATCGGCTTCGGCCTGATGGTGCTGTCGGCGATCCTGATCGGTGGCCTGTACCCGGCCATAGTGCAGAAGTTCCAGGTCCAGCCGAACGAGCAGGCCAAGGAAGCGCCGTACATCGAGAAGAACATCGAGGCGACGCGCAAGGCCTACGGGATCGACGGCGTCAAGCCCGCGGACTACCTGGGCAAGGGTCAGGTGAAGGACCCCGACCAGCAGCGGAAGAACGCGGACGACGCCGCCAGTTACCGCATGAACGACCCGAACATCGTGTCGCCGACGTTCCAGCAGCTGGAGCAGGAGCGTAAGTACTACCAGTTCCCGGCGACCCTGGACGTCGACCGCTACAAGGGCCAGGACACGGTCATCGGTCTGCGCGAGCTCAACCTCGCGGGCGTCGACAAGCGCAACTGGATCAACGACCACTTCACCTACACCCACGGCTTCGGCGCTGTCACGGCCAAGGGCACCGACACCGCCGAGGGCACGAGCGGCGCCCCGGACTTCACGGATTCGGGCCTGCCGACCAAGGGCATGCTCGGCGACTACGAGCAGCGGATCTACTACGGCGAGAAGACCACGCAGTACTCGATCGTGGGCGGCCCCCAGAAGGAGCTGGACTACGAGCGGGACGGCGGCGGCCAGGTCACCACGAGCTACAAGGGCAAGGGTGGCATCGACCTCTCCGGCCCGCTCAACCGCGCCGCGTACGCCGTGGCCTTCAGCGAGCCGCAGATCATGTACTCGGGCGCCATCGGCGACGGTTCGAAGATCCTCTACAACCGCACGCCCAAGGAGCGCGTCGAGGCGGTGGCCCCCTGGCTGACGATCGACGGCGACGCGTACCCCGCCGTGATCGGCAAGCGGATCCAGTGGGTCATCGACGCCTACACGACCACCAACGGCTACCCCTACGCCTCGCGTACGACGCTGGGGGACACCACGGCCGACTCGCTCACCGACCGGCAGCGCGCGGTGGTCGCTCAGCAGAACCAGGTCAACTACATCCGCAACTCGGTGAAGGCCACCGTCGACGCCTACGACGGCACCGTCACGCTGTACGAGTGGGACGAGAACGACCCGGTGCTCAAGACCTGGAAGAAGGCCTTCCCCGGCACGGTGAAGGCCAAGGGCGACATTCCGGAGGAGCTGCGGGAGCACCTGCGCTACCCGCAGGACATGTTCAAGGTGCAGCGCGAGCTGCTCGCCCTCTACCACGTCACGGACGCCGGCCAGTTCTACAACGCGAGTGACGCCTGGCAGGTGCCCAACGACCCGACGAAGTCGGACAGCAACGCGGTTCCGCCGTACTACCTGTCGATGAAGCTGCCGGGCGACCAGGCGCAGCAGTTCTCGCTCACGACGACGTTCACCCCCAGTGGACGGCCCAACCTCCGGGCCTTCATGGCGGTCGACGCCGACGCCAAGAGCAGCGACTACGGCCGGATCCAGCTGCTGCGGGTGACGGACGACAACGTCGACGGACCTGAACAGGTGCAGAGCCGGCTCAACCGGCACGGGCCCATCGCCACCTACGTCCGTGACCTCAAGGGCGCGGATTCGACGATCAAGTACGGCAATCTGCTGACGGTCCCGCTCGACAGAGGCTTCCTGTACGTCGAACCCATCTACGCCCAGGGACGCGGATCCGAGTTCCCGCTGCTGAGCAAGGTCGCGGTCGTCTACGGCCAGAAGATCGGTTTCGCCGACGACCTCGCCGGCGCGCTCGGTCAGGTCTTCGGCGCGGAGGGGGCACCGGACGAGGAGACCCCGCCGGCCGAACCGGACGAGCCGCCCACCGAGCCGCCGGCCACCGGTGACGCCGCGCTCCAGGACGCCATCGCGGACGCCCAGAAGGCGTACGACGACGCCAGGGCGGCCCTCGAGAAGAACCCGACGGACTGGGCCGCCTACGGCAAGGCACAGGCCGCTCTGGAGGCCGCTCTGCAGCGGGCGGCCGACGCGCAGAAGGCGCAGCCGGAGTCCGCGCCGGGTTCGGAGGCGACGCCCGGCGCCGAGCCGGACGCCAAACCGGACGCCAAACCGGACGAAGGGGCGCCCGGGGACTGAGGACCACAGGGCCGAGCAGGCACCATCCCGCGTCGTGGTACGGTTGCAACACAACGACGCGGGGTGGAGCAGCTCGGTAGCTCGCTGGGCTCATAACCCAGAGGTCGCAGGTTCAAATCCTGTCCCCGCTACTGAAGAAGAGGGCCCGGATCCTTCAGGATCCGGGCCTTCTTCATGCCTGCGCTCATCTTTGTGACGCCGAAGTGCGCGCCGTGCGCCGTGAGTTGGGCCCGAACGTGTTTGACTTATCTCTCTGTGGGCATGTCGACAAAACGCTGAAGTGACCTCACTGGCTGCGGTATACCAGGTGTACGCGGGTTGCAGGTGGTGCGACGATGGAATTTATGGGGGACAGGGCAACTCTGTTGGAGACAGGGCGGTTTGTGCAGCCGCATGCCGGAAACGTGGCGGACGCGATCGACGCCGCGGTCCGTGCCGACCACACGGGCCAGGGCCGGAGCGACACCGGTCACGACAACGCCGGCCACGACAACACGGACGACGACAGCGCCGACACGGTGGAGACCGCCGGCGCGGAGGCGCGCCACCGGAGCGCTGCCGACGCCGGTGACACCGCGGCGATGAGCGTCCTCGGCGCGCTGCTGCTGCGCCGCGGAGACCTCGACGGCGCGGAGCCCTATCTGCGGGGCGCCACCGCCGACGGGGACCGCGCCGCGGCCAACAACCTCGGCGTGCTCCTCCACCAGCGCGGCTACGCGGACGAGGCGGCCGGCTGGTGGCGGATCGCCGCCGTTGCCGGATCCGCCGCCGCCGCGCACGCCCTGGGACGTCACTTCCGCGAGCGGGGCGACGAGCCGGCCGCCGAGTACTGGCTGCGCCAGTCCGCGGAGCAGGGCCACGCCCTCGGCGCGTACGCACTCGCCGACCTGCTGGAGCACCGTAGCGACGTGGGCGCCGAGCGCTGGCTGCGTACGGCCGCGGAGCAGGGCCACCGCGAGGCGGCGTACCGGCTGGCCCGTGCCCTGGAGCGCCGGGCGGCGGAGGAGTGCCGCACGACCGACGGCGTCGGGAGGCTGGTCGGCACGGGCCCGGTGGAGCCGGGTACCGCGAGGGACGCCGTGCGGCGTCCCCGCCGCGGTGAGGACGGAGCGCGGCCCGCCGGTGTGTCCAAGGGCGGTGCGGGACGGCCGGAGGCGCGTCGCGACGAGTCCGCGGCCGCCGCGACGGGCCCGGGCGCCGTCGGGCCGACCGACCCCGCCCTGCGCGTGCTCGCCGACGTCGGGCCCGCGGCGGGCGAGCACCCTGCCGGACGCCGGGTACGTGACGGCCGTCCCGGTGCGAGCGGCTCCGGCGCGCAGGAGCGGCCCGTGGATCAGGGCGGTGCCCTGCTCGACGAGGCCGCCCAGTGGTACCGGCAGGCCGCCGCACGAGGCCACCGCCGCGCCGCCCTGCACCTGGGGGCGATCCTCGAGAGGCGCGGCCGGCTGAAGGAGGCCGGACGCTGGTATCTCACGGCCGCCAAGGACGGCGAGGCCCGTGCCGCCTGCGCGCTCGCCTTCCTGCTGCGCGACGCGGGCGACGAGGAGAGCGCGGCCGTGTGGTGGCTGCGAGCCGCCCAGGAGGGCGACGGCAACGCGGCCAACGCCCTCGGCGCGCTGCACGCGGCCAGGGGCGAGTCGCAGACGGCGGAGCGCTGGTACCGCGCCGCCATGGACGCGGGCGACGTCAACGGTGCGTACAACCTGGGTCTGCTCTGCGCCGCCCAGGACCGTACGGCCCAGGCCGAGCAGTGGTACCGCCGGGCCGCCTACGCCGGACACCGCGAGGCCGCCAACGCGCTCGCCGTCCTGCTGCTTCAGGCGGGCGACCCGGTCGGCGCCGAGCCGTGGTTCTCCAAGGCGGCGGAGGCCGGCAGTGTGGACGCCGCTTTCAACCTGGGCATCCTCCACGCCGGCCGCGACGACGACCGTACGGCTCTCACCTGGTACGAGCGGGCCGCCGCGGCGGGGCACACGGAGGCGGCGCTCCAGGTCGGCATCGCCCTGCTCAGGGACGGTGACGAGCAGGGCGCGGAGCGCCATCTGCGCTGCGCCGCGGGCGGCGGCAGCGCGGAGGCGGCGTTCCGGCTCGCCAGCGTGCTGGACGCCCGCCGCCCGCCGCCCGGACCGCCGGCGCTCGGGGAGCCCGTGGCGGAGAAGAGCGAGTGCGAGGAGTGGTACGAGCGGGCCGCGGAGCAGGGCCACCGTCGCGCCCAGGTGCGGGTGGGCATGCTGGCCGCCGCCCGCGGTGACATGGCCGACGCCGCCCGCTGGTACCGCGAGGCGGCGGAGGCGGGCAGCCGCAGCGGCGCGTTCAACCTCGGGCTCCTGCTCGCCCGCGAGGGCAGCGAGCGTGAGGCATCGCTGTGGTGGACGCGGGCCGCGCGGGCCGGGCACGGCAGGGCCGCACTGCGGCTGGCGCTGCTCGCCGCCCGCCGGGGAGAGCTGGCCGAGGGCCAGCGGTGGTGCGCCAGGGCCGTCGAGCTCGGCCCCGCGGAGGTCGCGGAGCGGGCCGCACGACTGCGTGAGGCCCTGCTCCAGGAGCTCACCGCTTAAGGGCTGTCCGGACCGGGCCCTAAGGGATTTGCGCTGGTCGGCGGGGTGACGTAATGTTGTGTTCATCGCCGCGGGGTGGAGCAGCTCGGTAGCTCGCTGGGCTCATAACCCAGAGGTCGCAGGTTCAAATCCTGTCCCCGCTACTGAAACCGAAGGCCCGGATCCTTGGATCCGGGCCTTCGGTGTTCGTGCTGGACGGTGCCTCCTGATGGACGGTGCCCCGTGCCGGACCGCACGCGAAGAGGCCCCCCGATGCCGGCATCGGGGGGCCTCTTCGCTGTCCGTATGTCCTTGTGACCTATGTCACCCGGCGGCGCAGTTCGGGCAGGTGCCCCGGTACGTCACCTCGACGTCGGAGATCGTGAAGCCGAAGCGCTCCGTGTCCGGGAGGTCGGCCAGGGGATTGCCCACCGGGTGCACGTCGCGGATCGCGCCGCAGCGGGCGCAGACCAGGTGCTGGTGAGGGCGGTGGGCGTTCGGGTCGTACCGCTTGGCGCGACGGTCGGTCGACACCTCGAGCACCTCACCGAGGGTCACCAGCTCGCCCAGGGTGTTGTAGACGGTCGCCCGGGAGATCTCGGGCAGCAGCTTCACGGCTCGGGCGTGCACCTCGTCGGCGGTCAGATGCACGTGTTCGCCGTCGAGGACCTCGGCCACGACACGCCGCTGGGCCGTCATGCGCCAGCCGCGTCCGCGGAGTCGTTCCAACAGGTCACTCATGAGCACCAGCCTAACAGTGGTGGGAGTCGCATCCCGAACAAGTGTGACTTTGGATGTTCGCTTGACTTAGACATTGTCCATTGTAGGATCAGGACCAGCGCACGCCAAGGACAGGTCGTGTGCGGGAACGACTGGGCAGTACATGACGCAGGAGGCGCACGTGACGCAGGGACCGCTCACCACGGAGGCCGGGGCTCCGGTCGCCGACAACCAGAACAGCGAGACCGCGGGCGTCGGCGGGCCGGTGCTCGTCCAGGACCAGCTGCTGCTCGAGAAGCTCGCGCACTTCAACCGCGAGCGCATCCCGGAGCGCGTCGTCCACGCGCGTGGGGCGGGCGCCTACGGCACCTTCACACTGACCCGCGACGTCTCGCAGTGGACCCGCGCGAAGTTCCTCTCCGAGGTCGGCAAGCAGACCGAGACCTTCCTGCGCTTCTCGACCGTCGCAGGCAACCTCGGCTCGGCCGACGCCGTGCGCGACCCGCGCGGCTGGGCGCTGAAGTTCTACACCGAAGAGGGCAACTACGACCTCGTCGGCAACAACACCCCGGTGTTCTTCATCAAGGACGCCATCAAGTTCCCCGACTTCATCCACACCCAGAAGCGCGACCCGTACACCGGATCCCAGGAGGCGGACAACGTCTGGGACTTCTGGGGACTTTCGCCCGAGTCCACCCACCAGGTGACCTGGCTGTTCGGCGACCGTGGCATTCCGGCCTCGTACCGCCACATGAACGGCTACGGCTCCCACACCTATCAGTGGAACAACGAGGCCGGCGAGGTCTTCTGGGTCAAGTACCACTTCAAGACCGACCAGGGCATCAAGAACCTCACCCAGGCAGAGGCCGACAAGCTCGCCGGTGAGGACCCGGACTCCCACCAGCGCGACCTGCGTGAGGCCATCGAGCGCGGTGACTTCCCGACGTGGACCGTGCAGGTGCAGATCATGCCGGCGGCCGAGGCGGCGACCTACCGCTTCAACCCGTTCGACCTCACCAAGGTGTGGCCGCACGAGGACTACCCGCCGATCGAGATCGGCAAGCTGGAGCTCAACCGCAACCCGGAGAACATCTTCGCCGAGGTCGAGCAGTCCGTCTTCAGCCCCGCCCACTTCGTCCCGGGCATCGGTCCCTCCCCGGACAAGATGCTCCAGGGCCGTCTCTTCGCGTACGGCGACGCCCACCGCTACCGCGTCGGCATCAACGCCGACCACCTGCCGGTGAACCGCCCGCACGCCACCGAGGCGCGCACCAACTCCCGTGACGGCTTCCTGTACGACGGCCGCCACAAGGGCGCGAAGAACTACGAGCCGAACAGCTTCGGCGGCCCGCACCAGACGGACCGCGCGCTGTGGCAGCCGATCCCGGTGACCGGCGTGACCGGCGACCACGCGGCCCCGGTCCACTCCGAGGACAACGACTTCGTCCAGGCGGGCAACCTCTACCGCCTGATGTCGGACGACGAGAAGGGCCGTCTGATCGACAACCTGGCGGGCTTCATCGCCAAGGTGTCGCGTGACGACATCGCCGAGCGCGCGATCGACAACTTCCGCCAGGCGGACGGTGACTTCGGCAAGCGGCTCGAAGCTGCGGTCCAGGCCCTGCGCGGCTGACGGCACTGCTTGTCGCAGAGGAAGGGGCCGGATCCCGGGAGGGATCCGGCCCCTTCCGCGCGCCGGGGGAGCGTGCGTTTCCCAGTGCCGGTCCCGATTCCGGCGTAAGGCCCGCTAGGCGACCACCCGGCTCTTGGCCGGGGCCCAGCAGCGGATGATGTCCCGGACGGAGACCACGCCGATCGGCCCGTCCCCGTCCGTCACGATCAGATGGCGGAACCCGCCGTGAGTCATGGCCCCCGCCGCCTCCTCCAGGGTCCAGGAAGGCGCGGCGAAGACGACGTCGGTGGTGGTGTGGGTGCCTGCGGTCTCCAGATCGGGGTCCTGCCCCAGGCCCACCGAGTTCAGGATGTCCCGTTCTGTGAGGATGCCGAGGCTCGAGTCGGAGTCGAGGACCACTGCCGCGCCTACGCGGCGGGCGGCCATCAGCCGGGCCGCCTGGCGGAGTGTGTGTGCGGGTCCGATGGTGAGGACCACCGTGCTCATGGCGTCACGGACGAGCATGAAGGGAGCCACCTCCTTGGTGATCGGCCGCTAGAGAACCGATTCACAAGTTCACAAGTGTGGGGACTCTCAGAGTTGCAGCCCTCCGGGACGGCAGCAAGAGGGCGTGCGCGGCCTCTCCGGCCCGCGCATGAGCCTCCGGCGGACCGGCGTACGCCCCTGCACGAGCGGCGCACGCCGGTCCGCCGTCGCTGAGGACGCCGTCGCTGTGTGCCTCAGTACTGCTGGTTGAGGTAACCCAGCAGCTCCTCATGGAGGAGCCCGTTCGAGGCCGCGGCGTTGCCGCTGTGCGGTCCCTGTCGCCCGTCGAGGCCCGTGAAGACGCCGCCCGCCTCCTGGACGACGATCGCCGGCGCGGCCATGTCCCACAGGGACAGCTCCGGCTCCGCGCAGATGTCGACCGAACCCTCGGCGACCATCATGTACGGCCAGAAGTCGCCGTAGCCCCGGGTGCGCCAGACCGAGCGCGTCAGGTCCATGAACCCGTCGAGACGGCCCTGGGCCTCCCAGCCGGTCAGTGACGAGTACGCGAACGAGGCGTCCTCGATGCGCTCGACCTTCGAGACGTGCAGGCGGGACGCGGACGTCAGGCTGCGGCCGGTGTACGCGCCTCCGCCCTTCGCCGCCCACCAGCGCCTGCCGAGCGCCGGAGCCGACACCACGCCCACGACGGGCTGGTAGCCGCCCTCTCCCGCCTCCATGAGCGAGATCAGCGTCGCCCAGACCGGCACGCCGCGCACATAGTTCTTCGTGCCGTCGATCGGGTCGACGACCCAGCGCCGCGGCCCGGTGCCCTCGATGCCGTACTCCTCGCCGAGGATCGCGTCGCGTGGCCGTGCCCGTTGCAGATGCCCGCGGATGAGCTCCTCCGCCGCCTTGTCGGCCTCGCTCACCGGCGTCATGTCCGGTTTCGTCTCGACCTTGAGGTCGAGGGCCTTGAACCGGTCCATGGTGGTGGCGTCGGCCGCGTCCGCGAGGACGTGGGCAAGCCGCAGATCATCGTGGTAGTCGGGCATGACCGCCACTCTATCCGTGCAGGCCCGGTCGTTCCCCGGCCGTCCGCGGCGACGGCCTCCCGCCGTCCGTATTGACAGGGGAACGCGACCCGTCAACTCTGTGACCGGAGTTGCTCGGCCGGGGAGGCGACCATGCCCGCAGCGCGGGAGTCACTGCTGAACGCCGCTCTGGCGGCGCTGCGCGACCTGCCCTGGTCCGGGATACGGATGGTCGACGTCGCCTCCGCCGCGGGCGTCTCCCGCCAGACCCTCTACAACGAGTTCGGCAGCAAGGACGGTCTGGCCCGTGCCCTCGTGCGGCGGGAGGCCGACGCCTACTTGCGCGGGGTGGACCGGCTGATGGCGCAGAGTGCCTCGGTCGCCGACCGGCTCGTGTCCGTCGCCGAGTGGACCGTCAGGGAGGCGCGTGCGAGACCCGTGCTGCGCGCGCTGCTCACAGGCTGCTGGGGTGAACGGCTGCCGGTGCCGCTCCCGCTCCGCGGCGGGACCGTGGTCTCACGGGTGCCCGCCCAGCGTCGCGCGGACGCGCGGCTGCCGGGTCCGGCGGAGCTGGTCGCGGCCGTGCGGGACCGTTCGCTCGGTGTGCCGGGACACGGTCGACGGTCCGGGGACGGGGACGGCGGAGCGGGCGACCTGCCTCAGCGCTGCGAACTCGCGGTGCGGCTCGCGCTGTCGTTCGTCGTCGCGCCGGCCGGCGGAAGTGTCGCCCAGCTGGTGCGGGCGGCGGTGGGCGACGGGATCACTGCGACGAGCCCGAGAGCTGCAGACCGATGACCCCGACGATCACCAGTGTGATCGAGACGATCTTGAGGGTGGAGACCAGGTCGTCGAGGAAGATCATGCCGTAGATGGCTGTGCCGGCTGCGCCGATCCCCGTCCACACCGCGTAGGCCGGGCCCACGTCCAGCTTCTTCAGCGACAGGGTCAGCAGACCGAAGCTGCCCAGCGCGAAAGCGGCGAAGGCGACCGTGGGCCACAGCCGCGTGAAGCCGTGCGACAGCTTGAGACACACGGCGAAGCCTGTTTCGAGGAACCCCGCAACCACCACCAGCAGCCACGCCATGAGTACTGGGCCTCCCGCGTAGTCGACGACCGCCTGGTCCGGGACCGACCGGGCCGCGGACCGATCGGTCTGACCGGCCGGTCCGACCTGGTGCGATTATGCACTTACCAGGCGCCGGGGACCGCAAACACGGATGACTCAGTCGCCTTCGCGTCGCTCCCGGGTGGCGAGCAGCCGCCGCAGCGAATAGAGCCGCGCCGGATCGGCGTGGCCCTCCGCCACCCAGTCGTCCAGGGCGCAGTCCGGCTCGTCGTGCGAGCAGGCGCGCGGGCAGCCCTCGGTGCCGGGCACCAGGTCGGGGAAGGCGTTGATGACCCGGGACGGGTCGACATGGTGCAGTCCGAAGGAGCGGACGCCGGGAGTGTCGATCACCCAGCCGCCCTTCTCGTCCGCGAGCGGGAGGGCGAGCGCGGAGGTCGTGGTGTGCCGCCCGCGCCCCGTGACCGCGTTGACATGGCCGGTGCTCCGCCGCATCTCGTCCGGGACGAGGGCGTTGACCAGGGTCGTCTTGCCGACGCCGGAGTGCCCGACGAACGCGGTCGTCCGGCCGACCAGATGCTCGCGCACCCGCTCCGCGGCGCGCCCGTCGACGAACTCGTCACGAGTGGTGACCACGTACGGGACGCCCAGCGCGCCGTACATCTCCAGCAGTTCGTCGGGCGACGCGAGATCCGACTTCGTCAGCACCAGCAGCGGTTCGAGCCCGCCGTCGTACGCCGCGACCAAGCAGCGGTCGATCAGGCGCGGGCGCGGTTCGGGATCGGCGAGGGCGGTGACGATGGCGAGCCGGTCGGCGTTCGCGACGACGACCCGCTCGAACGGATCGTCGTCGTCGGCGGTACGGCGCAGCACGGAGGAGCGCTTCTCGATACGGACGATCCTCGCGAGGGTGTCCTTGTCGCCCGACAGGTCGCCCACGATCCCGACCCGGTCACCGACGACGGCCGCTTTGCGGCCCAGTTCCCGGGCCTTCATCGCCGTGATGATCCGGTCCCCGACGAGGCAGGTCAGCCTGCCGCGGTCGACGGTGAGGACCATGCCCTCCAGGGCGTCCTCGTGCTTGGGGCGGATGTTGGTCCTCGGCCGGTTGCCCTTGCGGTTCGGCCGGGACCGGATGTCGTCCTCGTCGGTGTGCTTGCCGTAGCGCCGCATGATCTCAGGCCTCGAGCATTTCGGCCCACATCCGCGGGAAGTCGGGCAGGGTCTTGGCGGTCGTCGCCACGTTCTCGATCTGCACGCCCTCGACCGCGAGACCGATCACCGAGCCCGCCGTCGCCATCCGGTGGTCGTCGTAGGTGCGGAAGACCCCGCCGTGCAGGGGGCGCGGGCGGATGTGGAGGCCGTCCTCCGTCTCGGTCACGTCGCCGCCGAGCTCGTTGATCTCCTTGGTGAGCGCCGCCAGCCGGTCCGTCTCGTGCAGACGCAGGTGGGCCACACCGCGCAGCGTCGAAGGGGAGTCCGCGAGGGCCGCGACCGCCGCGATGCCGGGGGTCAGCTCGCCGACCTCGCCGAGGTCGACGTCGATGCCGTGGATACGGCCGCTGCCGGTGAAGACCAGGGCCGTGCCGTTCGGCGTCGTCGTCAGTTCGCAGGAACCGCCCATCTCGGTGAAGATCTCGCGCAGCGCGTCACCGGGCTGGGTGGTGCGCTCCGGCCAGTCGGGGATCGTCACCCGGCCGCCGGTCACCAGTGCCGCCGCCAGGAACGGCTGGGCGTTGGACAGATCCGGTTCGATCGTGAGGTCGCGGCCGAGCAGCGCGCTGTGCGACACCCGCCAGACGTCGGGCTCGCCGCCGGTCTCCGGCTCGTCGACCTGGGCGCCCACGGCGCGCAGCATGTCCACGGTCATCCGGATGTGGGGCATGGACGGGAGCCGGCCGCCGACGTGCCGTACCTCCACACCCTGGTTGAAGCGCGGGGCGGACAGCAGCAGCGCGGAGACGAACTGGGACGACGAGGAGGCGTCGATCCGTACCGGTCCGCCCTCCAGGGCGCCGCCGCCGTGCACGGTCATGGGCAGCGAGCCACGGCCGTCGTCGTCGATCCGGGCGCCGAGGGTCCGCAGCGCGTCGATGACGCCGTTCAGCGGGCGCTCGTACGAACGAGGGTCGCCGTCGAAGCGGATCGGGCCGTCGGCCAGAGCGGCCACCGGCGGCAGGAAACGCATCACGGTGCCCGCGTTGCCGACGTCGACGGTGGCGGGTCCGTTCAGGCCGGAGGGGATCACGCGCCATGCCTCGCCGGCTCCGCCGACGGCCTCGTCGGCCGAGCCGCCCGCGGTGCTCGAAGAGACCGTCTCCTCGATGCCCACGCCCATCGCCTGAAGGGCCGCGGACATCAGCAGGGTGTCGCGCGAGCGCAGCGGGCGGCGCAGCCAGCCGGGCTCGGCGGCCAGCGCGGCCAGGACGAGGGCGCGATTGGTGACGGATTTCGAACCGGGCACGGTGACCGTCGCTTCGACGGCTCCGGTCGCAAGGGGGGCGGGCCAGAGGGCGGGCTGCACGGCGCTTTCGGTCATGGCCCTCACTTTAGTGGCTCTGCGCGATCCCAGATCTTGATCAAATATGTGGAAACCGGGGCGTAACGGGGAGGTGATAGGCGGTGTGACGGCCGGAGTCTCACAGGCCGAGCAGCCAGCGGCCGCCGCCGATCAGCGAGCAGACCGACACCGCGTGGAAGAAGAACAACCAGATCGCCGGTGGCACATGGGTGAGTCTGGCGAGCTGGTCGGCGTCCGAGTCCGGCGCACCGCCGTACCGCCGCTTGGACTGGAGCTCGAAGACCGGCCGCACGCCGCCGAGCAGCATGAACCACACGGCCGTGTACGCGAAGACGGACTGCACGGCCGGCCCCGTCAGCCACGACACCAGCAGGAACGCCGCCCCGGTGACCGTGACCGTCAGCACCCCGTACGCGTTGCGCACCATGACGAGCAGCGCCAGCAGCAGCGCGGTCGCCAGCCACAGCAGCAGCGTGATGTGGTGCGCGGCGAGCAGCCAGGCGCCGCCCAGACCGAGCAGCGGGGCCGCCGTGTAGCCCGCGGCGGCCGTGAGGATCATTCCGATGCCGGTCGGCCTGCCGCGGCTGACGGTCAGACCACTGGTGTCGGAGTGCAGCCGGATGCTCTGCAGCCGGCGTCCCGTGACCAGGGCCACGAGTCCGTGGCCGCCCTCGTGGGCGATCGTGACGGCGTTACGTGTCAGACGCCACAGGAAGTTCGGCATGACCGCGGCGAGCGACACCAGCCCGGTGACGGCGACGAGCCACGGCTCCGGAGCGGTCTGGGTGCCGAAGAGGCGGTCCCACAGGTCGGTGAATGACGCGTTCGCCGCGCCGGCGTATGTGGTGACCATTTCGCGGGCGGCTCCCTCGGACGGCGTACGGAAGTGGCAGTGTGGCACTTATGTGCGGACGGTATGCAGCGAGTCGTAGGCCGGAGGACCTCGTAGGAATCTTCGAGGTCGAGAAGTGGGAGCCGAAGGAGACCCTGGAACCCGACTGGAACGTGGCGCCCACCAAAGAGGTCTACGCGATTCTCGAACGCCCTCTCAAGGACGCGGGAGACCGTGCCCCGGTTCGCCAGATGCGCACGCTGAAGTGGGGGCTGGTGCCCTCGTGGGCCAAGACGCCGGAGGGCGCGGCACGGATGATCAACGCGCGGGCGGAGACGGTGCACGACAAACCGTCGTTCCGCCGGCCCTTCCTCACCCGGCGCTGCATCCTGCCCGCCGACGGCTACTACGAGTGGGTCACCGGCTCCGGCGAACGCGAGCTGGAGGTCGAGGGGAAGAAGAAGCGGCCGCGGAAGCAGCCGTACTTCGTCACGCCCGCCGACGGGTCGGTGTTCGCGATGGCGGGGCTCTACGAGTTCTGGCGCGACCGCACCCTGCCGGACGACCATCCGCAGGCCTGGTGGGTGACCTGCTCCGTGATCACGACGGAGGCGGAGACCGGGCCGCTGGGCGTCGCGCCGGCGGAGGGGCCCCAGACGCTGGCGGACATCCACCCCCGGATGCCGCTGATGCTGACGCCGGAACGCTGGGACGCGTGGCTGGACCCGGCCCGGACCGACCCGGAGGAGCTCCGGTCGCTGCTGGAGCCGCCGCCGGGCGGGCTGATGAGGGCCTACCCGGTGACGACGGCGGTGAGCAACGTGCGGAACAACGGCCCGGAGCTGCTGGAGGAACTGCCCGCGCCGGAAGAGGCGACGCTGTTCTGACCCGGAGGCGCTCCTCCTGACCTTCACCGGCAGACCCGGCGGCAGCCGGCGTCTCGTGTGCCGACCGGGCCGCCTACGGGAACGGCGCGGCGTGCGGCCCCGCGCCAGAATGGCCGGATGGAGCGGAAAGAGATCATCGAGGTCGCCGGCGGGGACGCCCGGATCACCTGGTTCGGCGGGAAGCGCGCGCACCTCGTGCTGGCGCTCGGGCACGGTGCCGGCGGCGGGATCGAAGCGCGGGATCTGCAGGCGATCGCGCGCGTCCTGCCCGCGCGCGGCGTCACCGTCGCCCTCGTGGAGCAGCCCTGGCGGGTGGCCGGCAAGAAGGTGGCTCCAGCGCCGCGGACCCTGGACGCCGCCTGGCGCGACCTCTGGCCGGCGCTCGCGAAGAAAGGGCTGCCGGTCGTCGCCGGCGGACGCAGCGCCGGCGCGCGCGTGGCGTGCAGGACCGCCGCGGAGCTCGGCGCGGCCGGCGTCCTGGCGCTGAGTTTCCCGCTGCACCCGCCGGGGCGGCCGGAGAAGTCCCGCGCGGACGAGCTGCTCGGCGCGGGCGTGCCGACGCTCGTGGTGCAAGGCGGCAGCGACCCCTTCGGGCGGCCCGGCGAGTTCCCCGAGGGGTCCTACGAACTGGTGGAAGTGGCCCACGGGGACCACGGGTTCGCCGTGCCCAAGCGCGCCGGGATCACCGAGGACGAGACCCTTCTCACCATCACGGACGCCGTGACCGGGTGGACCGGGTCCTTCCGGGAATGAGACACCGGCCGTGGCTGTTGAGGCGAACGTCAGAACAGAGCATGGAGTAGGGAGTCCGCCGCATGGGTACGACCTTCTGCCCGACAGCCGAGCGCGCCAACGGGTTGGACTGGACGGTGCTGTCGCAGGGCAAGAGCGGGCCGGTTCCTGCGGCGGGTGACGTGAATCGGCAGGGCCCGGCGGACCAAGGTCGACTATTCTCCGATTCGAGCGGGTCGGCATTCGGCCCCGCCACAGCGTTGGAGGAGGTGGGTCCGGTCACTGGGACCGACGCAGGGACCGACGACGGTCAGGCGCAGACGTCCGAGGAGACGACGCTCGAGCGCAATGCCCGCTTCGAGCGGGACGCTCTCGGCTACCTGGACCAGATGTATTCGGCCGCGCTGCGCATGACGCGCAATCCCGCCGATGCCGAGGATCTTGTGCAGGAGACGTACGCGAAGGCGTACGGGTCCTTCCACCAGTTCCGTGAGGGCACGAACCTCAAGGCGTGGATGTACCGGATCCTCACGAACACCTTCATCAACTCCTACCGCAAGAAGCAGCGCGAGCCCCAGCGCAGCGCGGCGGAGGAGATCGAGGACTGGCAGCTCGCGCGTGCCGAGTCGCACATGTCGACCGGGCTGCGTTCCGCGGAGTCGCAGGCCCTCGACCATCTGCCGGACTCGGACGTCAAGGAAGCCCTGCAGGCGATCCCCGAGGAGTTCCGGATCGCGGTCTATCTCGCCGACGTCGAGGGCTTTGCGTACAAGGAGATCGCGGACATCATGGGAACACCCATCGGTACGGTGATGTCCCGCCTGCACCGCGGCCGCCGCCAACTGCGCGGCATGCTCGAGGACTACGCCCGCGAGCGCGGGCTCGTCCCGGCCGGTGCGGGGGAGTCGAACGACGCGAAAGGCTCGGGCTCATGAGCTGCGGAGAGCCGCACGAGACGGACTGCTCGGAGGTCCTGGACCATCTCTACGAGTTCCTCGACCACGAGATGCCCGACAGTGACTGCACCAAGTTCGAGGTGCACTTCGAGGAGTGCTCCCCGTGCCTGGAGAAGTACGGCCTGGAGCAAGCGGTGAAGAAGCTGGTCAAGCGGTGCTGCGGGCAGGACGACGTGCCCAGCGACCTGCGGGCCAAGGTCATGGGGCGCATCGACCTGATCCGCTCGGGGCAGGCCGTCCCCGACAAGGACGTGGCGACCGCCCAGGACTAGGGCCGCCGCACACACCGGCCGTGCGCACAGGGTGCGCCGCGAACATCGCGGCGCACCCTGTGCGTTGCCGGCCCTGTCACCCGTACGTGCGAATGCTCGCCGTACGTCCTCCTGTCACTCCCCAACTCGCTAGCGTGGCGCTGCTCGAGGAGGTTGTGAGGAGGGCGTGGGGCAGTGACGGCCATACCGGCGGCGGCGCGCGCGTACATCCTCGCCGTGATCCTCTGCGCCGCGGTGGCCGCCGCTCCGGTGGCCCTCCCCGCCGCCGTGGTGCCCTGGCCGACCGTACTGCTGCTCGCCGCCCTGTACGCCGGGGGCGAGCTGCCCGCCCGCCGGCGTGACGGCGACGACTCCGCCCCCCTCGGTGCGGGGACGTTCTTCCCCGTGCTGCTGGCAGCCGCCCTTCTGCTACCGCCCGCCGCGGCCGCTCTGGTCCCCGTGCCGGGCGCGCTGCTCGGACGGGTGGACGGACCGCCGGCCGGGGTCCGCCGGACCTGGCGCGCGGCCCGGCTGGCCCTCGCCACCTGGGGCGCCGCCCATGCCTATCTGCTGCTCGGCGGCGAACGAACGCCACGGGCACCGGACTTCCCGTACGTCCTCGTGCCGGCCCTCGCCGGATCGCTCGTCTGCTGTCTGCTGCTGACCGTCCTCGACGGCGGCATCCGCGCCACGGCGGTCGGGGTACCTCCTCCACGCAGCGCGCGGTGGGGATCGGTTCCCCCGCCGGCCGTCCGGCGGGGTCTCTCCGGCTCGGCGGCACCGCACTGTGTGCACGGGCTCGCCGGACTGATGATGGCGGTCCTGTGGGGCAGCTCGTACGGGCCGTTCTCCGCCCTTTTCGTGCTGCTCCCCATGTACATCTCCTGCTGGATCTTCGCCCAGTACCACCGCGAGCGCGCCGCCCATCAGGCGACGATCCGGGCCCTGGTGCAGGCCGTCGACATCAAGGACCGGTACACGCGCGGGCACAGCGAACGCGTCGGCCGGGCCTCTGTGCTGATCGCCAGGGAACTGAGCATGGAGGAGGAGCGCCTCGAAGTCGTCCGGTTCGCCGGCATCCTGCACGACGTGGGCAAGCTGGGGGTGCCGACGAGGGTGCTCCGCAAGGAGGGGCCGCTGACGCCGGAGGAACGGCGGGTGATCGAGCTCCACCCGGAGTACGGGCACGAGATGGTGCGCGGTATCGGCTTCCTCGGGGAGGCCCGGGCGGCGATCCTGCACCACCACGAACGCATGGACGGCAGCGGATACCCGTACGGACTCGTCGGCCACCAGATCCCCGAGTTCGCCCGGGTGGTCGCGGTGGCCGACGCGTTCGACGCGATGACGTCCACCCGTTCCTACCGGCGCGCCCGGCCGGTGCCCGTCGCCCTGCGCGAGCTGGAGCGGTGCGCCGGTACCCAGTTCGACCCCAGGATGGTGCGGGCCTTGGCGCGCGCGCTGGAGCGGCACGGGTGGCAGACGTCGGTGACCTCGGACGAGGCGGTGCCGATGGGGCCGTCCCGGACGCCGCAGTCGCCGGGAACGGGGGCTTCGCATCAGATACGGACCGGGTGAGCGGCCCACTCCGGCGGAGCCGGGCGTGAATGACGCCCGCGCACGCCGGCCCGTACGCGTCCTCCATGCCATCCACGCGGCCGCGGTCGCCGTGGCCGCGGCCGCTCTCGTGTGGGTCGTGTCCCACGGGGTGGCACAGCCCGCGAACGCCCTCGCCTTCGGCGCGTTCATCGCCGTCGGGGAGCTCGCCCGGTGGGGAGCGGTCCCCGGGGAGAGGGAGCCCGCCCCGCTGGGGGCCGCCGGCGCGCTGGCGTACGCGCTGCTCGGCGAGTGCGCCGGGGAGCCTACGGGGCACGGGGCCTTCCAGGTCGTCGCCGTCGTCGTCGCGGGCGCACTCGTCGGCGCCGTGCCGCACGTCGCCCGCGGTCAGGGGCCCGCCCTCGACCATGTGGCACGGCGGGTGCTGACCGTCGGATTCGCCGCGGTGTGCTTCCAGCCGCTGTACGTCTCCGGTGAGTTGGGCCTGTGGCTCGGGCAGGGTCCCTATTACGCCCTTTTCCTGCTGGTCCTGGTGGTGCTGACCGCGCTGTGCGACGCCGTGCTGGCCGCCGTCATGCTGCGCGCCCACACCGGCCACCCCTTCGGGCCGCTGCTGCGGGACGAGCTGCGGGCGCTGCCGGGCATCGGCTCCGCCGTCGGCGCGACCGGCGCGGTGATGGCCCTGGCGGTGGCCGTCGCGGGCCTGTGGGCCCTGCCGGTGTTCTGTGTGCCGCTGCTGCTCACCCAGCTGTCCTTCCGGCGTTACGCGGCCGTGCGCGCCACCTACGGCCAGACGATCGCCTCCCTCGCCCGCGCCACCGAGGTCGCCGGCTACACCCGGCAGGGCCACGCCCGCCGGGTGGCGGAGCTCAGCACGGCCGTCGGACGGGAGATGGGTCTGTCCGGGCCCGACCTGACCTTGCTGGAGTACGCGGCGCTGATGCACGACATCGGGCAGCTGTCGCTCGTCGACCCCGTACCGGACGGTGCCACCGCTTCGCTGCCGCCGGCCGAACAGCGCCGTATCGCGCTGCTCGGCGGAGCCGTGGTCCGGCGCACCGGCGTCCCGCCGGCCGTGGCCGCCGTCGTGGAACAGCAGGCCGACCCGTACCGGGACCAGCCCCTGGCCGCCAGGATCGTGCGTGCCGTCAACGCATACGACGACCTGGCCGGGGGAAGCGGAGGCAGAGCGGGCGGGGCGCTGGCCGCACTGGAGCAGCTGAGGCTGGGCACAGGGCACGACTACCAGCCCGAGGTGGTCGAATCCCTGGCCAGAGTCCTGGGCAGAGTCCTTGTGTGAGGCGGTCCGGCCCCTGTCCCGACGGGGTAACCCATGGGTAATGAGCGAGCCTGCGACCGGGCATGGTTGGATGCGAAAGAAGGCACAGAAGCAGGCAGACAGTCATGCGTCCGGGCAGTGCCCCGAGCGACCGGCAGGCGGGAATCGTGAGGATCTTCGGGAAGGTACGGCATCGGCCCTCCGCCTCTTGGCGGCAGGCCACGGACCGCGCGTTCACGCTGATCGGCGACGGCCGGTACGAGGACGCGGGCGCGCTGCTGACGCGGGCGGCGGATCTTGAGCCCTGGCTCTCGGAGTCCTGGTTCAATCTGGCGCTGCTGCACAAGTTCCGGCACGACTGGGAGCAGGCCCGCGCCGCGGGGCTGCGGGCGGTCGCGCTGCTGGACAAGGAGACGGGCGCCCCGGACTGGTGGAACGTCGGCATCGCCGCCACCGCACTCCAGGACTGGCCGCTGGCCCGCCGCGCCTGGCAGGCGTACGGCCTGAAGGTCCCCGGCGCGGCCGCGGCGAACGGCGAGCCCGTCGGCATGGACCTGGGCAGCGCGGCGGTGCGGCTCTCGCCCGAGGGCGAGGCCGAGGTGGTGTGGGGCCGCAGGCTCGACCCGGCCCGGATAGAGGTGCTCTCCATCCCGCTGCCGTCGTCCGGGCGGCGCTGGGGAGAGGTCGTGCTGCACGACGGCGTCCCGAACGGTGAGCGCACCACGACCGCGGGTCCGTCCTTCCCGGTCTTCGACGAGATCGAGCTCTGGGCGCCTTCTCCCGTCCCGACCTGGGTGGTCCTGCTGGAAGCGGCGACGGAGTCCGACCGGGACGCCCTGGAGCGGCTGGCGGCGGATGCCGGATTCGCCGCGGAGGACTGGTCCTCCTCCGTGCGGCTGCTGTGCCGGGCCTGTTCCGAGGGCAGCATGCCGAGTGCGGAGGGCGAGGGGGAGCACCTCGATCCGCACGACCACAGCGAACCGGGCCACCCGGGGCCGCTGGGGCACCGTACGGGCGGGGACCTCTGGTCGCCGGAGCGCGAATGCGGCATAGCGGCGCCCGCCGGACTGGTGCGGGGCCTGCTCGACGGCTGGGTCGCCGACAGCCCGGACTCCCGGGAGTGGCGGGATCTCGAGGAAGTCTGCTGACGCCTGCCCGTAGGCTGTACGGACACGTGAGTGACCGGGCATCGGGCCATGGTCGGGTACTGAGAAGGGCGCAGAGGCTGACATGGCGTCGCAGCAGTCGCAGCAGGGGACGGACCAGCGGGTCGACGAGGAGGGTTTCCTCGTGGACACGGAGAACTGCGAGGAGCGTGAACTGGCGTACCGCGAGCGCGGCACGTCGCGCCCGATCACGGTCGTCGGGAACCCCGTGCTCCACAAGGAGTGCAAGGACGTCACCGAGTTCGACGACAAGCTCGCCGCCCTCATCGACGACATGTTCGCCAGCCAGAAGACGGCTGAGGGCGTGGGGCTGGCCGCCAACCAGATCGGTGTCGACCTGAAGGTGTTCGTCTACGACTGCCCGGACGACGACGGCGTGCGGCACACCGGTGTGGTCTGCAACCCGGTCCTGGAGGAGCTGCCGCCGGAGGAGCGCGTCCTCGACGACTCCAACGAGGGCTGCCTCTCCGTGCCGACGGCGTACGCCTCACTGGCCCGTCCCGACTACGCGGTGGTCCGCGGTCAGGACGCGCAGGGCAATCCGATCAAGGTGCGCGGCACCGGCTACTTCGCCCGCTGCCTGCAGCACGAGACCGATCATCTGTACGGGTACCTGTACATCGACCGTCTCTCCAAGCGTGAGCGCAAGGACGCGCTGCGGCAGATGGCGGAGGGCACCCCGCGTTACGAGGTCGTCCCCAACGACTGACCGGACGTGCAGCCGCCGGCCCCGCTCACCGCGAGCGGGGCCGTGGCTGTTCACGGGCGTCATTGGGCGGACAAATGACGCCTGCTCAGGCGTGGTTGACGCGCGTGGAACGGCCCGCCAGTCTCTGTGGTTGCACCGTCCCCACCCGGTATGGAGGCTCGATGTTCAGACGCACCGCACGACTGCTGCTCTCGATTGTCATGCTCATGGTTGCCGGTCTGGGCGGGGTCGTCGCGACCGCCGGGAGCGCGCAGGCCGACGACTGCTACACCTGGTCACGCACCCTGTCCCAGGGGGCTTCCGGCTCCGACGTCAGCCAGCTCCAGATCCGCATGTCCGGCTACCCGGGCTACGGTGCCGTGCTCGCCGTCGACGGCTCCTACGGGCCGGCCACCACCGCCGCCGTCAAGCGCTTCCAGTCCGCCTACGGCCTCGCAGCCGACGGAGTCGCGGGCCCCGCCACCTTCAGCAAGATCTACGCCCTCCAGGACAGCGACTGCACACCGGCCCACTTCAGCTACGCCGAACTCAACCGCTGCAACTCCACCTGGTCCGGTGGCGCGGTGAGCGCGGCGGCCGCCAAGGCCAACGCGCTGCGGACGATGTGGAAGCTGGAGGCACTGCGGCACGCCCTCGGTGACCAGCCCATCACCGTGACCAGCGGCTTCCGGTCGTACTCGTGCAACAGCGCGGTCGGCGGCGCGTCCAGCAGCCGCCATCTCTACGGCGACGCGGCCGACCTGGGCGCCGGACCGCACTCGCTGTGCAAGCTGGCCCAGCAGGCCCGCAACCACGGCTTCAACGGGATCCTCGGCCCGGGCTACCCCGGCCACAACGACCACACACACGTCGACCACCGCGGCAGCCGGTACTGGTCCGCACCCAGCTGCGGCATCTGAGGCACCGGAGACCGCAGCGGCCCGCGCCTCCCCCCGTGAGAGACGCGGGCCGCTGTCGTCCCGGGCGACGGTCCGACGATCAGAAGTCGTCGTCGAACGCGACCGACCCCTCGACCGCCACCTGGTAGGCGGACGGGCGGCGCTCGAAGAAGTTCGTCAGCTCCTGGACCCCCTGCAACTCCATGAAGGAGAACGGGTTCTGCGAGCCGTACACCGGGGCGAAACCGAGTCGGGTGAGCCGCTGGTCGGCGACGCACTGGAGGTACTCGCGCATCGACTCGGTGTTCATGCCCGGCAGCCCCTCGCCGCACAGGTCACGGCCGAACTGGAGCTCCGCCTCGACCGCTTCCCTCAGCATGTCGGTGACCTGCTGCCGCAGTTCGTCGTCGAAGAGCTCCGGCTCCTCCTTGCGGACGGTGTCCACGACCTCGAAGGCGAAGTTCATGTGCATCGTCTCGTCCCTGAACACCCAGTTGGTGCCGGTGGCCAGACCGTGCAGCAGACCGCGGGAGCGGAACCAGTAGACGTACGCGAAGGCGCCGTAGAAGAACAGGCCCTCGATGCACGCCGCGAAGCAGATCAGGTTGAGCAGGAAACGGCGGCGGTCCGCCCGGGACTCGAGACGGTCGATGCTCTCGACCGAGTCCATCCACTTGAAGCAGAAGGAGGCCTTCTCCTTGATGGAGGGGATGTTCTCGACCGCCGCGAAGGCCGCCGCCCGGTCCTCGGGGTCGGGGAGATAGGTGTCGAGCAGCGTCAGATAGAACTGGACGTGCACGGCCTCCTCGAACAGCTGCCGGGACAGATACAGCCGCGCCTCGGGGGAGTTGATGTGCTTGTAGAGCGTCAGCACGAGGTTGTTCGCCACGATCGAGTCACCCGTCGCGAAGAACGCGACCAGCCGGCCGATCATGTGCTGCTCACCCGGGGAGAGCTTGGCCAGGTCGGCCACGTCCGAGTGCAGGTCGACCTCCTCCACCGTCCAGGTGTTCTTGATGGCGTCCCGGTAGCGCTCGTAGAAGTCCGGGTAGCGCATGGGCCGGAGAGTGAGTTCGAAGCCCGGGTCGAGAAGGTTCTTGGTGGTGGAGCTCATTACTGGCAGGCCTCGCAGGACTCGGGGTTTTCCAGGGAGCAGGCGACGGCATCCTCGGACGTCACCTGTGCGGGGACCGGGACGGCGGCCGACGCGGCGCGCGCGATCCGGGTCGCCGGGCGCGAGCGCAGGTAGTACGTGGTCTTCAGGCCCTGCTTCCACGCGTACGCGTACATCGAGCTGAGCTTGCCGATCGTCGGCGTCTCGAGGAACAGGTTCAGCGACTGGCTCTGGTCCAGGAACGGCGTACGGGCCGCCGCCATGTCGATCAGTCCGCGCTGCGGGATCTCCCAGGCGGTGCGGTACAGCGCGCGGATCTCCTCCGGCACCCAGGTGAAGCCCTGCACCGAGCCGCTCGCCTCGCGCAGCGCCTCCCGCGTCTGCGCGTCCCAGACGCCGAGCCGCTTCAGGTCGTCCACCAGGTAGGAGTTCACCTGGAGGAACTCGCCGCTGAGGGTCTCGCGCTTGAACAGGTTGGAGACCTGCGGCTCGATGCACTCGTAGACGCCGGCGATCGAGGCGATGGTCGCGGTCGGCGCGATGGCGAGGAGCAGCGAGTTGCGCATGCCGACGTCGGCGATCCGGGCACGCAGCGCCTCCCAGCGCTCCGGCCAGTTCAGCGTCGTGTCGTAGTGGTCGGGGTGCAGCACGCCGCGTGCCGTGCGGGTCCCGGCCCAGGCCGGCAGCGGCCCGTTGCGCTCCGCGAGGTCGCACGAGGCCTCGTAGGCCGCCAGCATGATCCGCTCGGCGATCTTCGTCGAAAGGGCCCTCGCCTCCGCCGAGTCGAAGGGCATCCGCAGCTTGAAGAAGACGTCCTGCAGGCCCATCGCGCCCAGGCCCACCGGGCGCCACCTGGCGTTGGACCGCCCGGCCTGCTCCGTCGGATAGAAGTTGATGTCGACGACGCGGTCGAGGAAGGTGACGGCCGTGCGGACGGTGGCGTCCAGCCGCTCCCAGTCGATGCCGTCGCCGCTGACGAACGCGCCGAGGTTCACGGAGCCGAGATTGCACACGGCCGTCTCGCCGTCGTCCGTGACCTCGAGGATCTCCGTACACAGGTTGGAGGAGTGCACGACCCGGCCCGGCTCCGCGGTCTGGTTGGCGGTGCGGTTGGACGCGTCCTTGAAGGTCATCCAGCCGTTGCCGGTCTGGGCGAGGGTGCGCATCATCCGGCCGTAGAGGTCGCGCGCGGGAACGGACCTGCGGGCCAGACCCGCGGCTTCCGCCCGGCGGTAGGCCGCGTCGAAGGCCTCGCCCCACAGGTCGACCAGCTCAGGGACGTCGGCCGGGGAGAACAGCGACCACTCCGCGTCCGCCTCGACGCGGCGCATGAACTCGTCCGGGATCCAGTGCGCCAGGTTCAGGTTGTGCGTACGGCGGGCGTCCTCACCGGTGTTGTCGCGCAGCTCGAGGAACTCCTCGATGTCCGCGTGCCAGGTCTCCAGGTAGACGGCGGCGGCGCCCTTGCGGCGGCCGCCCTGGTTCACCGCGGCGACCGAGGCGTCGAGGGTCTTCAGGAACGGGACGATGCCGTTGGAGTGTCCGTTGGTGCCGCGGATCAGTGAACCGCGGGCGCGGATACGGGAGTACGAGAGCCCGATGCCGCCCGCGTGCTTGGAAAGGCGCGCGACCTGGTGGTAGCGGTCGTAGATCGAGTCGAGTTCGTCGAGCGGCGAGTCCAGCAGGTAGCAGGACGACATCTGGGGGTGGCGGGTGCCGGAGTTGAAGAGGGTGGGGGAGGAGGGGAGGTAGTCCAGCCGGCTCATCAGCCGGTAGAGCGCCGCGACCTCCTCCAGGGCGCGCGGCGAGTCGTCCTCGGCCAGACCGCAGGCGACGCGGAGCATGAAGTGCTGGGGCGTCTCGATGACCTGGCGGGTGATCGGGTGGCGCAGCAGGTAGCGGCTGTAGAGGGTGCGCAGGCCGAAGTAGCCGAAGCGGTCGTCGGCCTCGAGGTCGATCAGCGCGTCGAGCCGGGTGGCGTGCAGGGCCACGAAGGCGGCCGTGCGGTCGGCGATCAGTCCCTCGCGGTGACCGGTGGCGACCGAGGCGGTGAACGAGGAAGCGCCCTGGCCGGCCGCCTCTTCGGCGATCGTGCGGGTCAGCAGACGTGCGGCGAGCCGGGAGTAGGCGGGGTCGTCCGAGATGAGGCCCGCGGCCGCTTCGGTGGCGAGGGAGTGCAGCTCCGCCGTGTCGGACCCGGCGTTGCGGCCGCGCAGCGCGGCGGCGGCGACCTTGCCCGGGTCGGTGTCGGGCAGGTCCGCCGTCAGGTCCGTCAAGGTCCGCAGCAGCGCGGTCCCGGGGCCGTCGTTCTGTGTCGCTGAGACCGGATCGGCTGGCGCGATGGTCATGTGATGCTCTCCCTCGCTCGGCTCTGGGCCGGCGGAGGAGGCGGGCCGTGGCACGCTGACGGGGCAGCACGGCGCACGGCGTCCACCGGCCCAACCGCGAGGCCCGGACGTCTGGGCATCCGGATCGGTCGAACCGGATGCGCCGTCGACAGGTCCTCGGACTCGAACGGGTACGGCGGAGCGCACCGGATCACACCGTTGCGGGACAGTTCCGGATTCACACCGGATTCCCCTGCGGCGACAGCGAGATGAGCATACATGTGGGGGCGGTTGAGTCAGCCACCCCCATATGTTGTGTCTCCGGGTGGGAAGTCGATGTCCGGGCACCGGGGCGTCCGCCCCGCTATCGTGGTCGGTGAAGGGAGGGTCCATGACCGTGACCACCGACCGCCCGCACCTGGACACCGACGACTTCGACGAGGCTTTCCGGATACTGGCCCGCACGACCGAGGGCGTGCGTCTGGAACTGATCGACGGGAAGCTCAGGAGCAAGGCAGTGCCGGACGGCGATCACGGGCGCATCATCGAATGGCTGACGCGCATCTGTATGCAGGCGCGTCCGGAGCTGTGGCTCTATGCCGACCAAGGGCTCAAGGTGCAGGAGTACCGGAAGGGCCGCGCCCGTCCGGACGGCTCGCTCGCCTCCAGCGGCGCCTTCGTCGGTCAGGGTGAATGGGCCGACCCCGACCAGGTGCTCATGGTCCTCGAGGTCACTTCGTACGACTCGGACACCGACGGGCGTGACCGGGTGGAGAAGCCGCGCGCGTACGCCCAGACGGGCATCCCGGTGTACCTGCTGATCGACCGGGACAGCTGCGAGGTGACGGTCTACAGCCAGCCCGACGGCGTGCGCTACGAGAACGCGCACACGGTCCCGTTCGGCAAGGACATCACCCTGCCCGCCCCGGTGGACATCACCCTGGCGACCGGGCAGCTCAAGGACTGGGTGCGCTGACCCCGAAGACGAAGGGCCGCCGCGCTTCCCGGGGGAAGACGCGACGGCCCTTCGCCGTGCGACCGGTCAGTGACCGCCCGGAGCGCCCGCCGTGGCCGGCGGCAGCTCCACCTTGACGCCCGGGTCGCCCGCGTCCGCCGTGTAGTCGGACGGGCTGGTCTCGTCGATGCCGTCAGGGGCCTTGGCCGCCCGCAGGACGAAGGTGAGAACGACGGTGACGACGACGTTCAGCACGAACGCGGTGAGACCGATGTAGCCGATCTCGCCGATGCCCGGGATCTCCGCCGACGAGCCGCCGAAGTGCTTCTGGGTCGGGCTGGCCACGCCGTACGCGGCGGCGGTGCCGTAGATCATGCCGACGGCCCAGCCGCCGATGAGCGCCCACCGGTGGAACCAGCGGGTGAACAGACCGCCCACCAGCGCCGGGAAGGTCTGGAGGATCCAGATGCCGCCCAGCAGCTGGAAGTTGATCGCGACCGTCTTGTCCATGGTGAGGACGAAGGCGAGCGCGCCGACCTTCACCAGCAGCGAGACCAGCTTGGAGACCTTGGTCTCCTGCGCCGGCGTCGCGTCGGGCTTGAGGAAGTCCTTGTAGATGTTGCGGGTGAACAGGTTCGCCGCGGCGATCGACATGATGGCCGCCGGGACGAGTGCGCCGATGCCGATGGCGGCGAAGGCGACGCCCGCGAACCAGTCGGGGAACATGTTCTCGAACAGCTGCGGGATCGCCAGCTGGCCGTTCTTGACGTTCACCCCGGCCGCGATCGCCATGAAGCCGAGCAGCGCCAGCAGGCCCAGCATCAGCGAGTACAGCGGCAGGATGGTGGTGTTGCGGCGGATCACCTCACGGCTGCGCGAGGACAGCGTGGCGGTGATCGAGTGCGGATACATGAAGAGCGCGAGCGCCGAACCGAGCGCCAGCGTGGCGTAGCCCCACTGGCCCAGCTCGCCGGGCACCAGAGCGCCGTTGGGCTTGTCGGTGGCCGGGTTGATCTGTGCGAACTTCTCGCCGGCGCTGGCGAAGATCTCGTCGAAGCCGCCGAGCTTGATCGGGATGTAGATGATCGCCACCGCGATGACGATGTAGATCAGGGTGTCCTTGACGAAGGCGATCAGCGCCGGGGCACGCAGTCCGGAGGAGTACGTGTAGGCCGCGAGGACACCGAAGGCGATCAGCAGCGGCAGGTCCTTGACGAACCAGTGCGTGGTCTCGCCGCCGCCGACGCCCATGACGTCCAGCACGGCCTGGATGCCGACCAGTTGGAGCGCGATGTACGGCATGGTGGCGAGGATGCCGGTGACGGCGACCGCCAGCGACAGGCCCCTGGAGCCGAAGCGTCCGCGGACGAAGTCCGAGGTCGTGACGTATCCGTGCTTGTGCGACACCGACCACAGCCGCGGCAGGAAGGTGAAGATCAGCGGGTAGACGAGGATCGTGTACGGCACGGCGAAGAAGCCGGCCGCCCCCGCCGCGTAGATGGCCGCCGGGACGGCGACGAAGGTGTACGCGGTGTAGAGGTCGCCGCCGAGCAGGAACCAGGTCACCCAGGTGCCGAACGACCGTCCGCCGAGGCCCCATTCGTCGAGGCTGTTCTCGTTCTCGGCCCTGCGCCAGCGCGAGGCCAGGAAGCCCATGACCGTCACGGCCAGGAAGAAGAAGATGAAGACGGCGAGTGCGACGCCGTTCACGCCGTCCTTCATCGGGACGCACCCCCCTTGCGGGCGCGCTGGTCCCGCTGCCACAGCTTGTAGGCGATCATCGTGAGGGCCGTCGAGATCACGACCCAGAGCATCTGGTACCAGTAGAAGAACGGCATGCCTATGAACGTCGGTTCGACCTTCGCGTACGAACCGACCCAGAGCATCGCCACGAACGGGGCGGCGAGGCAGAGGGCGATGATCACACGCACCGGTGTGACGACCGGCGCTTTCGCTTCGGGCGCTTCAGGCGCCTCCGGCACCTCGGGCACTGCTGACATGCGGCTCCGTCCCCTTGCTGGTCACCTGTGTAATGGGCACGAAATCTAGGCGAGCCGTTCGCGCCGAGTCACCCCTGGTCCGCATATCGGTACGGCAACGACTTCAGCCCGGTGGGGGCAAAACGTGACATGGCACCGCAACAGGTTGCGGTGCCATGCGGCCGAAAGCGGGAACGGGGTCAGTCGTTGGGGCGCTGAAGCCTCGCGACGAACTTGTAGCGGTCGCCGCGGTAGACGGAGCGGACCCACTCCACCGGTTCTCCCTGGGCGTCCAGCGAGTGGCGGGAGAGCATCAGCATCGGCAGGCCGACGTCCGTGCCGAGCAGGCCGGCTTCGCGCGGGGTGGCCAGCGAGGTCTCGATGGTCTCCTCCGCCTCCGCGAGATGGACGTCGTAGACCTCCGCCAGCGCGGTGTAGAGCGAGGTGTACTTGACCAGGCTGCGGCGCAGAGCCGGGAAGCGCTTGGCGGACAGGTGCGTGGTCTCGATGGCCATCGGCTCACCGCTGGCCAGACGCAGCCGCTCGATGCGCAGCACCCGGCCGCCGGCCGCGATGTCGAGCAGTCCCGCCAGGGTGTCGTCGGCTGTGACGTAACCGATGTCCAGCAACTGGGACGTGGGCTCCAGTCCCTGCGCGCGCATGTCCTCGGTGTACGAGGTGAGCTGGAGCGCCTGGGAGACCTTGGGCTTGGCGACGAACGTGCCCTTGCCCTGGATGCGCTCGAGCCGGCCCTCGACGACCAGCTCCTGGAGCGCCTGGCGGACGGTGGTCCGGGAGGTGTCGAACTCGGCGGCCAGCGTCCGTTCCGGCGGCACCGGTGTGCCCGGCGGCAGGGTCTCCGTCATGTCGAGCAAGTGGCGCTTGAGCCGGTAGTACTTGGGCACGCGCGCGGTGCGGGTCTGTGCCCCGCCCTCGGCTTCCGTGCCGCCCCCGTCCATGGCCATGGCCCGCCTTCCCGACTGCTGTGCTCCTGCCGTCACCGGCTCCTCCGTCTGCTGCGGCTCACATGGTGGCACGGACCGGTAACGGGTCGTCGCCCTCCCTCAGGTGTCGGTCCGATAACGGACACGACAGCCCTTCTTATACACCCTTGACACCCCTAAAGGTCTAGGCCAAGCTCCCGGGTACTGGTCTAAACCATTAAAGATCAGGTCCCAGCCCCACGGCAGAATCTGGCGCGCGTCCGTCAAGTGCTGCGCGACTCCCGGGTGGTGGGGGGGTAACTCTTGCATCCCTTTGAGGAGGGTGGCGTGAAGCGCAAGCTCGTAGCAGCGGTGGGTGCGGTGGCCATGATGGCCTCGGTCGCGGCCTGTGGTTCCGACGGCGGCAGTGAATCGGCGAAGAGCCCGAAGGACCGCAAGGAGACGTTGACCGTCTGGCTGATGGTCGACGCCCAGTCGACCTGGCCCGAGCTGGTCAAGGACGTCAACGCGCAGTTCAACAAGAAGTACCCGGGCGTGAAGGTCGACGTCCAGTACCAGCAGTGGGCGGACAAGGCCAAGAAGCTCGACACGGCCCTCGGTGGCGACAAGTTCCCCGACGTCGTCGAGCTCGGCAACACCGAGACGATGCAGTACATCCTCAACGGCGCCCTCGCGGAGATCGACCCGAAGAAGTACCAGAACTCCGACACCTGGATCCAGGGCCTGAAGGACACCTGCTCCTTCGAGGGCAAGCAGTTCTGCGTGCCTTACTACGCCGGCGCCCGCGTCGCCATCTACAACACCGAGATGCTCAAGAAGGGCGCGGGCGTCGACAAGCTGCCCGAGACCGAGGACGAGCTCCTGGCGGCGATGGACAAGGTCTCGGCCGAGTACGGCAAGAAGGACAAGCGCTTCTCGTCCCTCTACCTGCCGGGCCGCTACTGGTACGCCGCCATGTCCTACGTGGCCGCGTACGACGGCAAGATCGCCGAGTACGACGAGGGCTCGAAGGAGTGGAAGGCCTCGCTCTCCTCCCCGGAGGCGCAGAAGGGCATCCAGCACTTCATCGACCTGGTCAAGAAGTACAACAAGGCCGACCAGACCAAGGACGAGCAGGACCACGCCAACGTGATGGCCAACGAGAAGGCCGCCCTTCTCTACGGCAACGGCTGGGAGTCCGGTTCCGTCATCGACGGCAAGAACAACGGCAACCCGAAGCTCGAGGGCAAGATCCTCACGGCCGGCATGCCGGGCCCGAACGGCAAGGCGCTGCCCTCCTTCATCGGCGGCTCCGACCTCGCGGTGACCAGCAAGTCGAAGGTCGCGGACCTGGGTGAGGAGTGGATCTCGCTCTTCACCAGCGAGAAGTCCATGGAGGTCCTCGCCTCCAAGAACATCCTTCCGAACAACACCAAGCAGCTCGAGCCGCTGAAGGCGAAGCCGGAGACCGCTCCGATCGCCAACGCCGTCCCGGACGCGTGGTTCACCCCGATCGCCCCGGGCTGGACCTCGATCGAGAAGGAGGAGGTCCTGGAGAACATGCTCCTGGCCATCCTCAAGGGTGACTCCGTGGAAGCGGCCACCAAGGCGGCCGACGCCAAGATCAACGAGCTGATCAACCAGGAGTCCTGACGGGCCTCGGGCGTCCCGGCGCCCCGCCGAGGACGCCCGACGGGCTCTCCAGGCGGTGGGCGGGAACCGCACCACGCGGCTCCCGCCCCCGCCCTTTTCGGTGCAGAAGAACAAACGGAAGGTCAGCCACGTGACTGCCGCCGACACCAAGGCCGCCGGCCCGCCGGTACCCGTACCACGTGCCCCGAAAGGCGCCGGTCCCAGGCCGGCGCCCGACAAGGGGATCAGCGGCTCCGGCCGGAAAAAGCGGAAGAAGGGAGAGCTTCTCCCGTACCTGCTGATCCTCCCGGCGCTCGTAGCGGTCGCCGCGGTCTACGCCTTCCCGCTGGCGAAGACCGTGATCATGTCCTTCCAGGACATGGGGCGCAAGGAGCTGTGGACGGGCGAATCGCCGCCCTGGGTCGGCTTCGAGCAGTTCACCAACATCCTGGGCGACGCCGAGTTCTGGTCGGTCACCGGCCGCACCGTCGTGTTCATGGTCGTCTGCGTGGGCCTGACGATGGGCATCGGCCTGCTGCTCGCCCTGCTGATGACCCGGCTGACCACATGGGTGCGACTGGTGCTGACGGCGGCGCTCGTCGCGGCCTGGTCGATGCCGCTGATGGTCGCCGCCTCCATCTTCCGCTGGCTCTCCGACTCCGACTACGGCCTCATCAACACCCTGATAGCCAAGGTCGCGGGCGAGGACTTCCTCGGCCACAACTGGTTCCTCGACCCGAAGCAGGGCTTCGCCATCATCGCCCTGCTGGTGGTCTGGGGCGCCATCCCCTTCGTGGTCATCACCCTGTACGCGGCCCTCACCCAGGTGCCCAAGGAGCTCGAGGAGGCCGCCGCCCTCGACGGCGCGAACGCGCCCGCCGTGTTCCGCTTCGTCACCTGGCCGGTGATCCGCCCCGTCTTCACCATGGTCGCCACCCTCTCGGTGATCTGGGACTTCAACGTCTTCGGGCAGATCTGGCTGCTGCGCGGCAACAAGCCGGAGCCCGAGTACGAGACCCTCGGCCTCTACTCGTTCTCCAAGGCCTTCGAGTCCACCTCGTTCAGCCAGGGCACCGCGATCGCCCTGATCACCGTTCTGCTGCTGTCCGGCGTGGCCGTCTACTACCTGCGTCAGCTGATGAAGACAGGAGAGGTCGAATGAGCACCTCCACCGCTCCCTCCCCGGCCGGCGCCGGACAGGACCTGAGGCCGGACCGCAAGAAGTCGCGCTGGCACTACGACGTCATCGGCCTGTTCACCGCCGTCCTGATGGCCTTTCCGGTGTACTGGCTCGTCATCAGCGCCCTGCGGCCCAACCATGAGATCCGGTCCTACGACCAGACGCTCTGGCCCTCGTCGCTGACCTTCGACAACTTCGCCCGCGCGGTGAAGCAGGAGAACTTCGCCACCGCCGTCCAGTCGAGCCTCATCGTCTCGGTCACCGCGGTGGTCGGCGGAATGATCATCGCCACCCTGGCCGCCCTGGCCATCGGCCGGTTCCGCTTCTTCGGCCGCAAGGCGCTGCTGATGGTGCTGATCCTCGTCCAGATGCTGCCGCCGACCGCGATGCTCATCCCCATCTACGCGCAGCTCAACGCCATCGGCGGGCTCGACGAGTACTGGGGCCTGATCGTCGTCTACCTGGTCTCCACGCTGCCGTTCGCGATCGTCATGATCCGCGGGTTCGTGGTGAACATCCCGGTGGAGCTCGAGGAGTCCGCGATGGTCGACGGCTGCACCCGCATGGGAGCCTTCCGCCGCGTGATCTTCCCGCTGCTCGCCCCCGGTCTCGCCGCGGCTTCCATCTTCGCCCTGGTCAACGCGTGGAACGAGTACCTCTTCGCGTACATCCTGATCAACGACAACTCCAAGTACACGCTCAACGTCTGGCTGATGACGTTCACCACCGAGCGGGGAACGGACTACGGCGCGCTGATGGCGGCCTCCACGCTCATCGCACTGCCCGTCGTCGTCTTCTTCATGATCATCCAGAAGAAGATGGCCACCGGGCTCACCTCGGGCGCAGTGAAGGGATAACGCCACCTCATGACGACTCTGGTACGTGGCTCGTCAGGCACCCTGACCCGCGACGCGCTCACCATCCTCCAGCCCGGCTTCGTCGGGACCACCGCGCCCGACTGGCTGCTGCGGCAGATCGGCGAAGGGCTCTGTGCCGTCGGCCTGTTCGGCCGCAACATCACCTCGCCCGGCCAGCTCGCCGCGCTCACCGCCCGGTTGCGGGCGGAGCGCGACGACGTCCTGGTCGCCATCGACGAGGAAGGCGGTGACGTCACCCGGCTCGAGGTGCGCAGCGGCTCCTCGTTCCCCGGCAACTACGCGCTGGGCCTGGTCGACGACGTGGACCTCACCCGCGCCGTGGCGCACGAGTTGGGGCGCCGGCTGGCCGAGTGCGGGGTGGACCTCAACTGGGCGCCGTCCGCCGACGTCAACTCCAACCCGGACAATCCGGTCATCGGTGTGCGTTCGTTCGGCGCCGACACCGCACTGGCCGCCCGCCACACCGTCGCCTACGTCGAGGGCCTGCAGGCCGCCGGCGTGGCCGCGTGCACCAAGCACTTCCCCGGGCACGGCGACACCAACGTGGACTCGCACCACGCGGCGCCCCGTATCGATGTGGACCTCGACACGTTGCACGCCCGTGAGCTGGTGCCTTTCCGCGCGGCCATCGCAGCGGGTTCCAAAGCGGTGATGAGCGCGCATATCCTACTTCCCGCGCTCGACCCCGACCGTCCCGCGACGCTGAGCCCGCAGATCCTCACCGGTCTGCTGCGCGAGGAGCTGGGCTACCAGGGCCTGATCGTCACGGACGGCATGGAGATGCAGGCCATCTCGTCCACGTACGGCATCGAGCGCGGCTCGGTCCTCGCGATCGCCGCCGGTGCCGACGCCATCTGCGTCGGTGGCGGGCTGGCCGACGAGGAGACCGTACTGCGACTGCGCGACGCGCTGGTCGATGCGGTGCGGAACGGCGACCTGCCCGAGGAGCGGCTGGCCGACGCGGCGGCACGTGTGCGTGCCCTCGCGGACTGGACGCGGCGGGCCAGGGGGGCTGCAGCAGAGCCGGGCGCGGCTTCACAGGAGGGGACCGCGCCCGGCTCCGACATCGGTCTCGTCGCCGCGCGCCGCGCGGTGCGCGTCACGCCCGGCGGGCGGCCCTACGAGCCGGTCACCGAGGCCCCGTACGTGGCGGCCCTCACCCCCGTCGCCAACATCGCTGTCGGGGACGAGACGCCGTGGGGTGTGGCCGCCGAACTGACGGCTCTGCTGCCCGGTACGGAGACCGGCACCTATGCGGATGAAGGTGATACGCCCGCATTGGTGACAAATGTGCTGGAGGCGGCGGCGAACCGTAGGATCGTCGCTGTGGTTCGCGACGTCCACCGCCACCCGTGGATGGCGAACGCCCTCGAGGCGCTCCTCGCGGCCCGTCCCGACACGGTCGTGGTCGAGATGGGCCTGAACCGGGCGGCGCCCACGGGGGCCCTGCACATCGCTACCCATGGTGCCGCCCGCGTCTGCGGGCGGGCCGCCGCGGAGGTCATCACCGGCCGCTGAGCCGGGAGTGGGCCTGCGTGGACCGTGCAGTGCCGGGCGGGCGCCGTCGCCGCCCGGCACCCTGAGCGCCACCTGGAGGCAACGGGCATGTCCGCCACGACGTCGGCCGAGCACGAGGAGCACCCGGGCCGGATCATGTCCGGCGAGATGGCGCAGCAGCCGGCGGTCCTGCGGCGCATCCTCGGCGAGGGTGCGCCGAGGATCCGGGAGGTGGCGTCGGCGATCGCCGCGAAGAAGCCGCGGTTCGTCCTGCTGACGGCCCGCGGCTCTTCCGACAACGCCGCGCTGTACGCGAAGTACCTGATCGAGATCCGGCTCGGTCTGCCGTGCGGACTCACCTCCATGTCCACCACGACCGCCTACGGCGCCCGCCCCTCGCTCGCCGACGTCCTCGTGATCACCGTCAGCCAGTCCGGCGGTTCGCCCGACCTGGTGGCGTCCACGCAGGCGGCGCGGGAGGCCGGCGCGGTCACCCTGGCGGTGACCAACAACCCGGACTCGCCGCTGGCCGCAGTCTCCGAGTTCTCGATCGACATCATGGCCGGTCCGGAGAAGGCCCTTCCGGCCACCAAGACCTACACCGCCTCCCTGATGGCCCTCCACCTGCTCGTGGAGGGTCTGCGCGGCGGTGAGGCCCCGGCGGCCGGACGGCTGCCGGAGCTCGCCGGGCGGATCCTCGGCCGGCAGGACGAGGTGCGCGCCCTGGCATCGCGGTACCGCTTCGCCGAGCGCATGGTCATCACGTCGCGGGGCTACGGCTACCCCACGGCGAGGGAAGCGGCGCTCAAGCTCATGGAGACCAGCTACATCCCCGCGCTGGCGTACTCCGGCGCCGACCTGCTGCACGGGCCGCTCGCCATGGTCGACAACGTCTCACCGGTGATCGCGGTGGTGCCGGACGGCAAGGGCGGCAAGGCGCTCCAGCCGGTGCTCGACAGGCTCCGGGGCCGCGGAGCGGACCTCTTCGTGGTGGGCCCGGCGCCCCAGGTCGAGGCCGCGTCGGCGGGATTCGTGCTGCCCACGGAGGGCGTGCCGGAAGAGCTCCAGCCGATTCTGGAGATCCTTCCGCTGCAGCTGCTCGCGTACGAGGTGACCATCGCCCGCGGGCAGGACCCCGACGCGCCGAGGGCGCTGGCGAAGGTGACGGAGACGCGCTGAGCCGGACCGTGCGGCGGGGGCCGTGATCGCGACGGGCGGGTGTGATGAGGGGCCCGCCCGTCGTCCACGACGGTGTATAAGTATGGTGGCGGAACTTAACGCGCCCAGGCATGGACAGGGCCGAATGGTCTAGTCCACAATCGATACTGCACAAGCCTCCGCCCTCCCCGCACAGGAGGGTGGAACGAGGTCCCCGGCGCTCTCTGCCCTGACTGCGCCGAGACCTCCCACGGCCGACCGGGACCGCACACCCTTCGGCCGCGTAACTCCGGGCTGCGGTGCCGGACGGGTTGAGGGTCCCGTCGCGGCGCCGCGGCCCGCGGGTACCCTCGCTGACGTGCCCTCCATGAACGAACTCGTCCGCCAGCACACCGCTCTGAGTGAGTCAGACCTCGAGTGGCTCCATCTGCTGGTCTCGGAGTGGCAGCTGCTCTCCGACCTCTCCTTCGCCGACCTCGTGCTGTGGGTGCCCACCCGGGACGGCACGCGGTACGTCTCCGTCGCCCAGATGCGGCCGAACACCGGCCCCACCTCGTACCAGGACGACATGGTCGGCCATCTGGTCCCACGCGGCCGGCGCCCGCTCCTGGACGCCGCTCTGGACGAGGGGCGGATCGTCCGCGAGGGCGACCCGGAGTGGCGCGAGGAAGTGCCGGTACGGGTCGAGTCCATCCCCGTACGCCGTGAGGGCCGTGTGCTCGGCGTCATTGCCCGCAACACCAACCTGCTCACCGTGCGCACCCCGTCACGGCTGGAGCTCACCTACCTCCAGTCCGCGTCCGACCTGGCGCAGATGATCGCCGCCGGCACGTTCCCGTTCCCCGGGGAGCAGGTCGAGATGGACTCCTCGCCGCGCGCCGGTGACGGGCTGATCAGGCTGGACGCGGACGGCATCGTCCAGTACGCCAGCCCCAACGGACTCTCCGCGTACCACCGTCTGGGCCTGGCCTCCGACCTCGTCGGCCAGCATCTCGGCCAGGTCACCGCAGAACTGGCCCCCTCCCGCGGGCCGGTCGACGAAGCCCTCGTCAAGATCGCCAGCGGATACGCGCCGCGCGAGACCGAGGTGGAGGGCAACGGCGGAGTCATCCAGTTGAGGGCCATTCCCCTCAAGCCCAAGGGGGTACGCATCGGTTCTCTGGTGCTCCTGCGGGACGTGACCGAACTGCGCCGCCGTGAGCGCGAGTTGATCACCAAGGACGCGACCATCCGGGAGATCCACCACCGGGTGAAGAACAACCTCCAGACGGTGGCCGCGCTGCTGCGCCTCCAGGCGCGCCGGATGGACTCCGTGCGCGGCCGTGAGGCGCTCAACGAGGCGGTGCGGCGTGTCGGTTCGATCGCGATCGTGCATGAGACGCTGTCCCAGAATCTGGACGAGCGGGTGGAGTTCGACGACATCGCCGACCGCGTGATCGCGATGGTGGCGGAGATCTCACCCGGCAAGGTCGACTGCCGGCGCACCGGTCGCTTCGGCATCCTCGACGCCGAGATCGCCACACCGCTGTCCATGGTGCTCACCGAGGTGCTGCAGAACGCCCTGGAACACGCCTTCTCGCAGGGGGAGCAGGGGTCGGTGGAGGTCGCGGCCGTCCGTGGTGACCCGCGCGCGGAGAACGCCCGGCTGCTGATCACCGTTCAGGACGACGGCCGCGGCCTGCCGGAGGGCTTCGACCCGCAGCGGACCGGGAACCTGGGGCTGCAGATCGTACGGACCCTGGTCGAGGGGGAGTTGGGCGGAACGTTCGACATGGTCCCGGTCCCCGCACCGGGGCGCGGCACGCGGGTCGTGCTCGACATCCCCGTGCCGGACCGGCGTTAGGGCCTCGACATCCCCGTGCCGGACCGGCGTTAGGGCTCAGTGCCCAAGGGCTGCCGGCTCGGGCCGCGCCGACGGCGTGCGGTACAGGCGGGCACAGCGAAGAGCCCCGGGCCGTGTGACACGGTCCGGGGCTCGAAGCTCACGTGCTGCATGTGCGATGCGCATCGGGGGTACTGCGCGCTGCGGCTCGAAGGCGGTGAGTGCGTACTCGCTGTACGCGCCGCCGGGAGGCCGGTAGCAGGGGGCGTCAGGCGCTGGCGTTACGCGCCCGGTTGCGAGCGGCGCGGCGCTTCATTGCGCGGCGCTCGTCCTCGCTGAGGCCACCCCAGACGCCGGAGTCCTGGCCGGACTCGAGCGCCCACTGCAGGCACTGCTCCATGACGGGGCAGCGACGGCAGACGGCCTTGGCTTCCTCGATCTGCAGCAGCGCAGGACCGGTGTTGCCGATGGGGAAGAAGAGCTCGGGGTCTTCCTCGCGGCAAACGGCGTTGTGACGCCAGTCCATGGCTGCTACCTCTCCTTGGTATTACGTGCGGGTTGCTTGTGAATGTGAACGCTTTCACGAATCCCCCCGCAAGGGAAGGGCCGAGCAGCCGGTTGCCCGACGTTGGGTCCTGGATTCGTGGAGGGGTTCCGGCGGTCTGTGGGGCCGATGTTGCGGGCCGTCCCGATCGCCATGTAGAGATTCGCAAACCTCGGCGGCGGATACAACCCCTTCCGGAAAGTTTTTTTTGATTCCTCGGTGTCGACTAGGTCACAGCCGTACTTCTATGGGGTGGAGGCCAGCCCGTACGTTCGAGATAAAGGACTTTCGGTCCTTCCGGTCACACAATCACACGCAGTGCACGGCGAACGCCTGTGAACGTCACGCTCGTGCGCAGCCCCAGGTGGTCACCGTCCATCTGGAAGGGCAGTGGGACCTTTGAATGCAAGGTGAAGTCCGTCTGGTCGTGAAGTGTGAGCGCGTGCTTCCCTCGCGGTCCGCGCTGCGGACTCGAGGTGAGCAGCTGGGTGCCGTAACGCGCCACCGCCGGGGTCGACAGCTTCGACAGTCCGAGCACGTCGAGGGCGGTGTCGAAGGAGGCCTTCGGGGACGCGTACACCGGGCGATTGCCCAGGTAGGTCCAGGGGGAGGTGTTACAGACTATGGACAGCACCAGGTCCTCCACCGGGGCCGCGCCGGGCCGCTCCAGGGTGATGGTGCCGCGTCTGCGGTGCGGGTCGTCCAGGAACTGGCGGAGCACCTGACGGACGTAAAGGGCGTGCGTCGACCGCTTGCCGCGTTCGCGGTGCTGTTCGACCCGGCCGACCACGCCGGCGTCGAAACCGAACCCGGCGCAGAAGGTGAACCAGCGCTGCGGGACGGCCTCGTCCTCGGTGCCGGGCGTGCCGGCGGCGAGGCCCAGGCCGACCGTCTGCTCCGTCCGGTCGCGGAGCGCGTCCAGGATGGCGCCGGTCGCCTCGACGGCGTCGTTCGGCAGGCCGAGAGCGCGGGCGAAGACGTTCGTGGAGCCGCCGGGGACGACCGCGAGGCGGGGGAGACCCTCCGGATCGGGACCGTTGTGCAGCAGGCCGTTGACCACCTCGTTGACCGTGCCGTCGCCGCCGAGGGCGACGACCAGGTCGATGTCGTTCGACTCCGCGGCGCGGCGGCCGAGGTCGCGGGCGTGGCCGCGGTACTCGGTGGTGACCGCCTCGATCTTCATCTCGCTCGCGAGTGCGTGGATCAGCACGTCGCGCGTGCGGGCACTGGTGGTGGTTGCTGCCGGATTGACCACGAGAAGTGCGCGCATGCGATGCAGCGTACCTACTGGGGGGTACCTGGCCCAGTCCGGGTTTCGGGGCGGGGGCGCAGGGTGGGCCGGTGACGGCTGACGCGGGCACGGGTGCCCGCCGCCCTCGCCTTCGGGCGACGGCCGCCGGGTACGGGGTGACGGCTACCCTGCATGGGTGAGCAGTGACGACCAGACCTCCGCCCCCGGCCGCCCCACCCGACTGACCGCCGCGGCAGCGGTGTGCGCCGCCGAAGGGCTGGCGCTGGTCGTGGGCGGCGTGTACATGCTCGTGATGGGGCTGCTCGGCCGGCCCGACAGCCCCTCCCAGGCGGAGATGGGCGGTCTGACGCTGATGGCCCTCGGGGCGATCCCGCTGGCGGCGGCGCGAGGGCTGCTGCGGCAGCGCGGCTGGAGCCGCGGACCGGCGATCATCACGCAGCTGATCGGGCTGATCCCCGCGTGGACGCTGCTGCGGGCGTCCGGCGCGCTGATTCCGCTGGGCGTGGTGCTGGCGGCGGTCGTGGTGACGGGCCTGGTGCTGCTGGTGAACCCGACGACGGCGCAGGCACTGGGGATCCGCAGCCGCGCGTAGCCCTTGGGCGGGCGGCAGGCCCGTGCGGCCCCGGCGGGCCCGGCCTAGGGCCCGGTGCGTGTCGCGGGTGCGGGGCGTGGCCGGCCTCCCGGCGTCTCATGCTGCGAGGAGCGCGGGGCCGTCACCCGAGGAGTGCGGGGCAGTCACCCAGGTCACCGCGCCCGACCGCGAACTCGGCCGTGACGACGACCGCGGAGTCTGCGGATATGCCCGCCGGGGACTCGGCGGAGACGGCCGCGAGGGTGCGGTGGGAGACCGTGGCGGGCGCGGCAGAGGCTTCCGGGCCTTGCGCCCCCTGCGGGGCGGGTCCCGCAGAGGTGCGTCTCGGCGTGCAGGTCCGTCAGGCCCGTGGCCGCTCCATGGGGAGGACGGTCCGGCCATGGAGCGGGCGTCTTGAGGGTTACTCCTCGACCAGGAGGCGTTCGCGGAGTTGCGCGAGGGTGCGGGCGAGGAGGCGGGAGACGTGCATCTGGGAGATGCCGACCTCCTGCGCGATCTGGGACTGGGTCATGTTCCCGAAGAAACGCAGCAGCAGGATCCGCTTCTCCCGCGGCGGGAGGCCCTCCAGGAGCGGCTTGAGGGACTCGCGGTACTCCACGCCCTCCAAGGCCTCGTCCTCCGCGCCGAGGGTGTCCGCCACCGCCGGGGACTCGTCGTCCGTGTCGGGGACGTCCAGGGACAGCGTGGAGTACGCGTTCGCGGACTCCAGGCCCTCCAGGACCTCCTCCTCCGAGATGCCGAGGCGCTCCGCCAGCTCGTGCACCGTCGGGGACCGGCCGTGCTGCTGGGAGAGCTCGGCCGTCGCGGTCGTCAGCGAGAGCCGCAGTTCCTGCAGACGGCGCGGCACCCGCACCGCCCAGCCCTTGTCGCGGAAATGGCGCTTGATCTCGCCGACCACTGTCGGGGTCGCGTAGGTCGAGAACTCGACGCCGCGCTCCGGATCGAACCGGTCCACCGACTTGATCAGGCCGATCGTCGCGACCTGGGTGAGGTCGTCCAGCGGCTCGCCGCGGTTACGGAACCGCCGCGCCAGGTGTTCGACCAGCGGCAGGTGCATCCGGACCAGCTGGTTGCGCAGCTCGGCCCGCTCGGGCGACCCGTCGGGCAGCTTGCGCAGTTCGATGAACATCGCCCGCGCGCCGCTGCGGTCATGGGGGTGATGATCCTGCTGGTGCTCGCTCATACGGTCCGCCCGCTCTGCCGAGGCCGTACGGCCATCAGGTTCGTCCACCACCGGGTGCGGCCGCGCCTGCTGCTCAGGGATGCCGGCGGACGCGCTCAGCACCCTCGGGCCTCGCTCCTCGTCCTCCCGCATCGAACCGTCCCCGTTTCCGCTGCTCACGCCGGCCCGGGTCCCGCGCCGCGCTGCTTGTACAGACTGATGGCGACCGTGCGGTCGTCGGCGACCGACGAGTCGACCTTGCCGGCCAGTGCGGAGAGCACCGTCCAGGCGAACGTGTCACGCTCCGGCGCCCGGCCGTCGGTCGTGGGCGCGGAGACCGTCACCTCCAGCGAGTCGTCGACGAGCCGGAACACACAGCTCAGGACGGACCCCGGGACGGCCTGCTGCAGCAGGATCGCGCACGCCTCGTCCACCGCGATCCGCAGGTCCTCGATCTCGTCGAGGGTGAAGTCCAAGCGCGCTGCGAGGCCGGCGGTGGCCGTTCGCAGTACGGACAGGTAGGCACCCGCAGCGGGCAGCCGGACTTCCACGAAGTCCTGGGTCCCGGGCTCGCCTGCAATATGGGACACCCTCACCTCCAAGGTGGCACAAGCTCTTTCCGGGCCGGGGGCAGAGGCCCCGCGGCCGTGCGTTACGCGGTCGGTCACGCAGCCAGGTCTGGCCTGGCGACGCTATCGCGATCCATGGTGCCGTGTCGCCAGGACCCCCATGCCGACAAGTGTCACTCAATGTAAGCCTATGAGTACGCACAGTGGCTAGAGGTCTGCGCCGCCCAATTGAGCGGGGTCGGCGGATGGTTGACGTACCCAGGCGTCAGACGATCGAACCGTCGACGAAGCACCACCGCCACACCTGTCCCGGCTCGAAACTGCGCATCACCGCGTGCCCCGTCTCACGGAAGTGAGCGCTCGCGTGCCGCATCGGTGAGGAGTCGCAGCAGCCGACGTGCCCACAGACGAGGCAGAGTCTCAGCTGGACCGGGTGACTGCCGACGGCCAGGCATTCCGGACACGTGTCGGTCAGCGGCGCCGGTTCGGGGCGCGGCAGTTCTCCTACGTGGGGGCACTCGCTCATGATTGCCAGATTACGACGGGGACGACGGACATGAGGTCGGTGTGATGGAAGCATTGCCGCTGGTCGGGCTGATCGCGGTGAGCGCGGCGGTGGCCGGCGCGGCCCGAAGGACACCGGTCCCGGCACCGCTGCTGCTCGTGGCCGCCGGGCTGGCCGCCTCGTACGTGCCGGGCGTTCCCGACTACCACCTCGACCCGCACATCGTGCTGCCGCTGGTACTGCCGCCGCTGCTGCACCTGGCGGCGCTGGACAGTTCGTACCTCGACCTTCGCGCCAACGTCCGTCCCATCGCGCTGCTGTCCGTGGGCTATGTCCTGTTCGCGACGGTGGCGGTCGGCGGCCTCGCCTATCTGCTGGTGCCCGATCTGCCCCTGGCGACGGCCCTGGTGCTCGGTGCGGTGATCGCGCCGCCGGACGCCGTGGCCGCGACGGCCATCGCGCGCAGGCTCGGTCTGCCCGGCCGGATCACCACGATCCTCCAAGGTGAATCCTTGGTGAACGATGCCACGGCGATCACCGCCTTCAAGGTCGCCCTCGCGGCCGCGATCGGAGCCGGCTCCAGCTGGGGCGACGGGCTGGCGGAGTTCGCGCTGGCCTCCGTCGGCGGGGTCGCCGTCGGTCTGGCGCTGATGGTTCCCATCCACTGGCTGCGCACGCACCTGAAGGAAGCGCTGCTGCAGAACATCCTGTCGCTGCTCATCCCGTTCATCGCCTACGCCGCCGCCGAGCAGGTCCATGCCTCCGGAGTCCTGGCCGTGGTCGTCGTCGCGCTCTACCTGGGCCACCACGCGTACCAGGTCGACTTCGCGACCCGGCTCCAGGAGGAGGCCGTCTGGAAGATGGTCGCGTTCGTCCTGGAGTCCACCGTCTTCGCGCTGATCGGGCTGCAACTGGCGATCGTGGTGGGGGAGCTCGGCGACTACGGCGTGGGGGAGTCCCTCTGGTACGCGGCAGGGGTGTTCCTCGCCGTGGTGGTGGTGCGCTTCGTCTGGGTCTATCCGGCGACGTTCCTGCCGCGCATGATGTTCCGGCGGATCAGGGAACGCGAGCCGGACACCAACTGGACGGCGCCGCTGATCGTCGGCTGGGCGGGCATGCGCGGTGTCGTCTCGCTCGCGATCGCCTTCTCGATCCCGCTGACGGTGTCGGACGGCGCGGACTTCCCGGCCCGCAACCTGGTCCTGTTCCTCACCTTCACCACCGTGATCGGAACGCTGGTGGTGCAGGGACTGACCCTGCCGCCGCTGATCCGTGCGCTGAAGATCCCCGGCCGCGACGTCCAGGCGGAGACCCTGGCGGAGGCGCAGGCGCAGAGCCAGGCCTCCGCGGCGGCCGAGCGGCGTCTGGAGGAGTTGCTCGCCGACGAACGCAACAGGCTGCCGGAACCCTTGGAGCAGCGGCTGCGCGCGGTGCTGGAACGCCGCAGGAACTCGGTGTGGGAGAGACTCGGTTCGGTGAACGACGCGACCGGCGAGTCGGCCGACGACACCTACCGCCGGCTCGCGAGGGAAATGATCGCGGCGGAACGGGACGTGTTCGTGGACCTGAGGAACCGGCGCGTCATCGACGACGAGATGCTGCGCAAACTGCTGCGCAGGCTCGACCTGGAGGAGGCGGCCGCCTACCGCGAGGAAACCGCCTGAGCCGTCACCCGGCGACGCCGGTCCCCCGCCCGTCCTCCTGTCCGGTGATGACGGCCGCGACCGTCGTGCCGGGCGGGAAGGCTCCTTCGGCGGCGAGTTCCACGAGTCCGTTGAGCAGCTTGGCGACGTAGACGCGCTCCACGGGAAGCCCGTGGCGTGCACCGAATCCGGCCGCGAACGCGTCGAGTTCAGGAGTGGTACGGGCGTACCCGCCGAAGTGGAAGCGCTCCTCCAGGGACCAGTTGCCGGTGTGGCCGCCGAAGGCCTCTTCCTGCAGGGCGCGTACCGCCGCGCCGAGGAACCCGCCCTTCAGCACCGGGAGACCGAGGGCCCGCTGTCCGTCGCCGAGTCCGGCCGCCAGCCCGGCGAGGGTGCCGCCGGTGCCGCAGGCGACGGCCACCACGTCGGCGAGGCCGCGGAGCTCGCGGCCGAGCCCGGCGCAGCCGGCCGCGGCCGACGCGTTGCTGCCACCCTCGGGGACCACGTACACGTCGTCCGTCGCGGCCGTCCGGAGGATGCGGGCGAGTGTCCCCGGGTCGTCCTTCGCGCGATAGGTGGCGCGGTCGACGAACAGCAGTCGCATGCCGTCCGCCGCGCAACGGGCCAGGGAGGGGTTCAGCGGGCGGGTGGCGAGCTCGTCGCCGCGGACGACGCCGATCGTGCGGAAGCCGAGCAGCCGGCCGGCGGCGGCCGTCGCGCGCAGATGGTTGGAGTACGCGCCGCCGAAGGTCAGCACCGGCCGGCCCGCCGCGGCCCGCAGGTTCGGTACGAGCTTGCGCCACTTGTTGCCCGGCAGGTCCGGGTGGATCAGATCGTCCCGCTTGAGCACCAGTCGCACGCCGTGCCGGGAGAAGCGCTCGTCCTCGACCGGCTGCAGCGGCGACGGCAGCCGGGGCCGCAGCGCGGCCGTCGGATCGGACGAGGTTCTTTCGGACATGCACCCATTCTGGCCGGATGTGTGAACGGGTCCGGCTCCTGCCCCGGTCGACGGTGATCCAGTCACACTCATTTGTGTAATGGCGTACTTACACAACGCACTGGGAGGCTTGCTGTCGCAGGTCAGAACATGATCGAGAGGGAGTCTCATGACGGTTGGTTCGGTTGGTTCCGTCGGCGAGGACATTCGCGACCAGGCACCCCAACAGAGTCTCGGTACCGCTGCCGCACGGAATCTCGCGACCACCACCAAGTCCGTCCCGCAGATGCAGGAGATCACCTCCCGGTGGCTGCTGCGCATGCTGCCGTGGGTGCAGGTGCAGGGCGGTACGTACCGGGTGAACCGCCGCCTCAGCTACTCGGTCGGCGACGGCCGGGTGACGTTCGTCCAGACCGGCGACCGTGTCGCCGTGATCCCCGCCGAACTGGGGGAGCTTCCGGCACTGCGTGACTTCGATGACGAGGCGGCGCTGGCGGAGCTGGCGCAGCGGTGCGAACAGCGTGAGTTCGCGGCGGGGGAGGTGCTGGCGACCGGCGGCCAGGCGGCGGACCGGATCTTCCTCCTGGCGCACGGCAGGGTGGAGAAGGTGGGGGAGGGCCCCTACGGGGACGAGGCGGTCGTCGAAGTCCTCGCCGACGGGGCCTACTTCGGCGACCAGTCGCTGGTGGACCGGGAAGCGGTCTGGCAGTACACCGCCCGCGCCGCGACCGCTTGCACGGTCCTCGTGCTCACGAGGGACGACGTGCTCAACCTGGCGGACCGGGCGGAGTCGTTGCGCTCCCATCTGGCGGGTCTGGCGGCACTTCCCCACCAGCGCACCAACAAGTACGGCGAAGCGGCGATCGACCTGTCGGCCGGCCATGTCGGCGAGTCGGTCGTGCCGCACACCTACGTGGACTACGACGCCGCGCCCCGGGAGTACGAGCTGAGCGTCGCCCAGACGGTGCTGAAGGTGCACAGTCGCGTCGCGGACCTCTACAACCAGCCGATGAACCAGACGGAACAGCAGCTGCGGCTGACCGTCGAGGCGCTGCGCGAGCGGCAGGAGCACGAGCTCGTCAACAACCGTGAGTTCGGCCTCCTCAACAACTGCGACTACGGGCAGCGGCTGCAGCCGCACGACGGTGTGCCGAGCCCGGACGACATGGACGAACTGCTCTCGCGGCGGCGGGGCTCGAAGCTCTTCCTCGCCCATCCGCGCGCCATCGCCGCCTTCGGGCGCGAGTGCAACAGGCGCGGACTGGTGCCCGACAGCGTGGAGGTGGCGGGCCACCATGTGCCCGCCTGGCGCGGCGTGCCGATCTTCCCGTGCAACAAGATCCCGGTCACCGAGGCCCGGACGACGTCGATCATCTGCATGCGTACCGGAGAGGACGAGCAGGGCGTCATCGGACTCCAGCAGAGCGGCATCCCGGACGAGATCGAGCCGAGCCTGTCGGTCCGCTTCATGGGCATCGACGAGCAGGCGATCATCTCCTACCTGGTCACGGCCTACTACTCGGCGGCCGTGCTCGTCCCGGACGCGCTCGGCGTCCTGGAGAACGTCGAGGTGAGCCGTTGGCGGTGACCTGCCCAGGAACGACGTGACCTTCGGGGGCGCGGTGCGCTCGCCGTGTCCCCGCCCGCGAGGAGAAGCCACCACCGGGAAAGGAACGCCAGTTGACCATGTCGGACACCGTCGACGGCCGAGAGGCCGTCGCCCTCCTCGAACGCACCCGGAGTGCGGTCGATCCCGAACTCCGCTCAGCCATCGCGTCGCTGCCCGGTTCCATGCGCCGGATCGCCATGTACCACTTCGGCTGGGAGCGGTCCGACGGCACCCCGGTCGCCGGTGCCACCGGCAAGGCCGTCAGGCCGGCGCTGGTGCTGGCCGCGTGCCGGGCGCTGGGGGGCGACCCGAGGCAGGCCGTACGGGCGGCCGCGGCGGTGGAGCTCGCGCACAACTTCACCCTGCTGCACGACGACGTGATCGACGAGGACCCGACCCGCAGGCACCGGCCCACGGCCTGGAGCGTCTTCGGCACCGCCGACGCCATCATCGCCGGGGACGCGATGTCGGCGCTCGCGCTGCGGCTGCTCGCGGAGGACCCGCACGCGGCATCCGTCCCCGCGTCCGTGCGGCTGGCCGCCTGCGTCATCGAGCTGTGTGCGGGCCAGCAGGCCGACTGCGCCTTCGAGGAACGACCGCCGCTCGAGGTCACCCTGGAAGAGTGCCTCGCCATGGCGACCGCCAAGACCGGGGCCCTGCTCGGCTGCGCCTGCGCCCTCGGCGCGCTGTACGCCGGCGCGGACGAGGAGCAGGCCGCGGCGATGGACGCCTTCGGGAGAGAGGCAGGGCTGGCGTTCCAGCTCATCGACGACCTCATGGGGATCTGGGGCGACCCGGAGCAGACGGGCAAACCGGCCGGCGCGGATCTCGCGGCGCACAAGAAGTCACTTCCGGTGGTCGCCGCGCTGGCCTCCGGCACGGCGGCGGCGGCCGAGCTGGCCGAGTTGTACCGGGGGCCGATGAGCGCGTCGGCCGTCCGCCGCGCCGCCGACGCGGTGGAACGGGCGGGAGGGCGGGACTGGGCCCAGACGCACGCCGGTGACCGGATGTCACGGGCGGTCGGTCAGCTGTCCCGCGCCGTCCCGGACCTGGCCGCGGCCGGCGATCTGCTCTCCCTGGCCGAATTCGTCACCCGCCGCAGCCGCTGATCCGGCCGATCCGCTCAAACCGCTTGCGAGCACGACTTCGGCCGAATCACTATGGATGAAGTGGTTCGGGGGTCCCGGTCCGGCCGGGTGCGAGCGCCTGCCCGGCCGTCGGTGGCCTCTTCGGTGTCCGACGATCAGAGGACCGGTTTGCGAAAGCTCAGCTACTTCATCGCCACATCCATCGACGGCTTCATCGGTGGCCCGGGAGGAGAGGCGGACTTCTTCACGGAGCTCGTGGCCGACGACTACCTCGACTATCTGAAGGAGGAATGCGCCGACACCCTGCCGACCGCGGTACGCCGCGCCTTGGGTGTCGACGACGCACCGAACACCAGGTACGACACGGTCATACAGGGCCGCGCCAGCTACGACCTGGCGCTGAAGGCCGACATCACCAGCCCGTACGCCCATCTGCGTGAGTTCGTGGTGTCGAACAGCATCCAGGAGTCACCCGACCCGAACGTACGCATCCTCTCCGGCGACGTGGCCGCCGCGGTCCGGGAGCTCAAGAAGGAGGAAGGCCTCGACATCTACCTCTGTGGCGGGGCGCACCTCGCCGGGCAGCTGATCGACGAGGTCGATGAACTCGTCATCAAGACCTACCCCGTCGTGCTCGGTTCCGGTATTCCCATGTTCGCGGCCCCCTTCCGGGTGTCGGCCTTCTCGCCGGCCTCCATGCGTGCCTTCGGCAACGGCGTGGTCGTCACGCAGTACGGCCGGAAAGGCTGACCCCGGGCATCGGCCACAGGGGACCGGCCGCGAGGGCTGAGCTGTCCGAGCTGTCCATACCGCCCTATTCTGGCTGTATGGGCAGCAAAGGACGTGAAGTACCGCGGACGAGTCACGACCCGCAGCATGTGTGCGCCGCGTGCGGGCAGCCGGTGGAATCGGTGGTGAGGCGGCACAAGACACTGGGGACCTACGTCCCGTTGTGGGAGCCGGGTCCCTGCCGCAATCCGGACTGTCCGCTCTATGTCCCCCCGGAGGGCGGGGCGAGGTCCGACCCGGGCGGGCAGGACCGGTCCGGCGGGAGCCGGCCGGAGGAGCCGGGTGGAGCGGACGCGTCTGACGGATCGGCGGCAGGACCGTCCGGAGATTCGCCCGACGACGCCCCCGGCCGGGAGGCCGGCACATCCTGAGGGGCACCTGCGGCGCGGCCCGCTCGGCCCTACCGCTACAGTCCGCGCATGTCATCGGAGTCTACGGAAGCCTGGGCGGGCTGGTACCGCGACCGGCAGGGCGCGGAATCGGTCACCATATCGGCGAGCGGCGGCCAACTGCGCACATCCATCAGAGGCGTTGTGTACGAGGGGGCCACCTTTGCCGCCCTCAGGGCGGCGGGGGCGTCCCAGGTGCTGGCCTCCTGCGTCCTGGAATGGGACATGCCCCTGCCCGTCCATGCGGACGGCACGGTCCAGCAGGCGACCCTCAGCTGTCTGCTGACACTGGGTGAGCCCACAGGAGGTGTGCCGCCCCTCGACCGGTCGGATCTCAATCTGACGCTGCACTACGGCGGTGCGGCGTACGAAGCGGGCGTCGCGGACGGGGACTTCGACGACGCGCTCGGCAGTATCCGCCGCCAACTGCCGCCCGGCGCCGAACTCGGCCGGCGGGAACCGGCCCAGGCCTGAGCGCGAGGTCGCGGCAGACGCGACAGGGCGCCCCGCCGTGCACTGCGGGGCGCCCTCCCGGTGGCCGGCTCCGCTCAGGAGACCTTGGCGATCGCGGCCGCGAGCCCGTTCGCCCAGAGCTGGTTCACCCGGGAGCGTTCGGCCGAGTTCGGGTAGGCGTTCTGGCACGAGGTGCCGGGGCCGCCGCCCGACATCAGCTCGCTGCACGGACCCGAGTAGTGGTCCGGCAGTCCGAGCACGTGCCCGGTCTCATGGGCCGTGACGCGGGTGGAGTTGTACTGCTGGTTCTGCCGGTAGTCCAGGAAGATGTAGCCGCGGCCGTGTCCGTCGGTGCTCGCGTACGAGCCGCGTGAGTCGTTGCCCTCGTAGTAGGCGAAGTCGGCGCCCGAGCCCTCGACGAGCCGGACATTGCTGACCGAGCCGTTCCAGATCTGGGTGCTGCGCGCTATCTGGGTGCGGAAGCTGGGTGCGTTGCTCGCGTTGTAGACGACGGTCACGGCCTGCGCGCCGGGGTTCGCCGCGCGCTTCTCCGCGACCGACTTGACGACGGCGTCGAAGAAGGCCCTGGTCGCCTTCGCGTCCTCGGCGGATCCTTCGTACGCGGCGTACGAGGCGGAGGAGGATGTCACCGCGGCCGCAGGGGAGTTGGCGGCGGTGGCGGGCACGGTGCCGAGGGCGGCGGCGAGGCCGAGACCGACGACGGCGGAGAACAACGTTCTGGTGTGACGCATGGGGGGCTCCTACTCGTCCGGATGAACGACGTTCGGTAGCCGAAGTCTCGGGGAGCCGCACCGCCGCGCGGATGATGCCAGGAGGCGATAGCGCGGGCGCATCACCCACTCCGCAGCAGCCTGTCCCGATCCGCCCGTCCTGCCCCGACTACGGTGTCTGGTGTGGCAGTTGGTGCAGCTCTACGCTCGGGAGCATGGAGCTCGAGGTGAGGCACCTGCGTGCGCTGTGCGCCATAGCCGACACCGGCAGCCTGCACAAAGCCGCCCGGCAGCTCGGCGTCAGCCAGCCGTCCCTGACGACGCAACTGCGCCGCATCGAGAACTTCCTGGGCGCGGCGCTCTTCTCACGGGAGCGCACCGGCTGCCGGCCGACCCCGCTCGGCCGTTCCGTACTGAGCCGGGCACGGCCGCTCGTCGCGGAGATGGGCGCGCTCGTCGTGGAGGCGAAGGCCGCCGCGGCCGGTGAGGGCGGACCGCTGCTGCGCATCGGGTCGACCGCCAGCCGGGCGCTCGCCGGCTGGCTGCGCCGCCTGCGCGACCGGCTGCCGGGCACCGACATCTCGCTCCACATGGACGTGTCCGCCAACGCCCTGCTGCGGATGGTCGCCGCCGGCCAGCTCGACGTCGCCTTCGTGCACGAGGTGGAGGGATGCCCGTTACTGGTGCCGGACGGACTGCGCGTGCGGGTACTCGTGGAGCGGGAGCCGCAGTTCGTCTCGCTGGCGCGGGACCACCCCGCCGCTGCGGCCCCCGTCGTGGACCTCGCCGATCTGGCCCACGACCGCTGGATGGTCGATCCGACGGTGGACGGGGAGTGGGACGGGCTGCGGCGGGTACTGGGTGCGGCCGGAATCGACCCGCCCGTCCTGCACGGCGACTACCACACGGCCGCCTCCCTGATCGCGGTCGGCGAGGTCGTCGCCCCCTGCCAGCCGACCTCCATGCCCCGCGAGGACATGGCCGTCCGCCCGCTCCGCGGCGACCCGCTCGCCGTCCGCCTCCTGCTCTTCTCCAGACCCGGGCCCTCGGGGGGCGAGCTGTACGAGTCGGTGTTCGCGGACCTGACCGCCGCCTACCGCGAGGCCGCCTTGCGGGCGGCCGCCTATCGGCAGTGGCTGCTCCGCCACAAGAGCCCCCTGCTGACCCAGGCGGAACCGGCCCCGCTGCCGGCAGCCTGACGCCGCGCGGGTGACCAGGGACGCCCGTGACCCCGTCAGGCCGTCAGTTCCCCTTCGGCGCCGCGCACTCCGCCCCACGGGCGTAGAGGGTCACCTGGGCGCCCTTCACCTGCGTGCGGGAGCACTCGTGGAAGTGGGCGCGCAGGACTTCGCGTTTGACCGCCTCCTGCGGCACCGTGTCCTCCGGCTGGCCCGGCGGGTCGCTGAGCACCACGATCCGGTCCACGGACAGCATGCGGGCGCGGATCTCGGGAACGGGCAGTTCCTCGCCCTGGAGGGACGCGGAGGCCCGCGGGGTGCGGCCGAGCGCGAGGTCGACGAGTCCGTCGTACTCGTCCGGGTGCGAGAGCCGCCACTCGCGGCGGCGTGAGGGCGCGAAGACGAGCCCGTCGCCGGGGGAGGAGACGCGCCGGACCTCGGCCGCGACGGCCGTCACGTCGTCCTTCCGGCTGTCGGGGGTCCGCATCTGCAGCGTCACCGGGGTGAGCGCGAGCACGGCCGCGAGAGCCGCCGCCGACAGGGCCGTGGCGCGAGGAAGCCGGGCGCGGAGCGGGCCGCAGCGGGAGGCGGCCGTGACGAGCGCGCTGAGCGAGGTGCCGACGAGCAGGGCGAAGCCGATGTCGGTGAAGAGGACGTACCGGTCCACGTACATGGGCTCGTGGATCGCCGACAGCAGCAGGACGGCCGTCGGGAGCACCGCCAGGGGCAGGGCGAGACGCGGCAGGAGGACGGGTCCGCGGCCGGCGGCGGGGTACCTCGCGCAGAGCACGGCCACCAGTGCCACGCCCGTGATCTCCAGCCACTCCTTCGGCTTCGGGCCGCTGATCCACGACACCTGGCCCGACTGGCCCGCGCTGAGCAGGACCAGCGGGACCAGGCCGGCGGCCACGGCGGCCGCCGCCAAGGCCCATGCGCGCCGGACGGGCCGGTCCGCGCGGGAAGCGAGCACGGTGATGCCGTGCGCGGGCAGCGCCAGTACGGCGAACTCGTGGAGCCAGCCGGCGGCGAGCAGGGAGAGCCCGTAGAGGATCCACAGGCGACGGGACGGTTCGCTCAGGCAGCGCAGGAGCAGGTAGGTGCCCAGTGCGACCAGGGCGCAGACGAGCGCGTAGGAGCGCCCCTCCTGGGCGTACATCTGCACCTCGGGGATGAGCGCGAAGACCAGGCCGCTGAGCAGGCCCGTCCTGCGCCCGGCGATGCGGCACCCGGTCAGTCCCACGAGCCCGGCGGCCACGGCCACGGCCAGCACGGACGGCAGCCGGAGCGTGACGAGACCCCCGTCCCAGAGGGCGAAGAGGCCGTGCATCAGGACGTAGTAGAGGCCGTGGACGGCATCCGCGTTCTGCAGGAGCGCCCAGATCTCCGGGAGGCTCCGGTGCGCGACCTGGTAGGTGACGGATTCGTCGCGCCACATCGTGCCCTGCCGGGTGATGCCCCACAGACCGAGGGCCAGGGCGAGGGCGGCCGGGCCGAGGAAGGAGTGCGCCCGACCGGACCGGTCCGCCGGTCCGGGCTCGCCGGCCGTGGCGTGGGGCCCGGCCGGGAGGTCCTCGGCCGTGGCCTGTTCCCGAAGCTCGATGGCTCCTCCTCACGACACCGCGACCACTGGAATCGGAGGCGGTACGTCCATTTGCCGCCTCATACGGCCGCACCCGGCCCGCGGGGCTCCGGATGAGGAGCCGCGCGGGCCGGGTGCGGGAAGCTGACGCGAGGTCAGGCCTTCTTGGTCTCCCAGAAGATCTTGTCGATCTGGGTGATGTAGTCCAGGGCCTTCTGGCCGGTCGCCGGGTCCGTGGACGCCTTGGCGGCGGAGAGCGCCTTCAGGGTGTCGTTGATGAGCTGGTGCAGCTCCGGGTACTTCTCGAAGTGCGGCGGCTTGAAGTAGTCGCTCCAGAGCACCGAGACGTGGTGCTTGGCGAGCTCCGCGCGCTGCTCCTTGATGACCGTGGCGCGAGCGCGGAAGTGCGGGTCCTCGTTGGCCTGGTACTTCTCCTGGACGGCCTTGACCGACTCCGCCTCGATGCGGGCCTGGGCCGGGTCGTAGACACCGCAAGGCAGGTCGCAGTGGGCGCTGACCTTCACCTTGGGGGCAAACAGGCGGGAGAGCATTGAGCTGTCCTTCCTCGTGATCGTCTTCTCAGGTGGGACATTACTCCGTGAGGGACCCGTTTTGGCGGGTGCCCCCTTGGGCTTAGGTCAAAAGTCCGGGGTCCGTGCCGGGCCGGTGGCCGAACATACAGTGGGAGTCGGAGGTGGCTGATGACTGAACAGGGGCGGGAGCCGAGGGCCCGGTTCGGGGTCGCCGAGGTGACCGGGCCGTCCATGGTTCCGACGCTGGTTCACGGGGACCAGCTGCTGGTCGACTACCGCGCCTCGCTGCGTGTCGGCGACGTGGCGGTGCTCCGTCATCCGCTGCAGCAGGACCTGCTCATCGTCAAGCGGCTGGCCGAACGGCGCGACGGGGGCTGGTGGGTGCTCGGTGACAACCCCGGCGCCGACGGCGACAGCCGTGTCTTCGGGGTGGTGCCGCCCGAGCTGCTGCTCGGCCGGGTGCGCAGCCGCTTCCGTCCGCTCAGTGAGGATCAGCGGTCCGTGACGGGGGTCGTCTCCTGGCTGGTCTCCGCGGTGCGGCCGGTGGGCCCGGACCGCTCGCTCTCCAGACGCTTGCGCGCCCGGTAGGCGGCCACGTTGGCGCGGGTCGCGCAGCGGTCGGAGCAGTAGCGGCGCGAGCGGTTCGTGGACGTGTCCAGGTAGGCGTTGCGGCAGGGCGCCGCCTGGCAGAGGCCGAGGCGGTCGACGCCGTACTCGGTCAGGTGGAACGCCAGTCCCATCGCGGCGATCGCGGCATAGCCCGCGGTCGCGTTCGAAGGGTGGTCGGCGAGGTGCATGTGCCACTTGGGGCGGCCGTCCTCGTCCCGGTGGTCGTGCCCGGAGATCTGCGGGCTGACGGGGAACTCCAGCAGCAGCGAGTTGAGCAGGTCGACGGCCTGGGTCTCCTCACCCGCGTCGGCCGCGGCGAAAACGGCGCGCAGCCGGCCCCGTACCGAGCGGAAGCGGGTGACGTCCGAGTCGTTGGCGCGGCGGGCGGCCTGGGACGACGCGCCGAAGAGCTCGCGGACGGCCTCGACCGAGGTGAGGGAGTCCTTGTTGCGAGCCGGCTCCTCGGTGTTGACCAGCCGTACGGCGTAGTCCGAGTAATAGGCCAGTTCCACTTGTAGTCCTTACAGCGGCGTTCTAGGGTGAGGGTAACGGCTGCTTATCAATCGAGGGTATTACGGACGGGAGGCTTCCGGTGGGCGGGACGGACGAGGGCACGGCGGCGGGCACCGACTGGCGGGCCTGGCAGGAGAGCTGGGACCGCCAGCAGGAGTGGTACATGCCCGACCGCGAGGAGCGGTTCCGGGTGATGCTGGACATGGTCGAGGCCACGGTCGGACCGAAGCCCAGAGTCCTCGACCTCGCCTGCGGTACGGGAAGTATCACGGACCGGCTCCTCGCGCGGTTCCCGGAGGCCACCAGCACCGGGGTCGACCTCGACCCCGCGCTGTTGACCATCGCCCGGGGCCACTTCGCGGGCGACGAACGCGTCACGCTCGTCACCGCCGACCTCAAGGACCCCGCCTGGACGGACTCCCTGCCGCACACCTCGTACGACGCGGTGCTCACCGCCACAGCGCTGCACTGGCTCCACAGCGGACCGCTCGCCGCGCTCTACCGGCAGATCGGCACCCTCGTCCGCGACGGCGGCGTCTTCATGAACGCCGACCACATGAAGGACGCGTCCACACCCCGGATCAACGCCGCGGAGCGCGCGCACCGGCACGCGGGCATGGAACGGGCCAGGGCGGCCGGCGCCCTCGACTGGGCCGAGTGGTGGGCGCTCGCCGCCAAGGACCCGGTCCTGGCCGGGCCGACGGCCGAGCGGTTCCGGATCTACGGCGAGCACGCCGACGGTGACACCCCCTCCGCCCAGTGGCACGCAGAGGCCCTGCGTGCGGCGGGCTTCGCTGAGGCGCGCCCGGTGTGGGCGTCGCCGTCGGACGCTCTCGTGCTGGCCCTGAAGTAGCGGCGGAACGCGCAGGGGCGGTACGGACCACCGGGTCCGTACCGCCCCTTGCCGGTTGCGCTCAGAGCGCTTTCTGCAGGTCAGAGCGCCTTCGACAGATCAGAGCACCTTCGAGAGGAACGACTTCGTCCGCTCGTGCTGCGGGTTCCCCAGCACCTCACGCGGGTGGCCGGCCTCGACGACCACGCCGTCGTCCATGAAGACGAGCGCGTCGCCGACCTCACGGGCGAAGCCCATCTCGTGGGTCACGACGATCATCGTCATGCCGTCCTCCGCGAGGCCGCGCATGACGTCCAGGACCTCGCCCACCAGCTCGGGGTCGAGGGCCGACGTCGGCTCGTCGAAGAGCATCAGCTTCGGCTCCATCGCGAGCGCACGGGCGATCGCGACGCGCTGCTGCTGGCCGCCGGAGAGCTGGGTCGGGTAGTTCTTGGCCTTGTCGGCCAGCCCCACCCGGTCCAGCAGCTTCAGCGCCCGCTCGCGGGCCACGGACTTCGACTCGCCCTTGACCTGGACCGGAGCCTCCATGACGTTCGCGAGGGCCGTCATGTGCGGGAAGAGGTTGAAGCGCTGGAAGACCATGCCGATGTCCCTGCGCTGCGCCGCGACCTCCTTCTCCTTCAGCTCGTAGAGCTTGTCGCCCTTCTCCCGGTAGCCCACCAGACGCCCGTCGACCGAGAGGCGGCCGCCGTTGATCTTCTCCAGGTGGTTGATGCACCGCAGGAAGGTCGACTTGCCGGAGCCGGAAGGACCGACCAGACAGAACACCTCGCGGGGCGCGACCTCCAGGTCGATGCCCTTGAGGACCTTCACATGGCCGAACGACTTGTGGACGTTCTCGGCCTTCACCATCGGCTGCGTCGACTGGGAACTCATACCTTCACGCCTCCGACGTTGCTCTGTACACGGAACGACGACAGCTGTTTGCGCAGCCGCTGGAGCGGCGTGGGCGGCAGCGACCGGCTCGAACCGCGGGCGTAATACCGCTCCAGGTAGTACTGGCCGATGCTGAACACGGTCGTCAGCGCCAGGTACCAGAGCGAGATCACGATGTAGCCCTCCATGATGGCGAGCGTCCGGGAGCCGAATTCACGGCCCCGCAGGAACAGCTCGCCGTAGCCGATGGCGAACGCCAGCGAGGAGGTCTTGAGCATGTTGATGAACTCGTTGCCGGTCGGCGGAATGATCACTCGCATGGCCTGCGGCAGCACGATGCGGCGCATCGTCCTGCCGCCCTTCATGCCGAGCGCGTGTGCCGCCTCCGTCTGACCCGAGTCGACCGACTGGATGCCGGCCCGGCAGATCTCGGCCATGTACGCGGCCTCGTTCAGGCCGAGCGCCAGCAGTGCCGCCACGAAGGGCGTCATGACCTGGTTCATCTCGTCCCGGTAGATGAAACCGAGGTCGAGGTACTGGAAGACCAGCGAGAGGTTGAACCACAGCAGGATCTGCACCAGCACCGGGGTGCCGCGGAAGAACCAGATGTAGCCCCAGGCCACCGAGGAGAGCACCGGGTTGGGCGACAGTCGCATCACCGCGAGGATCGCGCCGAGGACCACACCGATCACCATCGAGTAGACGGTGATCTTCAAGGTCTCCCAGGCGCCCCAGGCGAACGTGCCGTTGGTGATCTGGTCACCGACCACGCTCCACTGGATCTGGGCGTCGGCGAACGCCCGGACCAGCAGGGCGAGGAGCCCGAGCACGACGACGGCGCTGATCCAGCGCCCGTAGTGGCGTACGGGAACGGCCTTGATGGGCCCGGAGTACTTGCGGGGGGAGGCGTCCCGGCCGCCGTCCGGGGGGACGTCGGCCGGCACCTTGTCGAGGGGGTCAGTCACAGAGTTGCTGCCTTACATGAGGGAGGTTGTGGCGGCGAGTGGCGTCACTTGCCGGCGTTGACCGTTGCCTTCTCGATGGCGCCGCTCTCGGCCTTCCACTCCTTCAGCACCTCGCCGTACGAGCCGTCATCGATGATCTGCTGGACGGCCGCCTGGAGGGCGTCACGCAGCTGCGTGTTCTTCTTGCTCACCGCGATGCCGTACGGCGCGGCGTCGATCTGCTCGCCCACGACCTCGAAGAGCTTGCCGCCGCCGGCGTTCAGCTCGTTGTAGAGGGCGACCGGGAAGTCGGTGATCACCGCGTCGGCACGCTTGGTCTGGAGCTGCGTGATCGAGTCGGTGTCCTGGTCGGAGATGAACTCCTTGATCTTGTCGGAGCCGCACTTCTTCTGCGTCTCCTTCAGCAGCGCCTCGTTGGCCGTGCCGCGCTGGGCGGCGACCGTCAGGCCGCACAGGTCGTCCAGCGTGCTGACCTTCTTGGGGTTGCCCTTCTGGACCAGGATCGCGGAGCCGGCCTTGAAGTAGTTGACGAAGTCGGCACCGCCCTTGGCGTCCTCGGTCGCGCCCTGCTGGCGCTCCTTGGTGTCCGTCATCGACGACATGACGATGTCGGTGCGGCCGTTGTTCATGCCGAGGACGAGCTGGTCGAAGGTGGAGTTCTCGAACTGGAACTCGACGCCGAGGACCTTGCCCAGGGCCTTGGCGATGTCGATGTCCACACCGGCGGGCTTGTTGCCCTCGTCCATGAACTCCATCGGCGCGTACGCGATGTCGGATCCGACCTTGATGACGCCCTTGTCGCGGATCTCCTTGGGCAGCTTGTCGGCCAGCGGCGCCGCGGACGCGGTGCCCTTGGTCTCCGAGTCCGAGGCTCCGTTGTCCGTCTGGTCGCCGCACGCGGTCAGCAGCATGGCGCCGGCGACCGCGATGGCGCTGACCGCCGCGATCCGGGACTTGGCGGCGGTCGAGCGGCGCGTGGTGCTTGCGGTCATGATCGGGGTCCTCCGGCGGGTGAGGGTGGAGTTACCAGGTCGTACTGCACTCATCTTCGAGTGTCGCGACCTTGTCTGTTTTCGGCATCTTGCCATTCGGACGAGCGCATTCAGGGGGCCACGCATGTCAAAATCGGATAACGGGTCACCCCCGAACCCCGGCGGGCCGGTACATCAAGGCCGGACCATTCGCTGGAAAGCCTTCTTCCGGCCGGAAGATCTTCGGTCGTCTTGCCTTCTGGACGGGTTCGGCTGCACCTGGCGGGCTTGTCCGGGTTTCTGGCTATGAACCGCGTCACCGAGCGCATATCGACTCGTCCGCGGTGTGGTCCGTCCGGTAAGAAGGATCCTTACACCCCTCATCCGGGGCTCAGGGCGCGTGTGCGGCGCGCCCGCGCGTACGTACCTCCCCCTGCCCGGGCGGGCCAATCGCCCTAGTGCAGGGAACGGACGCGGTGCCCGCCCACCCCTCCTCAACCAGGAGTGGCCACCCTCAACTGATGAAGACCTAAGGGGTCAACCACATGGCAGCGGAGATCGTCAATCCTCGCAGCGACAGCGCCGACACGGAGAGCGCCGACGAGCCCTTCGATCCGGCGTTCGCACTGCACCGCGGCGGCAAGATGGCCGTCCAGGCCACCGTGCCGGTGCGGAACAAGGACGACCTGTCCCTCGCTTACACACCCGGCGTCGCCAAGGTCTGCACCGCCATCGCGGAGCGGCCGGAGCTCGTGCACGACTACACCTGGAAGTCCCAGGTCGTCGCCGTCGTGACGGACGGAACGGCGGTGCTCGGTCTCGGAGACATCGGACCGGAGGCATCCCTCCCGGTCATGGAAGGGAAGGCGATCCTTTTCAAGCAGTTCGGCGGCGTGGACGCGGTCCCGATCGCCCTCGCCACCACCGACGCCGACGAGATCGTCGAGACCGTCGTGCGTCTCGCGCCGTCCTTCGGCGGAGTGAACCTCGAGGACATCTCGGCACCCCGGTGCTTCGAGATCGAGCGCAAGCTCCAGGAGCGCCTCGACATCCCCGTCTTCCACGACGACCAGCACGGCACCGCCGTCGTGACCCTCGCCGCCCTGCGCAACGCGGCCAAGCTCACCGGGCGCACGCTCGGTGACCTGCGCGCTGTCATCTCCGGCGCGGGCGCGGCCGGTGTGGCGATCGCGAAGTTCCTGCTGGAGGCCGGTCTCGGCGACGTGGCGGTCGCCGACCGCAAGGGCATCGTCAGCCGTGACCGCGAGGACCTGACGCCGGTCAAGCGTGAGCTCGCCGAGCTCACCAACCGTGCGGGTCTCTCGGGCTCCCTGGAGAACGCGCTGGCCGGCGCGGACGTCTTCATCGGCGTCTCCGGCGGCACCGTGCCGGAGGCAGCTGTCGCCTCCATGGCGCCGGGGGCGTTCGTCTTCGCCATGGCCAACCCGAACCCGGAGGTGCACCCCGACGTCGCGCACAAGCACGCGGCGGTCGTGGCCACCGGCCGGTCGGACTACCCGAACCAGATCAACAACGTCCTCGCCTTCCCGGGGATCTTCGCGGGCGCGCTGCAGGTGCGGGCGTCCCGGATCACCGAGGGCATGAAGATCGCGGCGGCGGACGCGCTCGCCGACGTCGTCGGTGACGCGCTCTCGGCCGACTACGTGATCCCCTCGCCCTTCGACGAGCGGGTCGCGCCCGCGGTGACCGCTGCGGTCGCCGCGGCGGCGCGGGCGGAGGGCGTCGCCCGCCGCTGACCCGAGTCGGCACCGCGGCTGGACGAACCGGGCCGTGTCGTATCCCGTGCGGGGGTACGGCACGGCCCGTTTCTTGTCGCCCCGGCCCCCGAACTTCCCATGGCGGGGGCCGGGGCGCGTCCGGCCCGCGCTTCCCATGGCGGGGGCCGGGGCGCGTCCGACGGTGCGACGCGGGGCCGGGCGCGGTGGCCGAATCGGTGCGGGTGTTCCCGTGGGGGTCTTCCGGGGTTCATCCGGTGCTGCTGTGATGCTCGGCGGTCCGCGTCGGCGGCCGGTACACGTCACCCAGGAGGCCCCTGTGAATCTGGTCGTCAACGGCGATGCCGAGAGCGGGCCGGGAGGGAGCGCCGAGCCCGTCGGCAGCGTGACGGGCTGGGTCGTCGCGCAGGGCGCCCCGGCGCTCGTCGGGTACAACGTCGGCGCCGGCTATCCGACCCCCGCCGATCCCGGGCCGGTCCGCCGCGGCTCCCGGTTCTTCAGCGGCGGCGAGTCCCCCCGTACCGCCCTCGTGCAGGACGTCGAACTGCCCCGCACCGGTGCGACCGGCCGGGCCGCCGTCGACGCGAGCCGGGTCCGGTACACGCTGACCGCCTGGCTCGGCGGATACGCCGCACAGGAGGACGGCGCCAGGCTCTCCGTCGAGTTCCGCGACGCGAAGGGCACGCCCGTGGCGCTGAGCGTGCTCGGACCCGTGACCGCCGCGGACCGCGGTGCACGCACCGGCCTGCTGGAGCGCACCGCGTCCGCCGCCGTGCCGCCCGGCGCCCGCAGCGCACGCCTGCTGCTCGTCCTCACCCGCAGCGGCAGCGGGACGTCCAACGACGGGTACGCCGACGGGATCTCGCTCGGCCTGACGGCCACGGCCGGGGCCACGCGCACGGGGGGACGCGCATGACCAGGACCGACCGACGGAATCTGCTCAAGGCGGCGGCCGCCGCGGGCGCCCTCAACCTGGCGTGGCCGCTGAGCGCCGGGCTGTCGCCGGCCCAGGCCCGAGAGGCGGCGGAGGCGCTCGGCGCCGACTACGACCCGGCGCCGTTCACCCTCGGGGTCGCCTCCGGTGACCCGCTCCCGAACAGCGTCCTGCTGTGGACCCGGCTCGCGCCGGAACCTCTGGCCGCCGAGCAGCCCCTGCCCGAGGTCGTCGAGGTCGAATGGACCGTGGCCCTGGACCGGACACTTCGCCAGGTGGTGGCCCACGGCACGGCCCCGGCCTCCGCGACCCTCGGCCACAGCGTCCATGTGCCCGTCCCGGGGCTGCGCCCGGACACCCGCTACTGGTACGCGTTCAAGGCCCTGGGCAGGACCAGCCGGATCGGCCGCACCCGCACCGCGCCGGCCGGAGGCGTCCGCCGGGTCAGGTTCGCCGCCGCCAACTGCCAGGCGTTCCACGACGGGTTCTACGCCGCCCACCGCGGAATCGCCCGCGAGGACGTCGACTTCGTGGTCCACCTCGGTGACTACATCTACGAGCACGGCCAGGTCGGCGGTGTCCCCGCGGACCACGTCCGCGACCACGAGGGCCCGTCGGTCTTCACCGTCGCCGACTACCGCCGCCGCCACGCCCTCTACAAGGGCGACGCGTCCCTGCGCGAAGCGCACGCGGCTCACCCGTGGTTCCTGACCTGGGACGACCACGAAGTGGTGAACGACTACTCGGGGACCGGCGGCGGCGCGCCGTTCATGCAGCGCAAGGCAGCCGCGTACCAGGCCTGGTACGAGCACCAGCCGCACCGCGACGACGGCGCCTTCGCGCTGCCCGATCCGGAGATCCACCGTGTCCGCCGCTGGGGCGACCTGCTGGAACTGACGGTGCTCGACCTGCGTTCGTACCGCTCCGGGCAGAACCTTCCCGACGGCACGATCCTCGGCGAGGGGCAGAAGGCCTGGCTGAAGCGGGGCATCGACCGGGCGCCCGACGCGTGGCACGTCTGGGCGAACTCGATCATGCTCAGCCAGCTGAGGGGCCGGCCGGGCGGCCCGTACATGTTCACCGATCAGTGGGACGGCTTCCTCGCGGAGCGCAAGGAGGTGCTGGGCCATGTGCACAACAGCGGCCTCGAGGACCTCGTCGTCATCACCGGCGACTGGCACTCCGCGTTCGTCGACGACATCAGGACCGACTTCGACGATCCCGCGTCCCCGGTCGTGGGCACGGAGTTCACCGCGCACTCCGTCACCTCGGGGGCCTACTCGGCGGACTGGAACCGGACGAACGGCCCGCTGATGGGCGCGGCCAACCCGCACCTGAAGTACTTCGAGGGCAACCGCTACGGCTACGACGTGTACGAGGTGACTCCGGAGCGGTTCAGCGCCCACATGAGGGTGATCGCGGACCGCCGGGACCCGGCGTCGCCCGTCACCACGCTGACGAGCTTCCACGTCGACCGGGGCAGCACCGGTTCGTACGAGGACCCGGCGACGAAGCACTCGCCGGCCCAGTGGCGGCGGGAGTAGCGGGACGCGTGTCACACCGGTGCGTGGTTCCGCCACGCACCGGCCCGCCCTACTCTCAAGGTCATGTTCGCCGCCTACGCCGCCCGCATCGACCGCGACCAGCCGCTCAACGGCCTTGAACTGGGCGAACGCCCGGCACCTCAGGCCCGTCCCGGCTGGACGACCGTGACCGTCAAGGCCGCTTCCCTCAACCACCACGACCTGTGGTCGCTGCGCGGGGTCGGTCTCGCGGAGGACAAGCTGCCGATGATCCTCGGCTGCGACGCCGCCGGCGTCGACGAGGACGGGAACGAGGTCGTCCTCCACTCCGTCATCGGGCAGAGCGGCCACGGTGTCGGCCCCGACGAGCCCCGTTCCATCCTCACCGAGCGCTATCAGGGCACCTTCGCCGAGCAGGTCAGCGTGCCCGCCTGGAACGTGCTGCCGAAGCCGAAGGAGCTCACCTTCGAGCAGGCCGCCTGCCTGCCGACCGCCTGGCTCACCGCCTACCGGATGCTCTTCACCAACGCCGGTGTGCGTCCCGGCGATTCGGTCCTGGTGCAGGGCGCGGGCGGCGGCGTGGCCACCGCCGCGATCGTGCTCGGCAAGGCCGCGGGCCTGCGGGTGTACGCCACCAGCCGCGACGAGGCCAAGCGCAAGCGCGCCGTCGAGCTCGGGGCCGAGGAGGCGTACGAGCCGGGTGCCCGGCTGCCGCGCCGGGTGGACGCCGTCATCGAGACGGTCGGGGCCGCGACCTGGTCCCACTCGGTCAAGTCGCTGCGGCCCGGCGGCACCCTGGTGATCTCCGGGGCGACGAGCGGTGACCGGCCCGCGCACGCCGAGCTCACCCGGATCTTCTTCCTCGAGCTGAAGGTCGTCGGCTCGACGATGGGCTCCAAGGACGAGCTGGAGGACCTGCTCTCGTTCTGCGCGGCCACGGGTGTGCGGCCGGTCATCGACGAGGTGCTGCCGCTGGACCGGGCCAGGGACGGTTTCGAGAAGATGGCCACCGGTGAACTGTTCGGAAAGATTGTCCTGACGAACTCTTGATGGTCCGTCAGTTCTGCTGATGGGATCTCCGGCACTGGTCCACGACCGTGCCGGAGGTTCCCCATGTACCGCCGACTGCTCGCCGTCCTCGTCTCCACGCTCCTGCTGCTCTGCGCCGCGCCGGCCCGGGCAGGCGGCACAGCGACCGGCGCCGCGCCGGACGGCATCCCGCGGCTGACCGACGACCGCGGCCGGGTCCTCACCCTGCGCGGCTGGAACGTCGAGGACAAGACCCACCGGGGCGAGGCCGCCCTGTCCGCGATCACCGAGCGGCACTTCCGCGACCTGCGCGCCCAGGGCTTCAACTTCGCCAGGCTGCTGGTCTTCTGGGACGACCTCGAGCCCGAGCGGGGCAGATACAGCGAGCGGTACCTGCGCAAGATCGACCAGGTGCTGGACTGGGCGCACACGCACCGCGTCCATGTGCTGATCGACGCCCACCAGGACGTCTTCGGCCCGGCCTTCGGCCACCGCGGCACCCCCGAGTGGGCGACCAGGACGGACGGGCTGCCGTTCACACCGCACCCCGACGACTGGTTCGCCGAGTACTTCGAGCCCGCCGTGCAGCGCGCGTTCACCCACCTCTACGAGGACCCCGATCTGCGCGGCGCCCAGGCCGGGATGTGGCGGGTGCTGGCCGACCGGTTCGCGGACCACCCCGCCGTCATCGGCTACGACCTGATCAACGAGCCGATGGGTGAGGTCCGGGAGGGCGAGGACCTGCCGACGGCCGCCCGCCGTATCGAGGCCGAGCAGCTCACGCCGATGTACAACCGGATCGCGGACGCGGTCCGTTCCGTGGACCCGGACACCTGGCTGTTCGTCGAGCCGACGCCGATCGTCGGAGAAGGCGTGCCGACCGGCCTGGGCCGGATCGACGATCCGAGGACGGTCTACGCCCCGCACTTCTACAACACCGCCATGGAGGCGGGCGCCGACCACGACCCGTCGGCGGGCTGGATCGAGGCGTACGAGCGCGCCGTGACCGAGTACCCCGCGCGGTACCGGATGCCCGTCGTGGTCGGCGAGTGGGGCCCGCTCAACAACGCCCTGCCGAACATGGGCCGCTTCTACCGGGAGGCACTCGCCTCCCTCAACCGTTACAGCTCCGGCTGGGCCGGTTACGTCTGGTGCTACGGGGGCGGATACTGCGCGGTCGACGCGGAGGGCCGCTTCCGCACCAACAAGGAGCAGACCGCCGCCCCCTACGCGCCGGCCGTGGCGGGCAGGGTGACGGCCGAGGGGTACGCACCGGACAGCGGGACGTACCGGCTGGAGTACCGCTCGTCGCGCGGCGTCACCGAGGTCTCCGTGCCGCCCGGCGCGAGCGGCTGGCGGATCGAGGTGACCGGCCCTGCCGGGCCGCGGGTCCGCACGGTCCCGGCCGGCCGGACGGCCACGGTACGGATCCACGCCCGGCCGGGCGAGCACGTCACGGTCGGCGTCGGTCCTCGTAGACCACGATGAAGTCGCCGCACGGTCCCTGACGGCGGGCGAGCGCGTCGCGCAGCCGGCGCAGATGGGCGGTCGTCAGCTCGAGCGGCGGCTCGTCCGGCTGGTGGGTCGTACCGCGCGGATAGTCCTCGTCCGGGGTGCGGGTCATCTCGATGTGACAGCCGAGGACATGGGTCACCGGATTCGTCGCGCAGAAGGCCAGCAGCCGGTCGACCGTGGCGGCGAACGCGGGGACGTCCCTGACGTAGAGCCGGCCCGGGTAGAGCGAGTCGCCCGTCAGCAGCAGACCGGTGTGCCGGTCGTGGAAGACGACGGCGGCCTCCTCGTGACCGGGTCCTGGCAGCAGGTCCAGTACCCGGCCGCCGAGATCCAGTTCCGTGGGGCGCAGCGGCCACTGATCGAAGCCGAAGTACGCCGTCACCGCGTCGAGGGACGGTCCCACGACCTCGGTGTGCGCACGGTCCGCGAACTGCGCGTCGCCCGCGATGTGGTCGCCGTGCCCGTGGGTGTGGGCGACGACCAGCCCGTACCGCTTCCGCGGGTGCCGGCCGAGCCATTGTCCGATCAGCGCGTCGACCGTGGCACGCAGGGGCATCGTGGCGGGGTCGGCGGTCGCGCCGGTGTCCAGCAGCAGCGCCCGTTCGTTCCCGAACAGCAGGTAGAGGAACGGCGCCTCGAAGTGCACCGACTTGTTCTGACGCAGGATCAGCGTGTGCTCGCTGTACGCGTGGACCTGGATCGCGGGCGCGGTGTCGTCCCCGGGCACCGGGCCGCCGGCGTGCCAGCGGACATCGAGGCTGCCCGCGACGGGAGCGTCTGTACGGAAGTCGATCACGCGGCCCACCGTACGCGGCCCTCCGGTCCGCCGGGGAGGGCCGCCCGTGACGATTGCGGCCGTCTGATGCGGGGCACGAGCTCTGACACCACGCGGTCGCGCGTGAAGGGGGAGGACAAACGTGTCAACGGGGGATCAGCAGAGCCGGATTCCGGCGTACCCGGGCGTCGAACGCTTCGTCGACGCCTTCGACAAGCTCGTCGTCCAGCCGCGGCGCAGCCGCAGCCGGGTGCCCGTCGTGCTCCTGAGCGAGCCGGGCGACGGGCAGGCCGGCCGCCGGATCGTCGCCGGGCTGCGCACCCGGTTACGCGGCCGTGAGGGGCGGCTCGCCCCGCACGCCTGCGTTCCGGCGGCGCCGGCCGACCCGGCGGAGCCGCCGCTCGACCTGTTCGAGCAGATCGCCTTCCAGCTCGACGCCTCGATGCCGCCGGGCACCGGGCGGCTGCGGCTGCCCTCCTACCGGCTGCTGCGCGCCGTCGTCTGCGCGCCCGCCGCCGGCGGCCTGATGGAACGGCGTCCCGGGGAGCTGCTCGACCACTGCTACGCCCAGCACCGAGAGGTCTCCGGGCTCGCCCGTGGCCTGTGGTGGCTGGGAGGCAGGGACCAGGCCAACGGCGGCACGCTGCTCGAGCTGCTGTGGAACTTCATCGCCGGACCGCTGTTCCAGCGGCTGCCGCGGGCTCTCTACGGCCGCCGGGCCAACCGCCGGATGCTGGGCCGCGGGCGGTCCGGCGGCCGCCGGTGGTACGCGGAGTGGGTGCGGCAGCAGCAGGGCACCCCGCCCTCCGAGTTCTTCCGCTCCGCCCTCGACCTGGTGGGAGGCGGCCCGGAGGGCGACCCCGAGCAGCTCGACCGGATCCTGGTGCACGCGCTGCTCGCCGACCTGGAGGCCGCCGGGCGTAAACGGGCCTTCGACCCGTGGCGGCGGCGCCGGGTCAGCCGCTTCGTGCTCCTGGTGGAGGAGGCAGGCCCCGCCGAGTCGCGCATCCAGCGTTTCCTGAGGGAACTGCGCTCGGCGATGGAGGACCTGAGGTGCACCTCGGTGGTGGCCGTGGCCGCCGGGGTGCGCACCCTCGCCAGCCGGATCCCCGACATCGAGGTCCCCGGGCTGTCCGCCGCCGGGGCTGACCTGGCCAACATCGCCCAGCGCGGCACCCCGCCCGGCCGCCCCTCGGGCATGGTGGTCCCCGTCGAGGAGGGGCCGGAGGACGACCAGGCCGCCACCTATTGGCTCGGCCGCTGGCCGACGCTCGCCCCGCCCACGCACCGCTGGGGGCCGGGCGTGGAGGTGGCCGGCGCGCTCGGCGCCGGGGTGCTCGCCCTCGTGGTCGCCGCCGGGCTGCTCGTCGGTGTGCCGTTCACGACCGTCGGGCCCGACCCGTGCCTGGGCTCCACCTTCCTCGGCACGGACGGGCAGTGCGTCGGTGTCGCGGAGGGCGCCGCGTCGTTCGGCACGGGTGACAGCGAGCGGGCCGTACGGGACGTGCTGCAGCGCATAGAGCAGCAGAACGAGCAGGTGGAGCAGGAGCTCTCCGGCCGGGACGCCGACGACCCGCGCCCCCGCTCGCGGACCGTCGTGTACTTCGGGCCGCTCAGCGGCGGCAAGGACGCGGAGGACCCGGTGCGCGGCGGCACGCTCGCCGAACTGCGCGGCCTCGCACTCGCGCAGGCGTATGTGAACGCGCAGGCGCTGCGCACCGGTGAGCGGGTGCCGCTGCGGGTGCTCGCCGCGAACGCGGGCGACCGGTTCAAGGACGCCCCGGCGGTGGCCCGGCGGATCGTCGACCTCGCGGAGAAGGACCGTTCGATCGTCGGGGTCGTCGGTTTCGGCCAGAGCAGGCGGCGCACGTACGAGGCGATGGGCATCCTCGGCGAGGCGGGCCTGCCGATGGTCGGCACCTCCGGCACCGCCGACGAACTGCTCCGCCAGGGCGAGCATTACTACCAGACGGCGCCGACGGACGCCCGGGCCGGCCAGGTGATGGCCTCCTTCGCCGAGCACGCCGCGATGGTGGACGGCCGGACCGCGGTGCGGGTGCGGCTGATCGCCGACCCCTCGGACGCGTACAGCGCGAGCCTGGCGACGGCGTTCCGGTCGGCGTACGGCGACGGACGCACCGACATGCTGCTCTACACGCCGACGGACGCGCCCGAGCCCTCGCCGGTACCGGGCGGCCCGGTGGGGCCCTCGGTCCAGGCCATGGAGGATCTGGCGCGGGAGGTCTGCCGTGCGGTGGCGGCCGAGCCGCGCACGGCGGTGGTGTGGGCGGGGCGGGGCAGCCACTTGCAGCTGTTCCTGGGGGAGCTGGCGCGCGACTCGCGCGACTGCCCGAAGGTCGCTGTGCTCGGTGGGGACGACGTCACCAACGCGCTGACGGAGGAGCACCGTCCGTGGGAGGTCTTCGCCGGGCTGACGCTGTACTACGTCTCGCACGGCAGGGCGCCTGCCCTGTCCGGGGCGAGCGGCGAGGCCGCTGCCTTTCTCTCTGCGTACGACCGCACCTACGCGGACGACCACGGCGCCCGCACCGGCGGGATGCGGCAGGACGCCCATGTGGCGCTCGCCTGGGACGCGATGCGCTATCTGGCGGAGGGCGTCGACCAGGCATGGCGTGGAACGGGCGGCAACGACGAGCGACTCGACCGCGGTCTGCTTCAGGCGGTGCTCTACCAGGGGCTCGGCGGCGGGGGCTTCGACGGGGCCACCGGACGGATCGAGGCGCACGGGGCGGCCGGCGGCGGCCGGCTGACGGAGAAGAAGCTGACGGCGGTGGAGCAGGGCGGCGCGAAGGGATCGCGGACGGTGCTGCTGTGCGGGACGGTGGCGCGCGGTGACGTGCGCGACGTCTGGGGGCCGGAGAAGCATCCCTGCCCCTGATGTCAACCATGGTTGACACTCCCGCCCTGTCAATGTAGGTTGACAGGCATGACCGAAGCAACAGAACTCGCCGAGCGTGCGGGCGACCGCGATCCGCGCGTCGGGCTGCGGGCGGTGGCCGCGCTGCGGCGGCTGCTGGAGCAGCTGGAAGCCGTACAGGTCAGAAGCGCCCGCAACCAGGGCTGGTCGTGGCAGGAGATCGCGGCGGAGCTGGGTGTCAGCCGCCAGGCGGTCCACAAGAAGCACGGGAGGCTGTGATGTTCGAGCGCTTCACCAAGGACGCCCGTGCGGTGGTGATCGGCGCCACCGCATGCGCGGAACGGGCCGATTCGTCCACGGTCACCGAGGAGCACCTGCTCCTTTCCCTGCTGGACCTCGGCGGCTCACGCACCGACTTCGCGTTCACGGCCCTCGGCGTCATGGACCGGCGGGCCGACCTCGAGGCGTCCCTGGCCGACGTGCGCCGGCGCGGCGGCATGACCAAGGCGGACGAGGAGGCCCTGGCCGGACTGGGCATCGACGTCGGCGCGATCGTCGCCAGGGTCGAGGAGACCCACGGGGCCGGCGCGCTGGCCGGCGACCGCAAGGACCGGCGCTGGTGGTCGGGCCACCGCGCCTTCACCCGGGAGGCGAAGTCGGCCCTGGAGAAGTCGCTGCGGATCGCGCTGGGCCGGCGGGACCGGACCATCGGCGCGGAGCACATCCTGCTGGCCCTCGCCTCGGGCCGCGGCGTCGTCGCGGAGGTCCTCGCCGAACACGGGGTGACCTACGGCGCGCTGGAGCGGGCGATGTTCGGCGGGACGGACGGCGGCGCGGCGCGGGCCGGTTGACCCGGCCGCACCACCGCCCGGCCCTGGGCCGGTCAGTCCTTGCCGCTGCGCAGCAGAGCGACGATGTGGGCCGCCGCCGTCGACAGATGGCGGCGGGCCTCGCCCAGTTGCTCCACCGTCACACCGTGGTCGCGTGCCGCGTCCCGTACGTCGTCCCGGAAGCGGTCGAGCAGCCGCTCCAGGTCACGGGCGGGATCGGCCGAGTCCTTCGGGTCCACGGTGTCCTTCGCCCAGTCCGGGTCCGCGCCCGCGGGTTCCGGCTTGACGAACGGTGGCCAGGCCGTGCCCCGCGCCAGTCCGCCGAGCTGACCGGTCAGCTCCGACAGACCCTCGCGTACGCCGGTCGGCCAGTCGCCGCGGGCGAAGTGGTCCTGGACCTGCTCCTGCACCTGCCGGGCGATCCGCTGCATCTCGGCGCGGGCGGTCTCCTGCGCCTCCTGCGCCTGCCGGCGGGCCTGCTGGGCGTCCTCGCGGGCCCGGCGCGACTCGTCCTTCGCGCGGCGCGCCTGCTCCTTCCACTCCTGCCTGGCGCGCTTCAGCTCCTCCTTCGCGACCCGCCACGACTCGCTGTCCGCGAGGTCGCCCAGATCCCCGAGGTTGCCGAAGTCGCCACGGCCGGGGCTCCATTCGCCCTTGCCGGGGCCGGTCTTGCGGGTCCGGGTCGCCGCCGCGCGCATGTCGCTGCGCAGCTTGCCCGCCGCGCCGCGGACGTCGTCGCGGATCTCGGCGGCCAGTTCGGAGACCGAGTCGCGGATCTCCAGCTCGAGGTCGGCCAGTTCGCCGCTGCGTCCGGCCAGTTCCGCCCGGCCGGCATCGGTGATCGAGTAGACCTTGCGGCCGCCCTCGGTGGCGTGGGTGACGAGCCCCTCGGCCTCCAGCTTGGCCAGCCGCGGGTAGACGGTGCCGGCGCTCGGTGCGTACAGCCCCTGGAAGCGCTCCTCGAGCAGGCGGATGACCTCGTAGCCGTGGCGCGGCGCCTCGTCGAGCAGCTTCAGCAGATAGAGACGGAGCCGACCGTGGGCGAAGACGGGGGGCATGTCAGACCACCTTCCCACTCGGGGCGTCCGCGGGTGTTTCCTCGTAGGGGCCTTCCTCCGCCGGAGGCCGGCGGAGCAGGGCGATGGAACCGGACACGGTGGTCGCCTTGAGCGTCCCGGTGCCCGCGCCCAGGGTTCCGGTGATCCGCTTGGCGCCCCACTGGCCGCTGACCCGCAGGGTGTCGAAGGCGTTGGAGATCGCGCCGCCGGCGGTGTTCGCGTCGACCCGGGCGTCCGCCGGGTGCGGCAGCCGGACCGCGATCTCGCCGGAGATCGTGGCCAGCCGGATGTCCGCGGGCTTTCCGCCCGGGTCGAGGTCGATCACCATGTCGCCGCTGACCGAGTCGGCCTTCACCCCGGCGCCCGCGCCGTCGATCACGGTCAGGTCACCGGAGACGGAGTTGTAGCGCAGGTCGCCGGTGACGGACTGGGCCTCGAGGTTTCCGGTGACGGTGTCGGCGCGGACGGCGCCCGACAGTCCCACCAGGGTGGTGTCGCCGCTGACGCCGCGCACCACCGTCGTGCCCCGGACGCCGGAGACGACCGCGCCCGCGCCGACGACGCCGACCTCGACGGTCGTCGCGGCGGGAACCGCGATCGACACGACGGCGCTGCGGCGGTGGCCCTTGCGGTCGAGCCACTCGAGGAATCCCTTCCAGGGCAGGTCCTCGTAGGCGATGGTCAGGGTGGACCCGTTCCTGGTCACGACGAGGGGCGGGCCCTCGATCTCGGAGACCTCGAGGCGGGTGGAACTCTCGTCCGTGCCCACGACGTTGACCGTCCCGTTGACGACGCGCACATTGAGCGTCGTCAAGGGGTCGTCGAAGGTGAGCTTCTGGGGCTCGGCGACTTCCCACGTCGTCTCTGCCATGGTGCTGACCTCCCGGGGCCGGCCACGACGCAACATATCGCGTCTAGATGGCAACACGATATATCGCGGTGGGGTGATGTCAAGCGCGAGCGCACCGTGCTCGGGCGGCCTCCAGGCGGGGCGACGCGCCGCATTGGCGACGATTACGGGGCGAACTGCCCTAGCGTGGGGCGCATGAACGCGACACCAGCGGGAGCGCTGCTGCTCTGCCGTGCCGAACCGGCGGCCGTCCGGCTCCCGGCCCACCTGCTGCGCGAACCGATGGTCCTCGCTCCCGCCGGGCAGGAATGGAGCGTGCTCGTCCCTGAGGGCAGCCCTTGGCGGGAGGGCGGCGAGGCGGTCGACGCGGTGCTCGGCGGCTGGGCGGCCGCACTGTCGATCGGCACCGGCCGTCCCGTCCTGGCGCTCTGGTGGGACGGCGACGGGGCCGGGTTCGTCATGGCCTCCGGCTTCCGCCGCCCGGTCGGGTACATCTGGCTCGCCGACGGCACCCCGGTCGGCGAGGACGAGGCGATGCGGACCTTCGCCGCACGGCTCGGGCTCGACCCGGTCCTCGACCTCCAGGCCCTGGAGCCGCTGACGGTCCCCGACGCCGCGTCCGACGCGAGGGCGAGACTGGTCGGCCTGACGGCCGTGCTCAGCCGCCACGGCCTCGTCCTCCCCACCGGCCTGGTGCCCGGCGCCCCGGCGGACGCCCTCCGTACCGCCGCCCACGCGGCGGCCGTCGAGGAGACCGACGCCGCCGACCTGCCCGAGCCGGCGGCGAGGCCGCGTGCCTCCTGGCTCCGCGCGGCGGGCGCGGTCCAGCTGGCGGCGGGGCTGGCACTGGTGGCGCTCGGGGCGCGACGGCGCAGCGGGGGATGGGCGGCGGCCGGGGCGGTGCTCATCGTGCACGGGCTGATGCCGCCGGTACGGGAGCGGCTGCGGTCCTGACAGGCCGCGCGACCCTCCCCGGCCCGGGAGACGGACGGCGCGGGGGCGAGCCCGCGCGGCGGACCGCTACTCCTCGTCGTCCTCGTCGTCCAGGCGTGCCAGCCACGTGGCGAGGCGTTCGACGGGGACCTCGAAGTCCGGGTTGAGGTCGACGAAGGTCCGAAGCTGCTCGGCGAGCCACTCGAAGGTGACCTCCTCCTCGCCGCGCCGCTTCTCCAGCTCCTCGATACCGCGATCGGTGAAGTACATACGAACAGAATATGGCCCGGCCCCGCGAGGTGTTCGCGGGGCCGGGCCGGGCATTCGTCGAGGCAGCCGGGCTGCGGGTTACGCGTCGAAGACCTCGTTGACCAACTGCTGCTGCTCCGCCTGGTGGCGCTTCGCCGAGCCCACCGCCGGGGACGAGCTGTGCGGGCGCGAGATGCGGCGCAGACGCTCGCCGTGCGGGATGTCCGCGCCGACGGCCAGGTCGAGGTGGTCGATCAGGTTGAGCGCGATGAACGGCCAGGCACCCTGGTTCGCCGGCTCCTCCTGCGTCCACAGGTACTTCTCGGCGTTCGGGTACTTGGCGATCTCGGCCTGGACCTCCGCACCCGGCAGCGGGTACAGACGCTCGAGGCGGATGATCGCCGTATCCGTGACGCCGCGCTTCTGACGCTCGGCCTCCAGGTCGTAGTAGACCTTGCCGGAGCAGAAGACGACCTTGCGGACGGCGTTCGGGTCGACCGAGTCGTCGCCGATCACCGGGCGGAAGCCGCCGGTGGTGAACTCCTCCACCTTGGACGCCGCGGCCTTCAGACGCAGCATCGACTTCGGGGTGAAGACGATCAGCGGCTTGTGGTGCGGGTTGTGGACCTGCCAGCGCAGCAGGTGGAAGTAGTTCGACGGCAGGGTCGGCATCGCGACCGTCATGTTGTCCTGCGCGCACATCTGCAGGAAGCGCTCGGGACGCGCGGAGCTGTGGTCCGGGCCCTGGCCCTCGTAGCCGTGCGGCAGGAGCAGCGTGACGCCGGAGTGCTGGCCCCACTTCTGCTCGGCGGAGGAGATGAACTCGTCGACGACGGTCTGCGCGCCGTTGACGAAGTCACCGAACTGGGCCTCCCACATGACCAGCGCGTCCGGGCGGGCCAGCGAGTAGCCGTACTCGAAGCCCATCGCCGCGTACTCGCTGAGCAGCGAGTCGTAGACGTTGTAGCGGGCCTGGTCCTCGGACAGGTAGAGCAGCGGGGTGTAGTCCTCGCCGGTCTCCTGGTCCACCAGCACCGCGTGGCGCTGGCCGAAGGTGCCGCGGCGGGTGTCCTGGCCGGAGAGACGGACCGGGGTGCCCTCCATCAGCAGCGAGCCGATGGCGAGGGTCTCGCCCATGCCCCAGTCGATCGTGCCGTCCTCGACGGACGCCGCGCGGCGCTGCATCTGCGGCATGAGCCGCGGGTGCACGGTGATGTTGTCGGGGATGTTGACCTGGGACTCGGCGATCCGCTTGACGACCTCCTGGGAGACCGCCGTCGTGACCGCGACCGGGAACTCGGCCTCGACGTCCGGGACATGGGCCGGGGCCGGGTGGCTGGTGGCCTCGCGGACCTCCGCGAACACCTTCTCCAGCTGGCCCTGGAAGTCCTGGAGCGCCTGCTCGGCCTCTTCCAGCGTGATGTCGCCGCGACCGATGAGCGACTCGGTGTAGAGCTTGCGCACCGAGCGCTTCTTGTCGATCAGGTTGTACATCTGCGGGTTGGTGAACTGCGGGTTGTCGCCCTCGTTGTGACCGCGGCGGCGGTAGCAGATGAGGTCGATCACGACGTCCTTGTTGAACGCCTGGCGGAACTCGAAGGCGAGCCGCGCGACGCGGACCACGGCCTCCGGGTCGTCGCCGTTCACATGGAAGATCGGCGCCTCGATCATGCGGGCCACGTCGGTCGCGTACATCGAGGAACGCGAGGACTCCGGGGCGGCGGTGAAGCCGACCTGGTTGTTGATGACGACGTGGACCGTGCCGCCGGTGCGGTAGCCGCGCAGCTGCGACATGTTGAGCGTCTCCGCGACGACACCCTGGCCCGCGAAGGCCGCGTCACCGTGCAGCGCGATCGGCAGGACGGTGAAGTCCGTGCCGCCCTTGTTGATGACGTCCTGCTTGGCGCGGGCGACACCCTCGAGGACCGGGTCGACGGCCTCCAGGTGGGAGGGGTTGGCGACGAGGGAGACCTTGATCTGCTCGCCGTCGAGACCGGTGAAGGTGCCCTCGGCGCCCAGGTGGTACTTCACGTCGCCGGAGCCGTGCATCGACTTCGGGTCGAGGTTGCCCTCGAACTCGCGGAAGATCTGGGCGTACGACTTGCCGACGATGTTCGCCAGCACGTTCAGCCGGCCGCGGTGGGCCATGCCGATGACGACCTCGTCGAGGCGCGACTCGGCGGCCGAGTCGATGACCGCGTCGAGCAGCGGGATGACGGACTCTCCGCCCTCGAGCGAGAAGCGCTTCTGGCCGACGTACTTGGTCTGCAGGAAGGTCTCGAAGGCCTCCGCGGCGTTCAGCCGGCGCAGGATGCGCAGCTGCTCCTCGCGCTCCGGCTTGGTGGCGGCGCGCTCGACCCGGTCCTGCAGCCACTTGCGCTGCTTCGGGTCCTGGATGTGCATGAACTCGATGCCGGTGGTGCGGCAGTACGACTCACGCAGCACGCCCAGGATGTCGCGCAGCTTCATCATCGACTTGCCGGCGAAGCCGCCGACGGCGAACTCGCGCTCCAGGTCCCACAGGGTGAGCCCGTGCTCGGTGATGTCGAGATCGGGGTGCTTGCGCTGGCGGTACTCCAGCGGGTCGGTGTCGGCCATGACATGGCCGCGGACCCGGTAGGAGTGGATCAGCTCGAAGACCCGCGCGGCCTTGGTGACGTCGTCGTCGTGCGAGGCGTCGATGTCCTTGAGCCAGCGGACCGGCTCGTAGGGGATGCGCAGCGACTCGAAGATCTCGTCGTAGAACCCCTCCTCGCCGAGGAGGAAGTTGGCGACGATCCGCAGGAACTCGCCCGAGGCGGCGCCCTGGATGACGCGGTGGTCGTACGTCGAGGTGAGGGTCATCACCTTGGAGATGCCCAGCTTGTTCAGGGTGTCCTGCGAAGTGCCCTGGAACTCGGCCGGGTAGTCCATGGAGCCGACGCCCATGATGACCGACTGTCCGGGCATCAGACGCGGCACGGAGTGGACGGTGCCGAGCCCGCCGGGGTTGGTCAGCGAGACGGTGACGCCGGTGAAGTCGTCCATCGTCAGCTTGTTGGTGCGGGCGCGCCGGACGATGTCCTCGTAGGCCTGCCAGAACTCGAAGAAGTTCAGCGTCTCGGCCTTCTTGATGCCCGCGACGACCAGCTGGCGGTCGCCGTTCGGCTTCACCAGGTCGATGGCCAGACCGAAGTTGACGTGGTCCGGCTTGACCAGGGTCGGCTTGCCGTCCTTCTCCGCGAAGGACCAGTTCATCGACGGCATGGCCTTGATGGCCTGCACCATCGCGTACCCGATGAGGTGCGTGAAGGAGATCTTCCCGCCACGGGCGCGCTTGAGGTGGTTGTTGATGACGATGCGGTTGTCGAAGAGCAGCTTCACCGGCACCGCGCGCACGGACGTGGCCGTGGGCAGCTCCAGCGAGGCGTTCATGTTCTTCGCGACCGCGGCGGCCGGGCCGCGCAGCGTCACGAACTCGGGACCGCCGGCCTGCGTGCCGTCGGCCTTCGCGGCCGGCGCCGGCTTGGCGGCGGGCTTCGCCGGGGCGGCCGCGGGGGCCGCCTTGGCGGGAGCCGGGGCCTGAGCGGCGGGAGCCGGGGCCGGGGCGGCCGGCGCGGGCTGCGCCGGGGCCGCGGGCCGGGCCGGAGCGGCGGCGGCCGGGGCGGGTGCGGCCGCGGCCGCGTCGCTCTGAGTCTGCTTCGCGCCGGCGGCGGGGGTGTCCGCCGTGGCGGCCGCTCCCGGCTTGTAGTCGGCGAAGAAGTCCCACCAGGCACGGTCGACCGAATTCGGGTCCTGGAGGTACTGCTGGTAGATCTCGTCGACGAGCCACTCATTGGCACCGAAGGCGGCGGCAGGGTTCTGACCCTGCCCGGCTTGGTCGGTCGAGATGCTCGAGTTACTGGGGGACTGAGACGACACGGCGAGAACCGCCCTCTTCCGCTTCACAAGGTGATGGACAGCGGAAATAAAGGCTACGCCTCCCTGGCCGGGAGGTGCAGACCGGGCCGGTCAACGTCGCGCAAGTCACACCGAACGGCGCGTTTCGGGGCTGTTAATGGCGGGAAACAAGCATGGTTCGGTCGCGTGGGGGTATGCCTGTCGGCGGCTACGGGCCCCTGGCCCGCACCCTGACGGATGCCCGGCGACGTGCTGACCGGCTGCTTTCCGCAGCTGTGCACATCGGCTTCCCGTGTACCGAACACTTACACGGAGAATCTGCACTTCCGGTTCGAACCCTACGTCAAGGGCGTGCCTGCCTGAGGCCCGGAAGAGTGACCTGGATGCGGCAGCCGTGTGCGGATTCGGCCACCCCGATGCGGCCACCGTGCAGATCGACCGCCCAGCGCGCGATCGCGAGCCCCAGGCCCGTACCGCCGTCGCTGCCCGGTCCGTGCGGTGAGGGGACACGGCCCCGGTTGAAACGCTCGAAGACCCGGTGACGCTCCTGCTCCGGGATGCCCGGACCCTCGTCCAGCACCTCGAGGTCGAGCGACTCGGGATGCGGACCGCGCCGGGCCCGTACCGTCACCCTGCCGTGCGGCGGTGAGTGCTTCACGGCGTTGTCGATGAGGTTCGCCACCACCTGGTGCAGCCGCTCGGCGTCCGCGTGCGCGGTCAGGTCCGGCGGTGACACGTCCAGGTGGAGATGGACGTCGGTGCGGGTGTGATGGCCGGAGCCGGAGGCGAGGTTGCGCCGCGAGGAGGCGAGATTGGCCTCCTTCAGCACCCCGGACAGATAGGGCCACACCTCGAAGCGCCGGGCCTTCAGCGGCAGCACGCCGTTGTCGAGCCGGGACAGGTCGAGCAGTGTCTCGACCAGCCGGCCGAGGCGTTCCGTCTGCTTCAGCGCGGTGCGCATCGTCTCCGGGTCGGCCGCGGAGACACCGTCGACGACGTTCTCCAGAACGGCGCGCAGGGCGGCGATGGGGGTGCGCAGCTCGTGCGAGACGTTGGCGACCAGCTCCTTGCGGTGCCGGTCCACGGCCTCGAGGTCGTCGGCCATGCGGTTGATCGTGGAGGCGAGGTCGCCGAGCTCGTCCCGGCGGTCGGCGCCGCGCACCCGGCGGGTGTAGTCGCCGTGGGATATGCCCTTGGCGACGGTGTTCATCTCGTCCAGCGGGGCGGTCAGGCCGTGCGCCACGAACTGCGTGATCAGCAGGGTCGCGATGATCGTGAAGACCGTGATGAAACGCACCTCGGTCTTGCTGTGGAACGCCATCAGCATCAGACCGGTGGTGATGAAGACCGAGACCACGACGAGCGTGCTGAGCTTGGTCTTGATCGATATCGTGATGGACGCGGTACTCAGCCGCCTGCCCGGTCCACCGCCCGGCCCCCGCCGTTTCATGGCGCCGGCGTCTCCAGCGCGTATCCGACCCCGTGGACGGTGCGGATGCGCTCGGCGCCGATCTTGCGGCGCAGCGCCTTGATGTGGCTGTCGACCGTGCGGGTCCCGGAGGCGTCCGCCCAGTCCCACACCTCGGCGAGCAGCTGCTCACGGGAGAGGACGGCGCGGGGCGTGTTGGCGAGGCACACCAGCAGGTCGAACTCGGTGGGCGTCAGATGCACGTCCTCCGCCCGGACCCGTACGCGCCGCTGAGCGTGGTCGATCTCCAGTTCGCCGAGGCGCAGGATGCCGCTGCGCGGTGTCACCGCGGCGAGGGCCGCCCGCTCCACGCGGCGCAGCAGCACGTGCACCCTGGCCGCGAGCTCCCGCATGGAGAACGGCTTGGTCATGTAGTCGTCGGCGCCGACGCCGAGCCCGACGAGCATGTCTGTCTCGTCGTCACGGGCCGTGAGCATCAGCACCGGAACGGGCCGCTGCGCCTGCACCCGGCGGCAGACCTCCAGCCCGTCGAAGCCGGGCAGCATGACGTCGAGGACCATCAGGTCCGGTTGCCAGGCGTCCGCGGCGTCGACGGCGGCAGGGCCGTCCAGTGCCGTCTGCACCAGGAAGCCCTCCGCCCGCAGCCGTGCGGCGATGGCGTCGACGATCGTGGCGTCGTCCTCGACCACCAGCACCCGGCGCTGGGCCCCGGGTGTGGCCGCGACGCCGTTTTGCGTGGTGTGTGTCTGCTCCATCGCCCCGCCCTTGTACGCGTTCTCTGCGAGCTGCATGTGGATCCGGTTCGAAGGTAGATCCCGTGTGTAGTCCAGCAGCGTAAAGGCAGCGACGGCGTCCCGGCTACGCAGGGCGAACGCCGAGATGGACCACGTCCGGTACGGCCCGGGCAAGGCGGATCTCTTCGGTCCTTACCCCAGTGAACCCGGCATTCCGCAACGCGTCCTCGAAGCTGGTGGACGGCTTCGCGGACCATACGGCCAGCACCCCGCCGGGGTCCAACGCGCCTTTGCACGCGGCGAGTCCGGACGGCGAATAGAGATCCCCGTTGTCCTCGGTGACGGTCCAGTCGGGCCCGTTGTCGATGTCCAGGCACAGAGCGTCGTAACGGTCCGTGGTCGAGCGGAGGTATGCGACGAGATCCGTGTGAAGGATCACGCAGCGCGGGTCACCGAGGGCGTCGCCGGAGATCGCGGCGAGCGGGCCGGCGCGGTGCCAGTCGATGACGGCCTGCTCCCGCTCCACCACGGCGATCCGCCGCCAGGACGGGTCGGCGGCGGCGCGGGCGAGCGAGAAGCCGACCCCGAGGCCGCCGATGAGGACCCGGGGGGCCACGTTCCCGGTGCCGATCGCCCGGCGCGCGGCATCGACCAGCAGCCGCTCCGACCTGCCGTCGGAGGTGTTCATCAGGAAGCAGCCGTTCGCGATGATCTCGTACACCGGGTCTTCACCGGACCCGCGCCTGCGCAGCACGACCTCGCCACAGGATCCCTCCCGTCGGTCGAGGGTGACAGGGGTGTCTGTGGCGGGGAACGGCATGGCTCTCGACCTCCGGGCGGCTGTGCGGGACGACACGGATCGGGCCCCATCCTGGCCGGGCCCCGGTGAAGGGGACAAACCGATTAGGGCGGCCAGGGTGACGGCCCGTGCGGAGTGCGCGGGGCGCGCTCAGGCCGGCCGGTGGTACAGGCTGACCAGCGGGGCATGGGTGCGCCAGCCCAGGGACTCGTAGAGCGCCCGGCCGTCCGGTGTGCCGCCCAGCACGCCGACCCGGGCCCCGTGGTCGAGGGCGGCGTTGTGGAGCGTGTGCATCACCAGCCGGCCGAGGCCCTTGCGGCGGTGCTCGGGCGCGGTCTCCACCTGGTCGACCACGGCCGTGTGCCCCGTCGGGGCGACCTGGGCGCGCGCCGCGAACGAACCGTCAGGCGCCACGACCAGGGCCCGCACGACACCGCCGCGCGTCCAGGTCCTCAAGGTGTAGCCGGCGGGCACGGTGGTCGGGGTGCGGCGCAGCTCGGTGGACATCAGCCAGCCGGGCTCGTCGACGGCCCACTCGGGGCCGGCCCATTCGAGGACGCGGTCGGGATCGGCGAAGACCTTCAGCCAGACCGTCGGCGCGGCCACCTCCGCGGCGACCTTGCGCACGGTGGCCTCGTCGTCCGCGGTGAGGACGTGGCGGGTGGCGCTCTTGACCTGGCCGACGTCCACCGTGAAGCCCCAGGGTCTGGGCACGGGGTCCGCCGCGCCGCGCGAGACGACCCAGCCGTGGACCCATGCGTGGACGATTTCTGTGGTCGACCGGAAGGGCATCCGGGAACTCCTCGAGCGAGTAGGTAATAGATGCAGCGTGCTTGTGACCATTACATACTGCGGGGATGGGCGATCGCGACCTGATTCCGGGGTGACGTGGATCACGGTCACTTCACGGCGCCGGCCGGGCCGCCTTGGTCCCGTGCACCGCCGTGTACTCCGTGGCCAGCCACGGGCCCAGTTCGTCGACGAGCGTGCGGATCACCGCCTCGTCCGGCGTCGGCGCGCGGGCGGCCGCGGCGGCAAGCCGCATCTGGGCGGCCCGCCGCGGGTAATGGCCGGCGAACAGCTCCGCCGACGTCTCCAGATCGCTGGTCCAGCCGCCCCAGCGGGGCATGACCAGTGTGAAACCCGACCGTACGAGCCGCCGCGCGGCCACCCGGCACAGCGTGCGCCGGTCGGCGTCGGTCGCGGCGTCCCGCAGCCGGGCGCGCCAGCGCGGCAGTGCGAGATCCAGGTCTCCGTTGGTCTCGCGGGCCAGCAGCGACGTGGGGTACTGGGCGGGAAGGCGGGCGGCGAGGTCCTCGCCGATCAGCGGGGTGCAGAGGCAGGAGAGGAAGAAGCCCAGGTCGTACCGCTCCGCTTCGCGGAGCGCCGCCCCGATGCCGACGAGGAGGATGCCGGCACCGTCGATCGCGTCGGAGTCCCTGTCGAGCACCGCCTCCGCCGCGTCGGCGTCCGTCCGGTCCCGGGCCGTGGGCTCCGTGTGCAGGACCAGCAGCAGGTCGAGGTCCGAGACGCCGGGGACGGCGGTGCCGCGCGGAATGCTCCCGTAGAGGTAGGCGCTGTGCAGCCTGCCGTCGCCGAAGCGGCCGGCGATCTCCCTGCGGGCGGCGGCCACCACCGGCGCGAAGGCCGGAGTCACGCGGGCGAGCGCACCCTCCCGCGCGATGGTCCCGTCCGGGTTCAGCCCTTTGCTCTCCATCGGGTCACTGTCGCCCGCGCCGCGTCCTGTTTCCCACCGGATTTCTTCGATCGCTCAGAGCGAACAGCGGCCGGGGAACAATCAAGGGCTCATAACCATTGAGTCGGTACAGCTCAACTTGACTGCCTAAGGGGAGATCATGGCTGCCGATATCAAGGCGAACTCACCGCTCACACTGCCCGTCCTGCCGCTCGACGACGAGGTCGTGCTGCCCGGCATGGTCGTGCCGCTCGACCTGTCCGACACCGAGGTGCGGGCCGCGGTCGAGGCCGCCCAGGCTGCCGCCCGGCCCTCCGGCAACAAGCCGAAGGTGCTGCTCGTTCCCCGCGTCGACGGCACCTACGCCGCGACCGGTGTGCTCGGCACCGTCGAGCAGGTCGGCCGGCTCTCCGACGGCGACCCCGGTGCGCTGATCCGCGGCGTCGGCCGCGTCCGCATCGGCGCCGGCACGACCGGACCGGGCGCGGCGCTGTGGGTCGAGGGGACCGTGGTCGAGGAGACCGTGCCCGACCCGCTGCCCGGCGCGGTGACCGAACTGGTCAAGGAGTACAAGGCGCTCGCCACCGACTGGCTGAAGAAGCGCGGCGCCTGGCAGGTCGTCGACCGCGTGCAGCAGATCGACGGCATCTCGCAGCTCGCGGACAACTCCGGCTACTCACCCTTCCTGACCACGGCCCAGAAGATCGAGCTCCTGGAGACCAGTGACCCGGTCGCCCGGCTGAAGCTCGCCACCGAGCAGCTGCGCGAGCACCTCGCCGAGCAGGACGTGGCCGAGGCCATCGCCAAGGACGTCCAGGAAGGCGTCGACAAGCAGCAGCGTGAGTTCCTGCTGCGCCGTCAGCTGGACGCCGTGCGCAAGGAGCTGCGCGAGCTCAACGGCCAGGACGGCGAGGACGAGTCCGACGACTACCGGGCCCGCGTGGAGGCGGCGGACCTCCCGGAGAAGGTCAGGGAAGCCGCGCTCAAGGAGGTCGAGAAGCTCGAACGGGCCTCCGACCAGAGCCCCGAGGGCAGCTGGATCCGCACCTGGCTCGACACCGTCCTCGAACTGCCGTGGAACGAGCGGACGGAGGACTCGTACGACATCCAGGGCGCCAAGGCCGTCCTGGACGCCGAGCACGCGGGTCTGCAGGACGTGAAGGAGCGGATCACCGAGTACCTGGCGGTGCGCAAGCGGCGCGCCGAGCGGGGGCTGGGCGTGGTCGGCGGGCGGCGCGGGGGCGCGGTTCTCGCGCTCGTCGGCCCGCCCGGTGTCGGAAAGACCAGCCTCGGCGAGTCCGTGGCGCACGCCATGGGGCGCAAGTTCGTCCGTGTCGCCCTCGGCGGCGTACGGGACGAGGCCGAGATCCGCGGCCACCGGCGTACGTACGTCGGCGCGCTGCCCGGCCGGATCGTGCGTGCGATCAAGGAGGCCGGCTCGATGAACCCGGTCGTCCTGCTCGACGAGATCGACAAGGTCGGCTCCGACTTCCGCGGCGACCCCGCCGCGGCCCTGCTCGAGGTCCTCGACCCCGCGCAGAACCACACTTTCCGCGACCACTACCTCGAGGTCGAGCTCGACCTCAGCGACGTCGTCTTCCTCGCCACCGCCAACGTGCTGGAGGCCATCCCGGAGGCGCTGCTCGACCGTATGGAGCTGGTGCGCCTGGACGGCTACACGGAGGACGAGAAGGTCGTCATCGCCCGTGACCACCTTGTGCCGCGTCAGCTCGAGCGGGCGGGACTCGAGGCGGGCGAGGTGACGCTCGACGACTCCGCGCTGCGCAAGCTGGCGGGGGAGTACACCCGTGAGGCCGGTGTGCGGAACCTGGAGCGGTCCATCGCGCGGCTGCTGCGGAAGGTCGCCGCTCAGCACGAGCTGGGGGACCGGGAGCTGCCGTTCACCGTCACGCACGAGGAGCTGCGCGGCCTCATCGGCCGGCCCCACCACGTGCCCGAGTCCGCCCAGGACCCGGCCGAGCGCCGCACCGCGGTGCCCGGTGTGGCCACCGGGCTCGCCGTGACCGGCGCGGGCGGCGACGTCCTGTTCGTGGAGGCGTCGCTCGCCGACCCGGAGACCGGCGCGGCCGGACTGACCCTGACCGGTCAGCTCGGTGACGTGATGAAGGAGTCCGCGCAGATCGCGCTGAGCTTCCTGCGCTCGCACGGCGCCGAACTGGAGCTGCCGGTCGCCGACCTGAAGGACCGGGGCGTGCACATCCACTTCCCGGCGGGCGCGGTGCCCAAGGACGGGCCGAGCGCGGGCATCACCATGAGCACGGCGCTCGCGTCGCTGCTCTCCGGACGCCAGGTGCGTACGGACGTGGCGATGACCGGCGAGGTCTCACTCACCGGCAGGGTGCTGCCCATCGGCGGTGTGAAGCAGAAGCTGCTCGCCGCCCACCGGGCGGGCATCACCACGGTCGTCATCCCGAAGCGGAACGAGCCCGACCTGGACGACGTCCCGGCGGAGATCCTCGAGAAGCTCGAGATCCACCCCGTGACCGATGTCCGGCAGGTGCTGGAGATCGCGCTGTCCTCGGCGGAGCTGCCGGTGACCGCGGCGGCCTGACCCGCTCGGCGCCGAGGGCCCGGTGGTGGTGATCCACCACCGGGCCCTCCGCCTGCCCGTCGGCCGCCGCACCGGGCTCCTTCTCAGGTCCCGCACAATGGAGGGATGAAGACCCTGCGTGCCGACTGCGAGAACTGCTTCGGACTCTGCTGCGTGGCGCTGCCCTTCACCGCCTCCGCCGACTTCGCCGTGAGCAAGGACGCCGGCAAGCCCTGCGCCAACCTGCGTACCGACTTCGGCTGCGGTATCCACGCACGCCTCAGGGACAGCGGCTATTCGGGCTGCACCGTCTACGACTGCTTCGGCGCGGGGCAGCAGGTCTCACAGGTCACCTTCGGCGGGACGAGCTGGCGTGAGGCCCCGGACACGGCCCGGCAGATGTTCGACGTCTTCCCCGTCGTGCGGCAGCTGCACGAACTGCTCTGGTACGTGACCCAGGCGCTGACGCTGGACGCCGCCCGTGAGCTCCACGGGAAGCTGCGCCGGCGCCGGGAGCACATCGAGGAGCTCACCCGGCTCGCTCCCGGCGCGCTGCTGAAGCTGGACGTCGGAGCCGAACGCGAGCAGGTCAACGTCCTGCTGCTGCGTGCCAGCGAATTGGTGCGCGCGGGTGCGGGGACCGGGCGGAAGAAGAAGGACCGCAGGGGAGCGGACCTGATGGGCGCCCGGCTGCGGAACGCCGATCTGCGGGGTGTCAGTCTGCGCGGCGCGTATCTGATCGCGGCCGACCTGACGGGTGCCGATCTGCGGCTGGCCGATCTCATCGGCGCCGACCTGAGGGACGCCGATCTGTCCGGCGCGGATCTGACCGGCTGCATCTTCCTCACCCAGCCGCAGCTCAACGCGGCCAGGGGCGACGCGGCCACCCGGCTGCCCGACGGGTTCACCCGCCCCGCGCACTGGTCGTGACGACCGGCGCGGCGGGACGGGCCACCGTGAGCCGGTGTCAGCCGTTGGCGAGCGCCTGGACGCGGTCGTACGCGCCGTTGAACTTGTTGTGGTCGCCGACGATCGGCCCGGACGAGGTGTACTGCCACATCGTGTAGTAGGGCCAGCCGGCCGGGAGGGTGCCCGGCGTGGTGTTGTAGCGGGCGATCCACAGCGGGTTGGCGGCCCCGAAGCCGGCGTAGTTGCCGGTGCACTGCGTCCACCAGTTGGTCGCCGTGTAGATGACCGCGTCACGGCCGGTGCGTGCCTTGTAGCGGTTCAGGAAGTCGCGGATCCAGGTGACCATCCCGGCCTGCGACTTGCCGTAGCAGGCGGCGCCGTACGGGTTCCACTCGATGTCGAGGACACCGGGAAGGGTCTTGCCGTCGCGGGACCAGCCGCCGCCGTTGTCGACGAAGTAGTCCGCCTGGGCGGTGCCCGTCGTGGTGTTCGGGGTGGCGAAGTGGTACGCGCCGCGGATCATGCCGATGTTGTACGAGCCGTTGTACTGCTGCGCGAAGTACGTGTTCTTGTAGTACGTGCCCTCGGTGGCCTTCACATAGGCCCACTTGACGCCGCTGGTCCACAGAGCCGACCAGTTGACGTTCCCCTGGTGGCTGGAGACGTCGACGCCTTCCGTCTGGACGGCACGGGTGTCGCGCGGGGGGCCGCCCTGGCCGTCGTGGGCGACGACGCCCATGCCCATGTGGGCGGAGCCGCGCTCGGGCCAGGGGTCGGCCGTGGCGGTGCCGGGGAGCGTGAGGAGAAGCGAGAGGACTGCGAGGAGAGTGCCGGCCGCGGCGAGGCGCCGACGACCGGTCGTTCCGGATCTGTGCACGGGCATAGCGTGCCTCCGAAGGCCTCGGTGGGGGGATCTGACGATGTGTCGACATGTCATGGCGGAGTGAATGGTGTGGACATGCCATGAAGGACGCTACGCACGTAGACCCCGCGGTAGGAAGGGGGCCTCGGCGCCGCCGTTGGTCTACGCCTGCGAAATACTGGCGGAGCTGCGGCGATACCGGCCGCCGTAAGAAACTTTCACGACCGGGAAAGCGCGCGAGGGGTGCTGACGTGCACGAAGGCGGTACGGCGGGTGGAGCGGGCCCGAACGGCGGAAGTGGTGTGGACCAGGAATTCCTTGCGCTCGAGAGGGAGTTGGCCGTCTTTCTGCGCCGCGCCAGGGCGTCCTCCGGTGAAATGGCCCGCGAGGTCCACCCCGAGCTCGAGCCCGCCGCCTACGGGCTCCTCGTGCGGCTGGACGAGGCCGGGGCCCAGCGGGCCACCGAACTGGCCGGCTACTTCGGCGTCGGCAAGGCGACCATGAGCCGGCAGCTGCGGGCCCTCGAGGAACTGGGCCTGGTGTCCCGCGAACCGGACCCCGCCGACGGCCGCGCCTCCCTCGTGCGGCTCACGGAAGAAGGAACGGCCCGGTTCCGCCATGTGCGTGACGCCCGCCGTGACCGGTACCGCAACAAGCTGGCCGGCTGGGACCGTCACGAGGTCGCGGAGCTGGCGCGGCTGCTGCACCAGCTCAACGCCCGCGCGGAGAGCTGACGCGGTCGGAGCCGAAGGGCCCCCGCGGAGACAGGAGGAGCGGAGAGCCCCCGCGGAGTCACAGTTCGGCGAGGACCACGGACGCGTCGTCGTGGAGCTTCCACCGGACCACCGCCGTACGGGCCTCCGCCTGCGCCTCCAGCTCCCGCACCCGGTCGATCAGGCCCTGCGCACCCTCCTCGCGCAGCAGCGCCACGCACTTCTCCCAGTCGCCCGCACCGAACATGTCCACCCAGCGCGAGGCGCCGTCGGTGAGCGCCACGACGGCGCTCACCCGTTCGCGTGGAACGCCGCCCGCCACCGCGCGCAGGGCCACCTCCGGGTCCGCCGCCGCCGTGAAGAACCCGCCCTCCGCGTTCCGCAGCGCGTCCGCGGAGGCGTGGGTCCGCAGCGCCTCGCGCGGCAGGCGGTCCAGCCGGTCGTCCAGCACCGCGGACACCGTCCCGTCGGGCGACCGGAGCAGCAGCGTCGAGTCGGAGAGCACCAGGTACTCGACGTCCTCCTCCGGTCCGCCCCAACGCGCCAGCACCACCGTCGCCTGGGGCGTGCGGACGTGAGAAAGGTCACAGGTGTCGCGATGGGCGTCCGCGGTGCGCCGGATTGCCTCGGAGAGCACCTCCCGAAGTGTCAGGTCACGCCGCGAACCGGACAGTTCGACCAGAGAGCCGCCCAGCCGGGCCGTGAACCACGGCACACCGTGCACGCACCCCGCGTCCCCGCGCGGAGGCGTCACGCCGTCGAGCGCCACGACGGTTCCACCCTGGCCCGAGGCGGGCAGGGCGACGGACACCCAGTCCTCGTTGGGGCGTTCGGGAGAGCCGGGGGAGGTGGCCAGTTCGATGCGCATGAACCCAGTCTGCATGAGACCTTCACAAGGCCCCCGCAGGGCGGCGCTTGGCCCGTACCAGCAGGTCAGACGGTGTGCTTCGCCCCGAATGGGCGACTGTGCGAAGCTGCGGGCGCACATAGTGCCAAAGGGGGGCCGGAAGGTCCAACCCACGGGCTCCGCGCGGCCCGGCGGACCGCTCCGGGAAGTTGTTTGCCAACTCACGAGTGTTGTTCACTCGTTCGGGTGGCGGAGCGGCCGATGCGCGCCTCCCTCCCAAAGGCACTGGAATGGTCGGAAGCCGTACCAGGGGTGGGGCTTACGCGCGTGACCGGTCGTCATCTCTGCTTCATGGGTGGACGAGTCAAGCAAGATTGCGAGCACCGGTGCAGAAGAAGCGGCCTCGGGGCAACGGCGGCAGGCCCACTGGAACCCCGTCCACGGGAGCACCGGGCGACCTCCAGGCCCCGGTCCCTCCCCAGCAGATCCCGGCGCCCCGTGCCCAGGACACAGCCGCGCAGGACGCAGCCGGACAGGCCGCGACCCCGCAGGCACCGGCAGGCCGCTCCCGACGGGTACGCAACCGGCTGGTCGCCGGTGTCGCCGTCGCCGGCCTCGTCGTCGTCGCCGCGGGCACTCCCGGGATCCTCGCCGCGTCCGGCGACCTGACCGAGTCCCAGCGGCTGGTGACCCTGGCCGCGCTCGACCGGCAGGCTGTCACCCTCGCCCACTCGCTCGCCGACGAACGCGACGAGCTCACCGCGTACATCGCGGCCGGCGGGGAGGAGCAGGAGGGCGACAAGAAGGACCGCCGCAAGGTCTCCGACAGCCTCGGCGACCGCGTCGACCGGCAGCTCGACGAGATGCGCGACGCCCTGGCCACCGACCGCGCGGAGCTTCGCCGCTCACTCGCGTCCGTGCCCTCGGTCCGCCGCACCGCGCTGTCCGGCGAGGGCACCGCGATGGAGACCCACCAGGCCTACACCGCGGTCATCTCCGCACTGCACGCCCTGGCCGGCGAGCTCGCCGACCGGACGCCGCCCCGCGCCGCGGACGCCACCAGGGCCCCCGCCCAGCTCGGCCTCGCCGTCGAACAGGCCTCCGCCGCCCGGGGGCTGCTGCTCGCCGCGCTCGCCGTCCCCCAGCCCGACCCGGTCCTCTCCTACGACCCCGTGACCGGGCTCCCCGTAGAGAGCGCCGGCGAGGACACCGGCGCCGACGCCCGCGCCCGCAACGCCCTCACCGCCGCCGCACAGCAGGCCCGGGTACGCGAGCTGGCCGCCCTCGCCGACTTCGACCAGGCCGCCGGGCCGGCCGCCCGGGACAAGTTCGCCGCCACCGTCACCGGGCCCGAGGTCAAGACGGCCGAGACCTATCTGAACCGCCTGACCGACCAGCCCAGGCTCTCCGACGCGGAACGCGGCACGGACCCCGTCGAGCTGGAGGCCGCGCTCACCGCCCGGATCGAGCAGATGCGCGGCGCGGAGTCCTCCCTCGCCACCGAGCGGACCGAACGGTTCGAGCAGCTGCGCGACGACGACCTGACCGCTCTCGAGATCCGTATCGCCCTCCTCGGCGGCCTGGTCGTCGTCACCGTCGGCGTGCTCGCCGCGGTGTCCCGCACGCTCACCCGCCCGCTCGCCGTCCTGCGGATCGGCGCCGCCAGGCTCGCCGACGCCCCGGTCCCGCAGAGCGAGGAACCGGTCCGCTTCACCGGGCGCAACGACGAGTTCGCCCAGGTCGTACGGTCCCTCAACACCCTCCACGGCAAGCTCCGCGACCTCGGGACACGAGCCGCGCAGCTGGACGCCGACCGGGACGAACTCCTCGGCTCGCGCGCCGCGCTCGAGGCCGAGCTGACCGAGGCGCGCGCCGAACTGCGGCAGCGCACCGAGGAGACGGCCCGCGAACTGGGCCGCCTGCGCCACACCGTCCACCACACCTTCGTGAACCTCTCGCTGCGCACCCTCGGACTCGTGGAGCGCCAGCTCGGCGTCATCGAGAAGCTGGAGGAACGCGAGCAGGACCCGGAGCGCCTCGCCACGCTCTTCAAGCTCGACCACATGGCCACCGTCATGCGCAGGCACAGCGAGAACCTGCTGGTCCTCGCCGGCACCGACCACGGACACGGCCATGTCGGCCCCGTCCCGCTCGTCGACGTGCTGCGCGCCGCGGTCAGCGAGATCGAGCGCTACGAGCGGGTGGTCATCCAGTCCCTCCCGCCGCACGCCCAGGTCGCCGGCTTCGCCGCGGACGACCTCAGCCACCTGGTCGCCGAACTCCTCGAGAACGCCACCTCGTTCTCGCCGCCGGACGCCCAGGTGGAGCTCTCCGGCTGGCTGCTGGAGAGCGGCGAGGTGATGCTCTCCGTCCAGGACGCGGGCATCGGTATGACCGCGGGCCGCATCGCCCGGATCAACGCCCGGCTCGAGGACCCCGAGTCGTACGAGACCGAGCCCCCGGCCGGCCGTGAGGGCGAGGGCCTCGGACTGCGGGTGGCCGCGCTGCTCGCGGCACGCCACGGGGTGCGGATCCAGCTCCGCGAGCACAAGCAGGGCGGGATCACGGCCGTGGTCGTCGTGCCCCAGGCGCTGCTTCCGACGGGCCCGCCCGCGACGGCGGGGCGCCAGGTACCGGTGCCGGGCGCCGCGCCGGCGGTGAACCTCCCCGGCTCGGTGGCGGAGGCGAACTCGAACGCCCTGCCCAAGAGCCCGCGACGGCAGGACACGGACGCGGCGGACGCGGACGGCCCCGAGGACGCCCCTTCCGGCGGAGCGGATCCGCTCGAAGACTCGGGCACGCCCGGCCACGAGGCGGACGCGGCCGAGCCTGCGGCACCGGCGGAGGCTGCCGCCACGGCGGCACCGGCCGCACCGGCTGCAGCGACCGAGCCGGCCGCGACGGCCGTACCGGCCGAGCCTGCCCTGCCGATCCAACCGACAGATGCGACCGCGCCTGCGGCGACGGAAGCTGCCGCCACGGCGGTACCCGCCGCACCTGCCGATGCGACCGAGCCGGCCGTACCCGCCGCACCTGTCCAACCGGCCGATGCGACCGCGCCGGCTGTACCGACCCAACCGGCCGATGCGACGCCGCCTGCGGCGACGGAGGCCGGCGCCACGGCCGTACCTGCCGCGCCGGCCGCACACGCGGCACCGGCCGGACGGCCGGCATCGGCCGCACCGACAGAACCGGCCGCAGCGGCCGAGCCTGCCGCGACGGAGGCTGCCGAACCGGCCGCACCTGCCGCCACGGCCGGCCGGACGGCACCGGCCGCACCCACAGAACTGGCCGCAGCGGCCGAAGCGACCGCGCCTGCCGCGACGGAGGCGGCCGCCACGGCCGCGCCGACCGACGAGGCCGAACCGGCCGCACCTGCCGCACCTGCCGCGCTGGCCGTACCTGCCGCAGCGTCCGATGCGACCGAGCCTGCCGCGACGGACGCTGACGCCACGGCCGCGCCGGCCGCACCCGCGGCCCCGGCCGCACCCGCCGGTGACACGGTTCCGGACACCGGTCTTCTCGCCGGGTTCGACAGCGCCGATGTGCTCGACGACGGTCCGGCCGGCCCCGGTGACGGCCTCGCGCAGGACCACGTGGGCAGCCACCACGGTGGCGACGGCCTCGCGCAGGGGCATGAGCACGGCCACGCGTACGGCCAGGGCCTCGACCCGCAGGCCGAGCAGCGGCTCGAGCGGGATCCGTTCGTCGAGGCCGCGGAGCGGGCGATCCTCGCCGCCGCCGCGGAGCCGGAGACACACGAGCGGACGGCCGACGGCGACCCGGTGACCACCGGCGTCGACCAGGAGACGTTCACGATGCGGCTGCCGAGGCAGCCCGAGCCCGGGCCGGAGCCGGAGCCGGAACAGCAGGCGGAGCCGGCGGGAAGCACGCCGCAGGCTCCCGCCGCCTGGGACCGGGTCACGGACAAGGGCCTGCCCAAGCGCACCCCGAAGTCCGTCCAGCCCGCGGCCGCCCCCTCCGGGCGCACCGGGAGCGTCGACGCGGAGGCCCTGCGCCGCCGGCTCGGCGGCTTCCACCAGGGCGCCAAGGACGGCCGCCGTGACGCGGAGGCCGAGCTCGCGGAGACCACAGCACAGACGGAACCGGCGGACCCGGCACCCCGGACGGACCGGGAGCGGGCGGACCGGCGGGAGACCGAAGCGGAGACGGGGGACACAGTCGAGGAGGCACGCAGTTGACTGCGACCGGCACGTTCGGCCTGAGCAGCGAGGCCCGCAACCTTCAATGGTTGCTGGGCAATCTGGTGGAGGAGGTGCCAGGGGTGCGCTCCGTCGCCGTCGTCTCGTCCGACGGACTGCTGCTGCTCTCCTCCGACGCGGAGCAGAACGCAGCCCCGGCCGCCGTCGCCCCGCGCGAGGGCCCGAAGGGCTCCAGCGCGGACCTCGCCACGATCGTTTCCGGCATCGGCAGCCTCACCGTCGGGGCCGCCGGCCTGATGGACGGCGGAGGCGTCAAGCAGACCATGGTCGCCATGGAGGAGGGCAGCCTCTTCGTCATGTCGATCAGCGACGGCTCCCTGCTCGGGGTGCACGCGACCCCCGACTGCGACATGAGCGTCGTCGCCTACCACATGGCGCTGTTCGTAGGCCGCGCCGGACACGTACTCACCCCCGAAGTCCGCAGTGAACTGCGCAAATCGATGGAGAGTGGTCTGTGATGACCGGCCCCCGACTTCCCGTGCGCGGTGACGGCAAACGTCCCGCCCGGGTCCGCCCGTACTCCCTGACCGGCGGCCGTACCCGCTTCGGGCACGTGCTGCTCGTCGAGACGTTCGTCGCCGCGCTCGAGGCGCCGCCCGAGCGCAGGGAACTGCCCGGTGGCACCCTCGCGTCCCGGGTGATGCCCGAGCTGCGGGCGATCGTCGAACTGTGCCGCCGTATGCGTACCGTCGCCGAGATATCGGCGCTGCTCAAGATGCCGCTCGGTGTCGTCCGGGTCCTGCTCAGCGACCTGGCGGACCAGGGAAAGATCCGTGTGTACGGGACCGGTCACGGCACCGGCCAGCCCGACCGCGCACTGCTGGAAAGGGTGCTGAGTGGACTCCGCCGCCTCTGACACGCTCGCACGGCCCGACGCCGCGCCCCTCGACCTGTCTCCCGGTGCGGCGCCCGAGGCCCGTACCGAAGAGGCGGTGCAGGCCTGGCAGTTGGACACCACTCGTGCGCCCACCGCGACGAAGATCGTCGTCGCGGGCGGTTTCGGCGTCGGCAAGACGACGTTCGTCGGCTCCGTCTCGGAGATCACGCCGCTCCAGACGGAGGCGCTGATGACCCGGGCGAGCGAGGAGACCGACGACCTCACCGCCACGCCCGACAAGGTCACCACGACGGTGGCCATGGACTTCGGCCGGATCACGCTCGACGACGACCTGGTGCTGTACGTCTTCGGCACGCCCGGCCAGCAGCGTTTCTGGTTCATGTGGGACGACCTGGTGCGCGGGGCGATCGGCGCGATCGTGCTCGCCGACACCCGGCGGCTGCCCGACTGCTTCCCGGCGCTCGACTACTTCGAGAGCTGCGGGCTGCCGTACATCGTCGCCGTCAACCACTTCGAGGGAACGACCGCGTACGAGGCGGCGGACGTACGGGAGGCCCTGACGGTGCCGCCGCACGTACCGGTTGTGATCATGGACGCCCGTAACCGGATCACGGTGATCGAGTCGCTGCTGGCGCTGGTCGCCCACGCCCTCGACGCCACCCCCGAATAGCCTCCCGAACCGCGACGCAGAACCACGGAGAACCCGCCATGCGGAAGATACTCATAGTCGGTGCCGGTCAGTCCGGCCTCCAGCTCGCCCTCGGCCTCCAGTCCAAGGGCTACGAGGTCACCCTGATGTCGAACCGCACGGCGGACGAGATCCGGTCCGGCCGGGTCATGTCCACCCAGTGCATGTTCCACACCGCCCTCGAGCACGAGCGCGACCTCGGCATCAACTTCTGGGAGTCGCAGGCCCCGAAGATCGAGGGTCTCGGCGTCTCGGTCGCCGCGCCCGACGCGAGCCGCGCGGTCGACTGGGTCGGCAAGCTCGACGGCTACGCGCAGTCGGTGGACCAGCGCGTGAAGATGGCCGGCTGGATGGAGACGTTCGCCCAGCGCGGCGGGCAGCTCGTCATCCACGGCGCCGCCGTCTCCGACCTCGACTACTTCTCCCGTACCTACGACCTGGTGCTGGTGTCGGCCGGCAAGGGCGAACTGGTCTCCATGTTCGGCCGTGACGCCTCCCGCTCCCCGTACTCGGAGCCGCAGCGCGCGCTCGCCGTGGCGTACGTCCACGGTCTCGGTCCGCGCCCCGAGCACCCCGACTACGACGCGGTCCGCTGCAACCTGGTCCCCGGCGTCGGCGAGCTGTTCGTCATGCCGACGTTCACCACCTCCGGGCGGGCCGACATCCTCTTCTGGGAGGGCGTCCCCGGCGGGCCGCTGGACGTCTTCCAGGGCGTCAAGGACCCGTCGGAGCACCTGGCCCTGACGCTCGAGCTCATGGAGAAGTTCACGCCCTGGGAGTACGCGCGGGCCACCAAGGTCGAGCTGACCGACGCGGGCGGCACGCTCGCCGGCCGGTACGCCCCGACCGTCCGCAACCCCATCGGCCGGCTGCCCGGCGGCGGGCTCGTGCTCGGCGTCGCGGACGTCGTCGTGGCGAACGACCCGATCACCGGCCAGGGCTCCAACTCGGCGTCCAAGTGCGCCGCCTCCTACCTCGCGTCGATCACCGAGCACGGCGACCGGCCGTTCGACGAGCAGTGGATGCAGGGCACCTTCGACCGCTACTGGGACACGGCGCAGCACGTCACCAAGTGGACCAACGCGATGCTGGGCGTCCCGCCGGAGCACGTTCTCAACCTGATCGGCGCGGGCGGCGTGCTCCAGCCGGTCGCCGACCGGTTCGCCAACGGCTTCAACGACCCGGCGGACTTCGAGAACTTCTTCTACGAGCCGGAGAAGGCCGAGGCCTACCTGGCGTCGGTTTCCGGAGCCTGACCGCCGTCGTCCGCCTCGTCCGGGATGCCGTCCGCCACGGCCCCGGGCGGGGTCGGCGCCCCGCCCGGGGCCGTGGCGAGGGCGGTGAGCTGCTCCGTCGGCAGTGAGGCGAGCAGCCCTTCGGCGGAGCGCAGCCGGGCCGTGGCCGAGTCGCGCGCGTGCTTCTTCCGGGCCGCGAGCACCAGCTCCCGGTCCAGGGCCCTGCGCGCGGCGGCGGCCAGCTCCCGGGACCGCTTCTCGCCGGCCTCCAGCCTTGCCATGGACGCCAGGCGGCCGGAGGCCGCGCGTTCGATGAGATGCCCTTGGTCCAGGGCGCGTTGCGGGTCGCGGGCGAGCAGCAGCTCCAGGTAGGAGGAGAGCTCCGACGTGCCTTGGTACTGCTCGCGGGCGATCCGGCCCGCCTCGGCGCGGCTCAGCGCGAGCGCGCCGCGTGCCTCGGCGAGTGCCTTGTTCAGCCGGGCGGTCTCGGTGCGCTGGGTCCGCAGCGCGGTCTCGGTGCTCCGATAGGTCTCACCGGCCGCCTCCGCCTGCCGGTACAGCTCCTTCAGCCGGGTCAGGACAGCGGCCGTGCCGGGCGTGGCGGTGAGCTCCCCGAGCGGGAGCGGCGGTCCCGCGGCGGGTTCCGCGCCGGCGAACCGCTCCATGACGGTGTCCCCGAGATCGCCGAGCAGCTTGTCGACGGCGCCTTGCCGGGGCTCCGGGGAGTCCGCCGCCGCGGGCAGCATCGTGGCCGTCGCGGCGACGACGAGCACGCCGACGCAGACGGCGTGCAGTGAGTACCTGCCTGACACCCGATCACCTCCGGCCCTGGCGGCGGCCGTTCCGCCCGGGTCGACCCTGCGCCGCACGCCGAGCCACGGCGACCGCGGGAGGGCGGCCCGGCGCAACGAGGTCACCCGTGCAGGGACGATGCACCCGCGTGCGGCGCGGCTGCTTGCCGTACGGCGCGGCGTGGGTCCGCGGCGCGGGCGGGGTTCTGGAGCATCCGCTTCCCGGCCGGGCCGCGTGCCCGGCGCGGGTCTCCGTACGGGGCTCTAGACCGGACCCCCCGGCTTCGACCAGGGCCACCTGATCTCGCGCCGCTCCACGCCACCGGGCGCGTACTCGTACTTCCAGCCACGCTGGATCCCGAGGCGTTTCGTGTAGCCGGAGGGGACGCGGCGGTACGCGTGGACGGTGGGCGGGGAGCCGTCGTCGTTCGGTACGGGCACCTTGTACCACTTCGGGGGGTGGCCGGTGGGGCCGAGGAGGACGGGGAGCACGCGCCCGTCCAGGGGGCCGCCCTCGAAGGGGGTGTTCTCGCTTCTCACCGCATCAGTCTCACAGCAGGTGGGCGGCGCCGCCCACGACGGGTCCCAGCCTGCGCACCAGCGTGCCGACGGGTCCGGCCGCGGCCTCCTGCGCGAGCAGGTCCGCGACCACGCCGGCCGTCTCCTCGTCGGTCGCGGCCGTCACCGTCAGCAGCGCGACCAGATGGTCGACGAGCCATTCGCGCAGCTCGTCCGTCGGCGGTTGCTTGTCCTCGTCCAGCCAGATCAGCGAGGCGGCCTCGACCGCCGCGATCCAGGTCCTGACCATCATGTGGAGCCGCGGTCCCGGGCCGTCCACGCCGAGGTGGACGAGGATCTGCTCGGCCGCGGCGCGCCGCACCTCGTCGACGATCGCGGTCGTACGGGAGGTCTCGGCGACACTTCCGCCCCGCAGCAGCGCGCTGAACCCGGCGTCGTGCTCGTCCACGAACGCCAGATAGCGGTCCAGCACCCGGGTCAGGCGCTCGGTCGGCGGGCCCGCCTTCGGTTCCGCGAAGCACAGTTCCAGCCGGTCGGCGGCGGAGCGCAGCGCCGCTTCGTAGAGCTGCTGCTTCCCGCCGGGGAAGTACCGGTAGACGAGCGGCCTCGAGACCCCGGCCGCCTCCGCCACGTCGTCGAGCGAGATCTCCTCCGGCGGCCGGTGCGCGAAGAGGGTGAGCGCCGCGGCGAGCAGTTGCGTGCGGCGCTCCTCGACGCTGAGCCGTCGGTAGGCGCGGGTCGCGGGAGCGGGACTGGTCATGCTCCGCAGCGTAACCGCAGCGTGCGCGGCGGCCCTCATGCGCTCACGCGAGAAGGCCGGAACTCTTCCACAGCCTGCGGCCCGCCCCGCGCAGCACGCCGATGTCGTCCAGGAAGTCGGTCAGCCGGCGGGCGCCGGTCTGCATCACCTCGCGCCGGTGCCCGCTGGCCTTCACCTGGGCGACGGCCTCGCGGCGGTCGAGGCCGACGTTCTCGTAGACCTGCGGGTTGATGAAGCAGACGCTGAAGACGCGGGCCGCCTCGCCGCAGCTGAGGCGGGTGAACTCCTGCTCCCAGCGCGGCGCGGTCACCATCTGGCGGCGCAGCTCCTCGCGGGCGTACCGCACATGGCGGGCCTCCTCGACGACGTGGATGCGGGTGACGCCGCGCACCAGTGTCTGCACCCGCTCGTCGGGGAAGGTCAGGCGCTGCATCCAGTCGAGGATCTCCTCGCCGAGGAGGGTGGCGGCGAACGAGCCGGGCGTGGTCGAGACCGTCTTCAGCACGCGGGCCAGGTTGTGGTAGACGCGGGGCACCGGGTACGCGGGCGCCCCGCCCTTCTGGATCATGCGGGCGAACATCATCGAGTGCCGGCACTCGTCCGCGATCTCGGTGAGGGCGTAGCGGACGTGGTTGCTGGTGACCGACTTGTCGTAGATGTGGCGCACCAGCAGCTGCATGAGGATGATCTCGAACCAGATCCCGAGCGAGGCGAGCGACGCGGCCTCGTGCCGGGCCAGGTCCATCCGCTGTTCCTCGGACATCTTCCGCCACAGCGGGGTGTCGTAGAGGGAGACCAGCTCGGGGGGCCAGAACCACTTGCCCTCCTCGACGGGCGCCTCCCAGTCGAGCTCCTTGTCGGGGTCGAAGGAGTGCTTGGCGGAGGACTCGAGCAGGCGCGCGGCGACCTGTTCGCGGTCCCGGAGCGGGCCGAGTGCGTCGCGGAGCAGCTGCACGTCGCGGTCGGTCACTGTCGTCATGGCTGAGGGCACCTCGCGAGTCGGATTACCGGCGTCGGTGTTATGAGACTCCCCGTCAGTAAGCTCGTCAATCCCCTGTGCACGACTTGTTGACTGAGCGTCTATCAGCGTGTGAGCCTGCCAACTGTCCCTGCGTACCCAGGAGTACGAGGCGAAGGAGCCGCCGGTGTCGAGTCAGGACCGCTACACGACAGCCCCCTCGGAACCGATCTGGCAGGTCCCGGCCACCGGCTCCGCCCGCTTCAGCTGGGAGTACGAGCACGGCCGTGAACGCCTCCTCGCCCTCTACCAGAAGGGCAAGGACAAGCAGTGGGACGGTGCCAAGCGCATCGACTGGAACCTCGAGGTCGACCCGTACGACCCGCTGGGCACGCCCGACGAGGCGCTCACCCTGTACGGCACCCGGCACTGGGCGAAGATGACCGACCGGGACAAGGGTGAGCTGCGCAAGCACTACACGTCCTGGCAGTTCAGCCAGTTCCTCCACGGCGAGCAGGGCGCCATGATCTGCGCGGCCAGGATCGTCGAATCGGTCCCGGACCTCGACGCCAAGTTCTACTCCGCCACCCAGACCATGGACGAGGCCCGGCACGCCGAGATCTACGGCCGCTTCCTCCACGAGAAGGTCGGCATGCTCTACCCGATCAACGACAACCTGCAGTCCCTGCTGGGGGACACCCTGCGCGACTCCCGCTGGGACATGCCCTACCTCGGCATGCAGGTCCTCATAGAGGGCCTGGCCCTCGCCGCCTTCGGCATGATCCGCGACACCACCACCAAGCCGCTGCCGAAGCAGATCCTCGCGTACATCATGCAGGACGAGGCACGCCATGTGGCGTTCGGCAGGATGGCGCTGCGCGACTACTACAAGCAGCTGAGCGACGCGGAACTGCGCGAACGCGAGGAGTTCGTGATCGAGGGCTGCTACCTGATGCGCGACCGGCTGCGCGGCATCGAGGTCCTGGAGAACTTCGGCGTCTCCAAGAAGGAGGCGGAGGAGTACTCGGAGCAGTCGGAGTTCCTCCACCTGTTCCGCAAGTTGCTCTTCAGCCGGATCGTGCCGTGCGTCAAGGACATCGGGCTGTGGGGCGAGCGGCTGCAGAAGGCGTATCTCGACATGGGGGTCTTCGAGATGGGCGACGCCAGCCTCGACCTGCTGATGTCCCAGGACGAGGAGATAGCGGAACAGCTCGACCGGGAACGGTTCGCGGCCGAGGAGCAGGAGCGGGTGGCGGAGGTGGCGGACGCGATCGCGGAGGGCGCGGGCGCGCCGTAGTCAGGTGTAGGCCGTCCTGCGGCGGCGGCAGGACGGCCGCCCCAGGCCGCCGGTCACGCGGACGCACGCGGTCCCGAGGCGCTCGTCCTCGGGAACACGCTCGGCGAGCGCCGTGGGCGACCGGTGCCGCCGATCACATCTGGGGCGCCGGGAACGACTTCCTCAGGGTGAAGGCCCGCTGCGTCGGCCCGTGTTCGCGGATGTGCAGCAGACGCTCCTCCGCCTCGCGTACCGTCGGCCGGTGACCGGCGGGGACCCACCACAGCGTCGTCATCACCTCGTGCATCCGCTCGAAGAACTCGTAGCGCCGGGCCAGCAGCTCCCGGTGCATGCCCTGGTACATGAAGGCCGTCAGGGCGTCGGTGTCCCGCCACACCGACATGTTCACCATCAGCCAGTCGTCCCCGAAGACCCGCAGATCGGTCGCGTCACCGGCCTCCGTCTGAAGGCGCCAGACGAAGCCGTCGGCGGCGTCCGCGACCGCGTTCACGGGGACGAGGTTGTCCACGAAGTCCTTCAACTGCGGTGAGTCCAGCGGGTGTTTGAGGCGGCCTATGTTCACCTGGGCGAGCTCGTAGGAGGTCATGGCCGCACAGTAATCAGGCCCCTCTCCGCCGCCACCGCCATTTCGACCAGTGAGACGTCCGCCCCCCGGGCCGCCACCAGTTGGAGCCCCACCGGGCAGCCGTCGCCCGTGAAGCCGGCCGGGATGCTGGCCGCCGGGTGGCCGCTCAGGTTGAACGCCCAGGTCAGCGCCGTCGAGTAGACGTCCGCCCCGGGGCCGTCGTGGCCGTGGGGCCGGTTGGGGGTGGCGGGGGTCAGCAGGAGGGCCGCGTCGGCGAACAGGGCGTCCAGGCGGCGGTCGTTCCCGGCCCGCACGGCGGCTCCCCGCGCCGGCCGGCCGGCCCGTACCGCCGTCCACGCGTCGCGCGGGTCGAGCAGGACCGGGCGGGCGTCAGCGAGCCGTACGACACCGGCGGACTCCAGCCGTTCCACCGCCGCCAGCGCGACCGCGGCCACCTCTGGTTCCGTGTCCGCGAAGCCCAGGTCGGCCGACCAGACCGCCGGCAGCGGAAGGACCGGGGCCACCGGCTCGTAGGTGTCCAGTACGCAGCGCAGATACGCCCGGGCGTCCGCCGCCGTCGGGGTGAGGACACCCGCGGAGGCAAGGCCCGTGCGGTCGGGCGAGGGCAGCAGTCCGTTCGTCGTCTTCAGCCCGAACACCGAGCACCAGGCCGCCGGGATCCGTACGGATCCCGCACCGTCGCTCCCGGTCGCCAGGCCCACCATGCCGGCCGCGACCGCCGCGGCCGACCCCGCGGAGGAACCGCCGGGAGTGCGGTCCGGCCGCCAGGGGTTACGGGTCGGGCCGTGCGCGCCGAGGCCCCACGTCTGCCAGGGGGTCCCGGGGCCGGGCACCGATGTCGAGCCGACGGCCACCGCGCCCGCCGCGGTGAGCCGGCGCGCCGCACAGGACCGGATGCCCGAGGGTCCCTTCACCGCGAACGGCATCCCGGCCAGCGGGAGTCCGGTGCACGTCGAGCGTTCCCGGGCGAGCGCCTCCTCGGCCCACACCTCGACGAAGGCGCTCACCTCCGGATCCAGCCGCCCGATGGCGTCCAGCGACGCAGCGATGTTCATGAGCCCCAGAGTGCCGCCCTCATCACGGCCCGCGCGACGGGGGCGGCGCTGCCTCCGCCGCTGATGTCCTCCCGCACCGCGGACGCGTCCTCCACGACCACGGCCAGCGCGACCGCCGGCCGGGGCGCGTCGTACGCCTGCGCCCATCCGATGAACCACGCGTACGGGAGTCCGGAGTTGTCGACGCCGTGCTGCGCGGTGCCCGTCTTGCCGCCGACGGTGGCCCCCTCGATCGCCGCGTTGTCGCCCGTGCCCTCCTCGACGGCCCGCACCATCAGCTCCCTCAGCCGCTGTGCCGTGACCGGGGTCATCGCCTGCCGGTAGGCCCGGGGGCCGTTCTGGGCGACCAGGTCGCCGTTCGCCCTGGTCACCCGCTCCACGAGGTAGGGGCTGCGGATGTCGCCGCCGCTCGCGACGGCCGCCGCGACCATCGCCATCTGCAACGGCGTGGCCGTCGTGTTGAACTGCCCGATCGAGGACAGCGCCAGCTGGTCGGGGGACATGTCGGTGTCGAAGTTGGACGCCGTCACGCCCGAGGGGATCCGCAGCCCGGGGTCGTTGAAGCCGAACCCGCGGGCGGCGGCGACCATGCCCCGCAGTCCGACGCGTGCGCCGAGGTTCGCCATCACGGTGTTGCACGACCACTGGATCGCATAGGCCAGCGAGGCGTCCTCGCATCCCTTCGTCGCGTTCGGCAGCGGGGTGCGGGTGCCGGGCAGCAGATACGGCTCCGGTGTACGGGTGGGCGCGTCCACGTCGTCGACGACGCCGCTCTCCAGGGCCGCGGCGGCTGTCACGATCTTGAACGCGGAGCCGGGGGGATAGGTCTGGCGGATCGCGCGGTTCAGCATCGGCTGCGCGTCCGCGCCGTTCAGCCGGGCCCAGGCCCGGGCGACCTCCGGCCCGTTGCCGGAGAGCAGCCCCGGATCGTACGACGGGCTGCTGACCAGGGCCAGGATCTTCCCCGTCGACGGTTCGACCGCCGCGACGGCGCCCCGCCTGCCGCCGAGACCCCGGTACGCGGCCTGCTGCACGGCCGCCTTGACGGTGGTGGCGACGTCCCCGGCGGACGGCCTGCCGCGGCTCAGGTCGCTCCAGAAGGGGAACGGCGTCAGCAGCGGATCGCTGCCGCTGAGGACCGGGTCCTGCGCGTGCTCGACGAACGAGGTGCCGTAGGTCTGCGACGAGTACCCGGTCACCGGGGCGTACAGCGGTCCGTCGCGGTAGGTGCGCTCGTGACGGAGCTGCTCACCGGTGTCCTTGGACCCGGTGACCGGCCTCCCGTCGACGAGGATGTCGCCGCGCGGCTCCGCGTAACGGGCGATCGCCGACCGGCGGTTGGCCGGGTTCTTCTCGAGGGCCGACGCCTCCAGCACCTGTACGCGGGCGGCGTTGGCCAGCAGCGCGAGCAGGAGCAGCAGACTGAACACGGCGGCGTGCCGGATGCATCGGGTCACCGGGGCACCGCCGGCGCCTGGGCGTGGACGCCCACCTCCACGGGCACGGGCAGCGGCATGCGGGCCGAGTGGCTGAGCCGGATCAGCAGCGCCACGATGACCCAGTTGGTGACCACGGAGGAGCCGCCCTGCGCGAGGAACGGCATCGCCATGCCGGTCAGCGGGATCAGGCCCGTCACGCCGCCCGCGATGACGAACACCTGGAGCGCGACGATGGAGGAGAGGCCGACCGCGAGGAGCCGGCCGAACGGGTCCCGCAGCGCGAGCCCGGCGCTCAGTCCCCGGGCGACCAGCAGCCCGTACAGCAGGAAGATCGCGCTGAGGCCGACCAGCCCCAGCTCCTCGCCGGCGGTGGCGAGGATGAAGTCCGACTTGGTCGCGAAGCCGATCAGCACGGAGTGGCCGAGCCCCAGACCGGTGCCCAGCATCCCGCCGGCGGCGAAGGCGAAGAGGGACTGGGCCAGTTGGCCGGGGCCCTCCCCGGCATCGATGCCGGCGTACGGGTCGAGCCAGTCCTCGACCCTGCTGTGGACGTGCGGTTCGAGCGAGCCGACCGCGTACGCGCCCGCCGACGCCAGCAGCAGACCCACCGCGATCCAGCCGATCCGGCCGGTGGCCACGTAGAGCATGACGACGAAGAGCCCGAAGAAGAGCAGCGAGGTCCCGAGGTCCCGCTCGAGGACGAGGACGCCGACGCTGACCAGCCACACCGCGACGATCGGTCCGAGCACCCGGCCGGTGGGGAGCTGGAGCCGGCGGATCAGCCGGCTGGCGTGGGTGAGGGCGCCCCGGTTGGCGGCGAGGTACGCGGCGAAGAAGACGGCGAGCAGCACCTTCGCGAACTCGCCCGGCTGGAACGACAGCTGCCCCATGCGGATCCAGATCCTCGCCCCGTTGACCGCGGGGAAGAAGATCGGGGCGCAGAGCAGCGCGAGCGCGGCCGTGACGCTGATGTACGCGTACCGCTGGAGGATCCGGTGGTCGCGCAGGACGACGACCGCCACGATGAACAGGGCGACCCCGGAGGTGGACCAGACGAGCTGGGCGGGGGCCGCCCGGTCGAGCGGGGTCTGAAGGTCCAGCCGGTAGATCAGCACCAGGCCGAGGCCGTTGAGCAGGACCGCGATCGGCAGCAGCAGGGGGTCGGCGTAGGGCGCCCGCAGGCGTACGGCCAGATGCGCGAGGAGTGCCAGGACGCCGAGGCCCGCTCCGTAGCCGGCGGCGTCCGGCGGCACCGCGCCGTTCCTGGCGAGACCGACGGCGACGTAGCCGTGGACGCAGATGACGACGGCGCCCAGGAGGAGCGACAGTTCGACGCCCCGCCGCTTGGGCGGACGGGGCGTGGGACACGGCTCGGGCGCCGAAGTGCCCGCTGTCGTTGCGGTCATGCCACGCAACGTAGCAAGCGGCGCGTCCGTTTGTCCCTTTATGTCATAGTGCGCCGGACGTCGAACAGATGGGCCGTCACGCGGGGCCGGCCGGCGGCGGAGACGCTCTCCGCCCGCCGCGCCCGCGCCGCCACCGGCTCAGCGCTGGTAGGGGTGCTGCCCCTGCTGGGCCTGCCCGTGCGGCTGACCGCCCTGGACGCCCTGCCCACCGCCGGCGGACTGCGCCTGGAGCTGCTGCGCCTGCTCCGAGGAGATCTGCTGCTCGGCCCCGCAGAAGGTGCACTGGGTGAAGTGCTTCGTGGAGAAGGGGAACAGCGGCACGAAGAACAGCGTGAACTTCGTGACGCGCTTCCTGAGCGTGTGCGCGGAAGGATTGCCGCAGTGGCCGCACACCAGCGTCAGTATCGCCAGCTGGTAGATGTAACCCTTGGTACCGAAGATGATCATGCTGTCGGGTCCTCCCCGTTCATGGTCCGCCGTCACGCTCCGCTCGGCATGCGAAGTCATGGCCTGCGGTGAACCGCCCGCCGGCACAGAGCCAGCAGTCTCTCGTCCTCCACGATGTCATGACTGTCCGCCCCGTTGTCGATCGCGTTATGACGTCTTGCGGACAGCAGCTCGCGGTCGACCAGACCCACCGCTCCCTCGGCGCCCGCCGGGGTCATGTCCGCCAGGCACGCCGCGGCGGGCACCCGGGTGCGCGGCATCGTCTCCCAGGCCGCGCGCAGCACCGGCCACGCGTCCTCGGGGTCCCCCGTCACCCGCCACAGCGCCTCCGCCGCCCGCACCCGCGTCCACGGTTCCATCGACCGCAGCAGCCTGGCGAGCTGCGGCGCGGCCGACGCCCCCGCCGTCCCCATGGAGGCGAGCACCGAGGCGGCGGACCGGCGGGCCGCCTGCTCGGGCGCGTTCAGCACCGCGCGCAGCACCGGCACCACCGCGGCCGCGTCACCCTCGATCGCCCACAGGGCGCCCGCGGCCCGGGCGGCCGCCGCAGGCGGTAAGCAGGCCACCGTGCCGCAGGCGGACCGCCGGTCCGCCGCCCGCTCGTACCCCGCCTCCCGCAGCAGCCCCCACAGATACGGCGCCGCCTCGTGCGCGGCGGGCCCGAGGGCGGTGAGCGCCCGCACCGCCGCGTCGGTCAGACAGTCACGCCGCTCGCCGGACGCCTCCCGCAGCACACGCAGCACCGCGGGTACCGAGGCCGCCGCCGTGCCCGACCCGAGCACGGACAGCCCGTGCAGCAGCGGCACGGCCCCCTCGGACCGCCGGTCGTCCAGCTCCAGTGCGTCCAGCCGCTCACGCAGCGCCGGGGCGAGCGCGGCGGCGGCCCCGCCCAGCCGGTCCAGCGAGTACCCGAGGTCCCGTGGCACATCGGGCCGCTCCAGGAGCCGCGCCAGCACGGGCACCACCCGCGCGTCGCCGGCCCGCGCGAGGGCGAGGACGGCCGGGCCCAGCGTCGGCGGTCCGCCGTCCCACTCGCGCACCCAGCTGCCCGGCTCGGCGGCCAGCCGCCGCGCCAGCGCGTCCGCCGCCGGCTCCGCCAGGCAGAACAGGTCCCCCAGGGCGTACGCCGCCGCGGCGGCGAGACGCGGCTCGGGCTCCGCGAGCTGGTCGCCGATCAGGCCGACCAGCTCCCCGTACGCGCCCCGCCACGTCCGCAGCAGGGCGCTGCTCATCCGTACGGCGTCGATCCGCTGCGCCCGGTCCGGGCTGCACAGCTGGTCCGCCAGCAGCGCTATCCGGTCCTCGACCCGGTCCCCGAGGCCCGAGTGGAGGGTGCGCAGCAGGTCGGCCGTCCAGGGGGCCGGGCGGCCCACGGTGTCGGCGGCCCGCACCTGGCGGAGCTGGCCGAGCAGCGTCGGCGACGGGAGCCGCTCGGCCGCGGGGGCCGCCGCCACCGGTTCCGTGCGCAGCTCACGCAGCAGTCCCGTCACCCCGGGCACCACGTCGGAGGGCAGCGCGCCGGGGGCGCAGCGGGCGAGCTGCGCGATCGCGGCCAGCCGGAGACCCGCTCCGTACGCCATCCCGGACAGCCCGGTGAGCCACTCCACCACCTCGGGCAGCAGGCCCTGGTGCCGCAGCGCTATCCGCCCGGTCGCCTCCACGCACGCGAGCCGCACCTCAGGGTCCTGCTCGGCGTCCAGCCGGGCCCGCAGCAGGCGCAGGACACGCACCGGGTCGGTGTGCAGGGTGGCCAGCGCGAGCGGGGCGGCGAGCCGCACACCGCGGTCCGGGTCGTCCACCAGGCCGAGGAACACGTCGGCCCCCGCGGTCACCGCGGAGGCGGCCATGGCGTAGTTCGCGGCGTCCTCGAACTCCTCGTCGTCCGGGTCGAGTTCGTCGTCGCCGTCCAGGTCGATGCTGCCGATGCTGGTGAGCAGTTCGACGATGCCGCCCCGGTCCTCGACCGCCGGGTCGGCGACCAGCTCCATCAGGAACGGGATGCAGGCCAGTGTCGAGTCGTACACGTCGCCCTGGTGGTGCACGGCCCCGTACATGGCGTCGAGTGCGCTCTCGCGCTCGGCGGGATCCCCGGAGGCCAGTTGGCGCAGCAGCTCCGGCACATCGTCGGCCGGGCCGTAGGCGTGTTCCAGAGAGGCCCACTCGACCTCGTCGATTCCCGCGAACACGATTGTCCCCCTCCCAAGAAACCTTGGGTCTCAACCCTGTGTCTGGGGGAAGTGTGCCCCAAGGATCCGACATCCTGACCGGTATCCGACGGGGTTGTCTCGGGGTTGTTGAATCCAGGCCTGTTGCCGCCGTCGCGGGCCGGTCTGCGGTGCCCGCCGCCCGGGCCGCCCGGCGGGGGCCCGAGGTCGGCGGCCCCGGCGGCCCGGGGGCGGGCG